>JAJFFU010000246.1 GCA_021776465.1 Parvularculaceae bacterium
TCCTCGGCGTTCTTTGCGTCTTCCGTGCGCTTCTTCTGTTTGCGAAACCGATTGAGATTGACGACGTTGGTCATAACCCGATCTCCGCGCAGATTTTCTTACCCAGCTGTTCTTTCAATTGTTTCCCCGGCGCTTCCTCAAAAGCGCCCTTTTGCAGCTTGCCGAGCTGAAATGGTCCGTAGGCGGTGCGAATGAGGCGGTTCACTTGCAAATCGAGGTGGCGCATGACGTTGCGCACTTCGCGGTTCTTGCCTTCGTTAATCGACAGCGTCACCCAGGTGTTGTGGCCTTGGACTTGATCGATATTGGCGCGAATGGGCCCGTACTGAACGCCGTCGATGTCGACGCCGTCTTTCAGCCCATCAAGCGCCTTTTGTGACGTCCGGCCATAGGCGCGCACGCGATAGCGCCGCGTCCATCCTGTCGAGGGCAGTTCAAGCTGCCGCGCCAGGCCGCCATCATTGGTGAGGAGGAGCAGACCTTCCGTGGTCAGATCAAGTCGGCCAATAGAGATCACCCGCGGCAGGCGTCCTGCGAGCGCGTCGAACACGGTCGCGCGCCCTTGCGGGTCTTTATGGGTTGTGACGAGGCCATCCGGTTTATGATAGCGCCACAGGCGCGGTTTTTCCGGCCGCCCGATGCGCGTTCCGTCAACCCGGATATCCATGTCGGGCGTGACTTTGAACGCCGGCGTTGTCAGCGTCTTGCCGTCTACCGTGACAATCCCCTGCTCGATCAGTTTTTCGGCCTCGCGGCGCGAGGCGACGCCGGCGCGGGCGAGATATTTGGCGATGCGTTCGCCGTCATCGGACATGGGAACCTTAAAAAGTTTAGTGCGACTGGTCGCGCCTGTTTAGGCGGGCGCGGGCGCACGATCAATCGCACCCCGGCGAAAGATTGCCGCGACCAAGGTCGCCAGCGCACCCATGCTGATCATGAAGGCGGTATTGACCATCGCCAGTTCGCCAAGCAGCGGGCGCGCCGCAATGACGACCCAAAGGGCGATGAGCGTCGCCCCGAGGGCCGATCGCGGCGTTTGCGCGATCCGCGCCAGTGCGACGCCGGCCAATAGCAACGCCGTCATCTCATAGCCATAAGCGTATGGCGCGGCGATAATCGCGCCGGCCCCGACAAAGGCGGCTTTCGCCAGCGGGTCGATTTGTTTGCGCCAGACGATGACGGTCATCGCCGCCAGGGCCGCGGTCGCTGCATATTGGGCTCGCATTGCCGCCTCGCCGGAAAAGCCCATTAGCTTTAACTGCCCGAACAATGTGGTCATGCCCCGCGGCGGGGTCAGCGTCGCCGCGCCCGCGATTTCGTCTTTGAAGCGGAGCGCCGCTTCGATGAAGGCTGCCCACCCTTCGGCGCCGACCAGAAGGAAGGACATTGCATGGAGGAACGCTGCTGTGATGCAGGCGACAGCGATGGTGCGCCATGCCCCAACGGCGAGAAAGGCGAATGGCAACAACAGGCCCAATTGCGGTTTGATGGTAAGAAGGCCGGCGGCCAGCCCGGCGACAAGCCAGCGCCTTTTCGGATCGTATGCTGCAAGAAATAACAGTCCCGCCGTTGCAGTGCTGATCTGGCCGTAGCCCAATATGGAAACAGTTAGCGACGAAAAAAGAAGAATGCGCAGGGTTTTGCCGCGAAAGCCGATTTCCCGCAATGACCATCCGAGCACGGACCATCCGGCGAGCGTCCAGGCGATGAAGGCGGCTTTGTAGGGAAGGAGCGCAAACGGCGCGGCGATGAAAAACATCGCCGGCGGATATTGCCACATCATGCCGACGGCCTCTAACGGCGCGCGCGACTTGAGCGCTGCGTCGAAGGCCGCGAAGTCATAAGCATGCGCCGCGGCGCCGCTGAGCGCGAATTTTCCGGCCGTGTAGAAGGCGAGAAAATCGCCGCCGACAACGCCGCGCGCGCCGATGGCGACGCCATCGGTCAAAAACGTCGTTGCAATGATCGTCAGAAAAAACGACGCCGCATAAACGATGGACGCGCGATCAGCAAAACGGATGAAACGGTCTGATTCCAAGGGCCTGTCCTTACCGCCCAAGTGTCGCGCGCCATGGTAAAGGCCGGATTAAGCCGACTGGCGCCAGTGTGGATTGGGGGCTAGCTTGATGATCAGCCCACATTTATCGAAAAATGCGACTTGCAACTATGTACACAATCATGTACATGATTGTATTGAAAGGCGAACCTAAGGCTAGGTCCGAGTATGATCTTGCGATCAGGAGAATTTAATGCCTTTCACGTTTGTATGGGACGAAGAAAAGCGTCGGGACGTACTGGGCAAGCATGGCGTTGATTTTCTTCGCGCAGCGCGAATGTTTAATACGCCGGACGCGGTAGAAAAATGGCCGGATCCGCGCGACTATAAAGGTGAAAAGAGATTCAATGCGATCGGGCCGGTGAATGATGTCTACTATGAACTTGTTTATGCCATACGCGGCGATGACATTCGCCTTATATCGGCTTGGAAGCTAAATGAAAAAAGCAAAAGAAAAGCTGAGGCGCGCTACGCTCGCAGAGCTGAACGCGATGGAGAAGCGGGGTGAAATTTCCAGCCCCCGGCCTGATGCGCCCGAACATGATGTGCCCGCCGAATTCTGGGAAGAAGCAGTTCCCTTTGTCGCGCCGGAGAAAACATCTGTGCATCTTCGTCTCGATAATGATGTGTTTGATTGGTTCAAGTCGAACGGGAAGGGGCATCTGACGCGCATGAATGCTGTATTGCGTAGCTATTACGAGGCGCATCGCAAAAAGGCGTCATGATAGACGCTGACGAAAAACGGTTCATGAACCTTGCGCTGGAAGAAGCGCGGGCCGCTGCTGCGTCCGGCGAGGCGCCCATTGGCGCGGTCCTGGTCGATGCTGACGGGGCCTTGCTTGCAGCCGCCGGCAATGCGCCGATCACCGAGCACGACCCGACCGCCCATGCGGAAATCCGGGTGCTGCGCGATGGTGCGCGAAATAGCGGCAATTACCGCCTTCCCGGTACGACATTATTTGTGACGCTGGAGCCCTGCGCCATGTGCGCCGGGGCGATCTCCCATGCGCGCGTCGCGCGCCTCGTTATCGCGGCGTCAGACCCCAAGGGCGGCGCCGTCTGGCACGGGCCGAAATTTTTCGAGCAGCCCACATGCCACGCAAGGCCGGAAATTGTACAAGGACCGTTTGCGAATGAGGCGAGCCAATTGCTGAAAGATTTTTTCAAGGCGCGGCGAAAGAAAGGGTAAGCCGATGCGGACGTATCTTTTTCTCGGCAGCTTTGCGCGGTTTTCTGATGTCAGTCTCCTCCTCATGCGGTTGCTGACCGGTGCGTTTTTGATCTGGGGCGTGTGGGACAATATCGTCAGCGCCGAACGCATGGCGGAGTTTGAAGCCTTCATGACGCAATTTAGTTTTCCGGCGCCGCATTTGTTTGCACCGCTGTCTGTTTATGCACAGTGCATTTGCGGCGGGTTGCTGGTTTTCGGGCTATTCACGCGTTGGGCCGGCCTCATTATGGCGTTCAATTTCGTCGTCGGTTTTTTAATGGTCCATCTCGGCGACGATTTCCGCGCACAATTTCCAGCCCTTATCCTGATTGCGGTTAATCTTCATTTTGCCGCCGGCGGCGGCGGGCGCTATTCGCTTGATCGCTTGTTTGACTAAC
>JAJFFU010000247.1 GCA_021776465.1 Parvularculaceae bacterium
CCGAAGAACGGCTGCGCATCGCGATGTAAATCATAGGCCGACGGCGCCAGAATATCTGTGAGATGAAACTCCTCATCGCCGCCAGCGCGAAACCGATCGCCCGCAATCGCCTCAGCTTTGCCGATTTTCTCGGAGGCCCTCGCCGGCAACACAGCGAACGACACCGCGCCAGCAATAAAGTTACGCCGGATCATCCGGCCGTCATTCCGTTCGCACGAACGCGCACTTTTGAAACGGCGGTCCGCCCGGCCTTGTCGACGACCGTCACGTCATAAAACCCTGCGGCCGCCGGCGACCAGATCGCGCGGCCCTCAACGACACCGATTGGCGCGCCGTCTGCGTACCATCGATAGTCGCCCGCCCCGCCCCGCGCCGCCAATGAAAATCCGCGCGCTGTTGTATCGACAAAGAGTTCAACGCCATCGCGCGGAAAGATAATAGACGGCGGCGTTGCGGCCGGCGCGGGGTTCAGGCGCGCGATCGCCGGCGCCTCGCCGCCCTGTGCTGGCAGGTCAACACCAGCCCCGGCGCCAAACATTTCGTCGATCAGATCAAAGGCATCAAACAGCAATGGCGCTGCGGTTTTGCGTCCTGTCTGGCCAGGACGCGGCGCACCGTCCGCGCGCCCGACCCAGGCAATGACCGTGTAGCCCTTCTCGTCCGGATTGCCGTTATGGCCCGCGGCCCAGGCATCGCGAAATCCGTAAGACGTACCGGTTTTGAACGCGACCCGCGCGGCGCCTTTGGAAAGAGCGGCAGGCGCGCGTCCCTCTAATGCTGGTGAGTCGGCGAGAATGGTATTGATGCCTTGCGCCGCTGACGCGCTGAACAGTCTGTATGCGCCTGTATGAACACTGGCGTCCGTCCAGACCAGCGGTTCAGCGAGCCCTTCATTGGCAAGCCCCGCATAGAGGCGGCCAAGATCGCGCGCCGTGACGCCGGCGCCGCCGAGCGCCACAGCGAGGCCGGGTCTTGTGTCTGCGCTCTTCTTCGTTTTGATGTCGACGCCGGCCGCCCCGACCGAGGCAAGAAACCGATCAACGCCTATAGCGCTTAACGCCGCGACGGCCGGCAAATTCAACGAATGCTGCAGCGCTTCTTTCATACGCACTTCACCGCGAAACGATCGGTCGAAATTTTCCGGTGAATAATCGCCAAATGTGCGCGGCATGTCATCGAGAATTGTCGCCGGCGCGAGGCGCCCATCGTCAAACGCCAACGCATAAATAAACGGTTTTAGCGTTGACCCCGGCGAGCGCGTCGAGGTCGTGAGGTCCATCCAGCCGCCGGCGACTTCAAGGCTTGAAGACCCGACACTGGCGCGCACTTCGTTCGTTTCGTTGTCGATAATCAACAGCGACGCCGTCGCGCCGTCGTCAAAGTTCAAGGCATAGCGCGAAACCAGTGCTTCAGCGCGCGCCTGCAATGGCGCATCGATGGTTGTCCGAACGAAAGTCTGGTCTGCAACAAGCCCCGAAGCGACATGATATCCGAGACGCGGGAACATGCTGCGCGCATTTGGCAGGCGCGCTTCATTTGCCTCGATAGCGCGATTGTCCGCCAGCGCGCCAAGGCCCGTGAGCTTTTGCAGGATCTCCGCACGCGCTTGCGCTGCATTGTCTGGTTTCAAATCAGGCCGGCGCGCTTCCGGCGCCTGTGGCAGCGCAATCAACAAGGCCTGTTCAGCATCAGTGAGGCGCGCCGGTTCTTTGTCGAAATAAGAAAGGCTCGCCGCGCGCACGCCTTCAAGATTGCCGCCATAAGGCGCAAGGGTCAGGTAAAGTTCGAGGATCTCGCGTTTCGACAAGCGGCGCTCAAGCTGAAGCGCGCGCACCATCTCAATGACTTTCGAACCGAGGTGACGCGGTCGCGGCTCCAGCAGTCTCGCCGTCTGCATGGTGATGGTCGACGCGCCGGAGACGATGCGCCCGGCCTTTACGGAATTTCCCGCGGCCCGAATAACCGCAAACAGATCAACACCCGGATGGACATAGAACCGTTTGTCCTCAATCGCGATCAGGCGCTCAACAAAGACCGGATCAATTTCGCCAAGGTCAGCGGAGAAACGCCAACGCCCCTCTTGCGTTGAAAATGCGTGCAGCCATTCGCCATTGCGATCGACGGCCAACGGCGACACGTCGCGCGCCTTTTCAAGCGGCGGCGGCAATGCGATATCAAGAAGCGCGACCGTTGCACATACGGCAACGGCACCGATCGCCAGCTTGCCTATCGTTCGGCGCAAACTCACGGGGCCGGACCGATGGCGATCGTCTGATTGGCTGTGCGTGCAAAAACGCCGGGCCGATACATGTCTTCCACGACAGCGCCCGGCGCAGCGAATTTACCCGGCGTCACCGCCCGAACGACATATGCGAGCGTAAACCGGTTCTTGCCGCGCACATCCACCGCCGCGATGAAGCGATCATCCCGGGCCTCGGCGACCCGCGGACGCGCCAACGCACCGACCCACTTATAGGGCCCGCGCGATTGTCCGCCATTGTCAGAGTCCGAGGGCTGTAGAATGGTTTCGATCTCGAACCCGGCCGGCAAAAGGTCGGCGACGATTACCGGGTGCAGTTTGTTGTCCTGCGCCTGACCGGAAATCACGACGACCAACCTGTCGTTCTGGCGAACGGCGCCTAGATCGACCGCACGGCCGTCCCGGGTCGCGATGCGTTTTGTGATGTCGAAACCCTGCGCAACGGCTGCCGGTGCAGACAATGGCGCGCCCGAAACTGTCAACGAGCGGTAGATCCGGCCTTCGCCTTCATTGCGCCAAATGATGCCATCCATGAGCTCTTCGATTGTCGGTGCGAAGGAAGGCGCCGCGGGCAGGTCGTTCAACGCTTCGCCGTCTTGAGAAAGCTCGACCTTGCCGCCCGCCCGCAAGAGCGCTTGCGCCGCGAGCAACACATAAGCTTTCTCCTGCGTGTGCATTCTGCCGGGCTCTTTTACAAAGGTCAGGAAGCGGTCGGTGATTTCTTCAAGCCGCTCCTGTTGGCCAGCCTCCGCCGCCAACGCCACGACGCCGGCCGCATCACGCAACGTCGTCTGGTAATAGTCACCGCGATTATCCCAGCCCAACGCCTCATAGGCTTTTTCAAACGCGTTGTTGGCGCGGGCGCGGTCCCCCATCATCGCTAGCGCGGCGCCAATATGGGCGCGCGCCAACGGGCTCGGCGTGTCACCAAGTAACGTGTCATGGAAGTATCGCAGATCAGAAAGGTCTGCGCGTCCCGCCCGCGCCAGCACATACATGGCGTAGGCCGCTGACCGCCGACGGAGATGTTCTGTCTTGTCGTTGGAGCCTTCGGTTTCGTCAGCACGCGTCTGATACCCCGCCGCATACCAGCGATCGAGGCGGGCAATCTGTTGTAAGGAACCATACGCCGCTTCCAGCGCTTCATCCGGCACGCCATAGCCTTCCGCCTTGGCGCGATAGATGAAATCCGTGACATAGGGCGCAAGCCAGGCGTTTGCGTAGCGATCGCCGACCCGCCAGAGCCCAAAGGCGCCGTCCGGGCTCTGTCTGTTGAGAAGCTTGTTCACCGCTTTTTGTACGCGCGGTCTGACGGCCCGTTCCGGATCCCGGTCCAACTCACCGCCAAGCACGTCGACGAAGAGCAGCGGCATGGCGGAACTCGTCAATTGCTCCGTACACCCCCAAGGGTAGCGGTACAGGGAATCCAGCAATGGTCCCGGCTCTACGCCGCGGATGCGCGAGAAGGACACCGCCGCCTCCCCTGAGCCCGCCGCAAAACCATCAAGCACGGCGGCCGACACTTCGAAGCTTGTCCCCGGATCGAGCGGTTCGGTTTTCACTTCGGTCACCGGAAAATAAGGCGTTCGCGACTGGATCGGGTAGGATCGCGATACGTTAAATCCGCCCGGCCCGGAAACGCTGAGGTTGACCGCGCCAATCCCGACCTCGCCGGTCTGGAACGTGAACGCTGCCGTTTCTTTTTGGCCCGCCGCCAGAGCGTATGTGGCGTTTGCGCCAAATTTTATCGGTCCGTCGCCGGTGATCGAGACCTGATAGTCTCCCGCTTCACCGTCCACATTGTCGATCAAGAGCGTCGCGGTCGCCGTATCGCCGGGCGCAACAAAGCGCGGCAGCGCAAGTTCGGCTGGCACAGGATCGCGCACGGTCAGCAGTTCTGCGTGCCCACCGACTTTATCAGTCGTCCAGGCAACAGCCATCAGGCGCAATTCGCCGTTGAAATCCGGTACTTCAATGGGCACTGACGTCTTACCGTTCGCGTCGACGGTGACAATCCCCGAAAACAGCGCGACCGATTTTGTCGGCACCACGGTCAGCCCCTCACCGCCAAGCTGGTCGCCGCCGAACCGCGCCGCTGCGCCAAGGTTGGCGTTCAGAATTCGTCCGTAGTCGTCGCGAATGGCGACGCCGAGGCTTTTTTTACCGTAATAGTGTCCAGCCGGATCGGGTGAGGCAAATTTCGTCAGGCGCAATATGCCTTCATCGACGGCGGCAAGAGTAAGTTTTACGCGCGCGCCGGACGCCGCGCCCGCGATCGTGAGTGGCAGGTCAAGTTTTTGCCGCGGCCGAAAGACTTCAGGCGCGTCGAAAGAGACCTCCAGTTTCCGCGCCGACATATCGAACGGCACATAAGTAACGCCCATGGCGCGGCGCGGCACTGGCCGTTCGCCGGGGTCCCGCGGCGTCACAATCGTCGCGAGCACATAAAATCCGGCGCCCCATTCGGGGTCCGTTTCGATGAGGATTTCTTTCGCCTTGCCATCGACTTTAACGCGGCGCACCTGATGAACGCGGTCGGTCGCGACGGCGATGATCGCCTCTCCCTCATAGGGTGGATTGAGCACGAGCCGCGCGCGCGCGCCGGGCGCCAGTTTTTCATTCTGCAACGTCAGCGCCGCCTGATCAGGCGATTGTGCGCCGGCCGCATAAGAACGCCAGCCCACATAAAATTTGATGTCGCTTTTTTCTTTCCCACCGGCCCGTGTCGCCGTCAGGCGGTATGAGCCCTGGTCAAGGCGCTGCGAGACAAGTTTGGCGAAAGCGTCGCGGCCTGTTTTCCCGCGCCCTTCAAGAACGAGGATATCGCGCCATTGTCGGCGCCATTTCCACTGGCCGCCGTCACGATACCAGTCGAACCAATAGTCCTGCTGATAGAGTTTCCATTCAATGTCGCCGTCGGCGACCTCGCCCTTCCAGTCAATGAGAACGGCGTCAATTTCCACTGCATCGTCGACGCCAAAACTGTAGCGACCTTCTGGCAGTTTCAGGCCGATGTAAAAATCATCCGGGCGTACAGGAATGCGGGCGGATTCGCGCACCACGCGCCCGCCGGGTTCAACAACGCCGACGACCACATCAGCGCGCATCGGCGCACCGTACCCTTTTTCGGCTTCGTTGACGTTGAGGGTGACCGCCGCCTTGCCGTCGGCGTCCGTTGTCGTGTTCGGCAATTTGATGAAACGTTCGGTAAAGCGTTTGTCGGTTGGCCCGAACCGATAGTCCGAGAAATCCGGGAACGGTCTGGGATCGAGGCGCAACCGCGCTTCGGCTTCTACGGTCAACGCGCTCGCTGGCGCGCCGTAAAGGTAACGGCTTTCGATGGTGACGGGCCGCGTTTCACCCGGACGGATCGCCGTTTTTTCGTCCATGTCGATGGAGACTTCGAGCCGCTGCGGGACGAAATCCTCAACAGAGAATTGTTCGTATGCAACGTTCTCTTTTTCGCCGTCGGCGTTGACAGCAATGCTCCAGCGACCGCGCGATGCAGAATCCGGCACAGCGAAATCAATTGAAAACCCGCCAACTTCCAGCTCTTCGACACGCCGGGTCTCGGCGACCGTGTTGTTGGGTCGGCGAACGGTGATGGTCAACGGACGCGAGTCTATTGCGCGCCCGGCGCTGTTGCGCAGCATGCCGGAAACATGAACCGTCTCACCCGGTCGATAGATGCCGCGATCCAGCCAGACGAAACCGTCAATGCGCGGCGGCGCGCCGCGCCCGGCAATATCGCGATCGGACAGGTCCAGCGGCGCACGGGTAAGATCCAGCGCCGCGAAGTCGTCCTGCGGACCATTGGCCATGATCATTTTTGGCGTCAGCGGGTAGTCGCCATTGATCAACGCCCGGTCAAAACGCGCCCGTCCGTCGGCATTCGTCACCGCCTTTCCGAGAATGTCATTATTCGCAGCAACCAGTGTTAACTCAACGCCAGCCACAGGCTTCGCCGATGAGATCGACCGAACGAATATATCGACGGCGTCGGCGGCTGAAAAACTTGTCAGCGCCATGTCGGTGAACATGATCCACCGCCAGGCGGTCGCCGCGCGATTGTCAGCGGCGCCAGCGGATTTGTCCGTAACGCGGACAAAATAGGCGCCGGGCTTCAGTGTTTCCAACGCTGCGCCAAGGCCAAATATTGTCGATGCCGTTTCATTGCGCTCGCCGGGCGTCTCAAGGGCGCCCTCAAATACTTTTACGCCGACATCGCTGCCGTTGTTTTGTTCCCAGACATAGGAATACTGGTTTTCGCCGGACG
>JAJFFU010000248.1 GCA_021776465.1 Parvularculaceae bacterium
GTTTCGCAAGCCGGCAATCTCATTGATATTGCAGACAGCACCGCCGTTGATGCGGAGACCCTGACACGAAATCTGCCAGCCGATGATTACTGGATTGATGCGTTCGATTTTTTCAATGTCGATGATACAGCCGGAACACCGGGCGACGTCTGCTACAGTTTTTCCGCGACATAAGAGAGGACACTGAGGAAATATCATGACCAAACTAGGCTTCTTTACTGTCATCGCATTCGCCGCTGCATCTTGTGCCGCGCCGGAAAATACGACAACCGCCGACACCGTTGCATCCGCCGGAAAGCCGGGCGCGGCCGTCTCCTTCAGTCATGCGCTTCAGGCGCCGGTTGGCCCCGGTGGAAACGGCGTCCTTACCCTGTCCATCGGTGAGAAATACGATACCGGCGCCATGGAAATTTCCGCAGCGTCCGACGGACTTGATCTCGCCGCAGCGTCCCGAGCCAAAAACATCTTGTTGGACGGCGCGTCATCGCATCGTTGGGACATTTATTTTAGCGCGCCCACCGCCGGCGTTTATTACATCAACTTCACTGCGACAGTGATGGACTTAAATGGTGTTTCCGCAACACGGAGTTACGCAGCAGCGGTGCAGGTCGGCGACGCGACCGCGGCCGCAAAACCTGACACTCCCGCCGTACTTGACGCGGACGGAGAACCCGTGATGATCATGGAAGCTGAAGAAACGGTCGAAGAATAAACGCCTACCGAACGGCGTCGAGGCCGATCTGTCGCAGCCGCGCCGCTTCGTCGGCCCAGCCTGCGCGTACCTTTACATGAATAAAAAGATGAACCGGCGACCCGAGAATGTCGCCCAGTTCTTCTCGCGCCGCCGCGCCGATAATCTTTAGCGTCTGCCCGTTTTTGCCAAGCACAATGCCCTTCTGACCTTCACGCGCGACATAGATTGTCTGTTCAATACGGATGCCGTTTTTTGCTTCTTTCCAGGTTTCCGTTTCGACCGTCGCGTCATACGGCAATTCCTGATGAAGGCGCAAAAACAACTTCTCGCGCGTGACTTCCGCCGCCATTAATCGATCGGAAATATCGGAGAGCTGGTCTTCCGGATAAAGCCAGGGGCCCGTCGGCGCGGCTTTAACGAGGCGCGCTTTCAGGTCAGCCATCCCGTCGCCGTTCTTCGCCGAAATTAGGAACACGTCGGAAAAGATACCCGTCTGATCGAGCTCATGGACCAGTTTCAACAAGCGATCGCGCGGCATGGCGTCGATCTTGTTGACCACGAGAATGGCTTTTCGGTTCGCTTTTTGAAGCCCGTCAATGATACGCACTGCATCGACGCGGGCCTTACCGGCCGCGCCTTTTTCGCTCTCGCCATCAGCCCAGCCTTGCGCATCGATCAACAACAAGGTTGCATCGGCGCCGTCAATTCCGTCCCATGCGGCAGCGACCATAGCGCGGTCTAGTTTTCGTTTCGGCAAAAATATGCCCGGTGTGTCGATAAAAACGAGCTGCGCTTCACCTTCCATCGTGATGCCGCGAATACGCGCACGGGTCGTTTGAACTTTCTGCGTAACAATAGAAACCTTCGCGCCGACCATCGCGTTGACAAGCGTCGACTTACCCGCGTTTGGCGCACCGATAACGGCGATGACCGCGCATCGCGTTTGGCTGCTAGAGTTGTCTGTCACGTCTCACCCTCCGCACATTCCCGCGACGGCGGGAATCCACGATCTACCACCGCCAATGGATTCCCGCCGTCGCGGGAATGAGCGGATTCAGGCGCCATTGCGAATTCGATCCAATCATTCATTTTCGTTCCAGATCCCTTCGCGCACAAGAAACGCGCGCGCCGCCGCCATTTGCGCCGAGCGTTTTGACTTTCCCTCGCCCAGCGCCGGATGAAAGCCCTTCACTTTTGCCTTCACCGTGAAAGCCGGCGCATGGGCCGGGCCATCCGCCTCGACAACATCATAGTGTGGCGTGCCGAGTTTTTTTCGTTGCGTCCACTCTTGCAGCGCTGTTTTTGAATCGCGGTGGAACTTTGAAAGCTCTTCGAGATTGGGAACCCAATATTGCTCGTAAACGCCGCGCGCCGCTGCAAGCCCGCCGTCGACATAGAGCGCGCCAAGCAGCGCTTCCATGACATCGCCGAGGATCGCCTTTTTCTTTCGGCCTCCCGCGCCCTCCTCCCAACTCGACATGCGAACATGATCATCAAGCCCGAAAAACTGCGCCGCCTTGGCGCAGGTTTCCTTGCGCACCAGCGAATTCAGGCGCGGCGCCAAAAGCCCCTCTTCGAAGTCGGGATAGCGCCGCCATAATTCTTCCGCCGTTAAAAGGCCAAGCACGCGGTCGCCGAGAAATTCGAGGCGTTCAAGATCGCGCACATTCGCATCGCCGCCGGAAAGCGAGGAATGCGTAAGCGCGCGTTTCAGCAGGGGCTTATCGGAGAAGCTGTATTTCAACCGCTCTTCAAGCGCGTGGTCGACCTCGCGCGTCATTCGATCTCGTCTAATATGCGGCCATAGCGGATTGCGAATGGCCATTTCCAGACTTGCCAGAACTGCGCTTTTTGTCCGTCAACGGAGAAAAACAATCTCTCGGCCCGGCCCACAATGTCGTCTTTGTGGATGTAACCGACCGCGGAGATGACCCGGCTGTCTTCCGACGCATCGCGATTGTCGCCAATCATCAGAAAATGGTCTGTCGGCACCTGATAAGGACCGACATTATCAAGCGCGCCTTCATTGCCGGAGCATTCCTGCACGATGTAGGAAACGCCATTTTCAAGTGTTTCGCGAAACACCGGCGCGGGGCCTTCAATGTGTCGGCAGTCAGGCGTGCCGACATTGCCGACGAATTCTTTTTGTACCGGGGCGCCGTTAATATACAGATGTCCGCCAATGAACCGGATTTCGTCGCCCGGCATGCCGATGACGCGCTTGATGTAATCCTTGTTGCCGTCCTTGCGGTTTTTGAAAACCACAACATCGCCGCGATCAGGAATGCCGGAAAAAATGCGCCCCTCCAGCGGCAGGCGTGTCAGCGGATAGACGAGCGAGGCGCGTGAATAGCCGAAGGTCGGTTTTGAAACGACAAGAAAATCGCCAACCAGCAAGTTTGGTTTCATCGACCCCGACGGGATATTGAACGGCTGAAATACGATGACCCGCAGGACAAGGGCGATACCGACTGCGAAAAACACAGTCTTGGCGAGGTCCCAGGCCTCTTCCGCAGGTGTCATTTTCGGGGCCTCGGTTTTCACCGTGTCGCCCTCAATCCCATTGTTCCCGAAGATATTTTTCAGGGAAAACGCCATATACTTTGCCTTCTTTGCCGCCCCATTTGGCCGAAAAATCGCAATTCGCCAGCCCTCTATTTAGCCCGCGCCTCAATAATGACAATGGCCTGCGCCATCGGGTCATCGTCAGTGATGGTCAGGTGAACGTGAGCCTCGTGGCCTGGCGGCGTCAATGCCGCCAAACGCGCCGCCGCACCGCCGGTCAGCGCCATGGTCGGCTTGCCCCCCGGCAGGTTCACAACCCCCATATCGCGCCAGAAAACGCCGTGGTTGAGGCCCGTGCCGAGGGCCTTGGCGCAGGCCTCCTTGGCCGCGAAGCGTTTGGCGTAAGAGGCCGCGCGCTTCAAACGCCGGTCCGATTTCGCCTGCTCGACGTCGGTGAAACAGCGCGTGGTGAAACGCTCGCCGTGCTTTTCTAGCGTCTTCTCCACACGGCGAATGTCGATCATGTCGTTGCCGATGCCGATGATCATCAATAATGCGCTCCGGTGCGCGCGTCCTGCATGAGGCGTTTCATTTCCTTGACGCTTTCGGCAAGCCCCATGAACAACGCTTCACCGACGAGAAAGTGGCCGATGTTCAATTCAGCAAGTTCAGGGATCGCAGCGACCGGCTGGACGTTATGGAATGTCAGCCCGTGACCGGCATGCACTTCGAGGCCAAGACCGGCTGCGAAAGCTGCGCTTTTGCGAATTTTTTCGAACTCCGCGGATATGCGCTCCGGCGTTGTTGACATCGCGGCTTCGTAATAGGCGCCGGTGTGAATTTCGACGACGGGGGCGCCGGCGGATTTCGCCGCCTCGATCTGGCGCTCCTCGGGGTCGATAAACAACGAGACGCGAATACCGGCATCATTCAGTTCACGGACAAAAGGCGCAATAAAATTATGCTGGCCGGCGACATCCAGCCCGCCCTCGGTCGTGCGTTCATTGCGGTTTTCCGGCACGATGCAGCAGGCCCGGGGCATCACTTCGGTACAGAGCTTGTGCATTTCCGCCGTCGCCGCCATCTCGAAATTAAGGGGCAGGCCGACCTCTTCCTTCAGGCGGCGCATGTCGTCATCGCGAATATGCCGGCGGTCTTCGCGCAGATGGGCGGTGATGCCGTCAGCGCCTGCGGTCGCGACAAGCGCGGCGGCCCGCACCGGGTCCGGGTGGTCACCGCCGCGAGCGTTCCGGATGGTCGCCACATGGTCGATATTGACGCCGAGCCGCAGCGGCGGTTTCGCTATGTCCGACATTACTGGCTGATCCCGCGGCTGCCCGGTTTAACCGGCGCGGAATGTTTCAAGTGGTCAGGCAATTGATCGGCCGGCCACGCGTCAACTTTAAGCTCGGCCAGCGGAAT
>JAJFFU010000249.1 GCA_021776465.1 Parvularculaceae bacterium
GACATAGTCTTCGAGAAGCGTCTGAAACGATCGATCGCTAAGGCGCTCCAGCACGGCGCCGATAATGTTGTAGCCGTGGCTTGAATATTCAAACCGGTCGCCGGCGTCGAACAAGGGTTTTTCTAACAGAACTGGCGCCACCGCGACGGCGAGGGTTTCCTTGTAATAGAGGTTATTTGCTTCCTCGAAATTTGAAAAATCAAAATGACGCACGCCGCTCGTGTGCGTCGCCAAATGCGATAGAGTCGCGCCGTTCCAGTCCGCGATGCTTATGTCCGTCAAGTCTTGAATATCTGTATCGAGATCGATGCCGTGCCGCTCCGCATAGGCAAGCATCATGACAGCAGTAACTGGCTTGGACACGCTGCCAATGCGCATCACTGTATTCGGCGTCATCGCGCGAGCGTTTTCCAAATCCGCATATCCGACCGCACCGCTCCAGACGAGACGGCCGTCCTTGATGACCGCAGCAGCAATGCCTGAGCCGGCGTCAGCCGAAAGCGTTTGTGACAGCAATGTTTTCGCTTGCCCTGATTGGGTATCGGCCTGGCGAGGCGAGTTAACGCATGCCGGCAAGACGAGAAACAGGACACAGAAAAGCAATTTTCTTGACGACAACACTTGCGGCCTCCAGCGAACAACCATACATCTAATACGAATAGCACTAGTTACATCATCAACCGACAATGTCAAATTCCAAACGCACCCTGACAAATCTCGAGAGTGTCGCGCTGGCCCATCTCTGGCGAACAGGCGCGATGACCGCCCACGAATTGCGCGTTGCCTTCGCCGATAGTTCCGCCGGACGCTATTCGGGGAGCGCCGGAGCGATTTATCCGTTGGTGAGGCGCCTGGAAGCCGCGGGCTATGTTCGCGGGCGCGAAGATGCAAACGGCGCGCAGAAAAAGAAACTTTACGACATCACCAAGGCTGGCCGAAAGGCCGTCGAGGACTGGATCTTTGCCATGGCGCCGGCGGAAATGTTTCCGGACGATCCCATTCGCACGCGCTTTCAATATGCGTATCTGCTTGGCAAAAAAGACCGGTCGCGATGGCTTGCCGCAGCAAAAGACGCGGTCGACCATTTAGATGCATCGGTTAAATCAGAGTACGCCTTAGATGAATATCAATCAGCGAGCGATCAACATGTCTTGCGCGGCATTCTCGCGACAAACAGGGTTCGGCGGCGCTGGCTGACGCAAGCGCAAGACATTTAAACGCTGATCATGACCCGTATGCTGTAAGCCAGGCGTCGCGGTTTGCGGCCCACACTTCCAGTTTGTGTCCCCAGAAATCGAAGATCTCGTCGGTTTTCTCCTCACCGATCTTGCGGGCAACGGCCTGTGAATTCTTGTTGTCCGGATCAATCACAGAAATGATGCGCGCAAGGTCGGGAAACTGATCGAACGTCCATTTAACGGACGCAATCGCCGCTTCGGGCGCATACCCTTTGCCCCAACGGCCCGACACGATTGACCAGCCGCATTCAAGACCGGGCCAGCCGCCGGGGTGCCAAGGACCGACGCGACCGACCCAGTCGCCTGTTTCCTTTTCAACGACCGAGAAAAAACCAAACCCGCGGATCGACCAATGGCCGATTAACATCGCCGCGGCCCGCCATTCTTCTCCATAAGCACGGGGTTTTCCATCCGGTGTCAGGAACGACGCAGTATTTTCGTCCTGCATCATGGCGATGTGGTCTTCGACATCTTTTTCCGAGAAAGGGCGCAAGATCAGTCGTTCGGTTTCTATACAGATTGTCATTTCGTTTTTCCAAGCAATCGTTCGGCAATTTTTTCGACGCGCGAGGCGTTTCCCGCCCATGTATAGTCGGCGCGATTGAGCGTCACCCGAGCCGCAGAACCCAGCCGCGCCCGCAATTCAAGGTCGCTGACAAGAGCCGCGAGCGACGTCCGGAAACCAGCTTCATCATTCGCATCAAATAGAAATGCGTCGTCGCCATCCGTCAAGACCTCCTTAATGTTGGACTGTGCCGGCGCCAGGATCGCTTTGCCGAGCGCCATATATTCAAACTGTTTCAGGGGCGATGCGTATGCCGTCGCGGCGGGCTGCAAGGCGATATCGAACGCCGCGACATGATCCGCCATGGCGCCGCGCTGGATGACGCCGGTGACGGCCATTTGGTCAGCGACGCCGAGATCAACCGCGCGGCGCTTGAGCGCCGGGCATGCGGGGCCATCTCCGACGACAAGAAAGTGCAGATCGGCCCGCCCGGCTGCGGCTATAAAGTCGATAACGCGATCAAGCCTGTGCCAGTCGCGCACAAAACCAGTGAACCCAAGAACAGTTTTGCCGTCGAGCCCGTATTGTTCGCGGATCGCGCGCGGATTGCGCGCAGCAAGAAAGTCGGCATCGACGCCGTTCTGGATTACCGAAATACGCTCTTCCGGAACGCCGGCGGCGCGGACATGGTCTGCAAGCGCGTCTGTCACTGGCAGCGTCATATCCGCGGCGCGCCAGATCGCCTGTTCGCTTTTTCGCGCGAGCCCTTTCAGCGCGAGGCCGCCATGACGCGACCGTTCGTCAACAAGCGGCGCATTGATTTCAAGGATCAACGGCAAACCCAATCGTCGTTTCACCCAGACGCCGGCGTGATAAAAAAGATTATAGCGCTCATAAATAATATCGGGCGCACCAGCGCTGGCGACCGCACTCAGACGTCGAAACGCAGGGAAGGAATATCCGTACTCCGCGCACTCATAGAGCGCACGCGGCAGGATCTTTCTGATGCCGTCGCCAGCGCCGATGCCCAGCGATCTGGTATTTGTCTCGCCGCCCGGCCCCGCGAGCAGAATCTCATGGCCGCGCGCCGTCAGCGCATCGGTCAGCGCCTTGATATGCACATATTGGCCGTCGGCCGACCGTGTTCGGTGAGAATAAAGAATACGCATCCAGCGCCTCTTAGCGTGATGCGCGTGCGGCAGGAATACGCGCGCCAGACGAAAACGAAACGACCGTTCCCGCGTCGCTTGCGCGAATACGGAGAAAATGCAGTCTATCTTGCGACAGCCCTTGCGCCGCCCGCAGGCGCTTTTCACAATCAGGGCTCAGTGTGGGAGTATGAGTCATGAAATACAGAATATTGATCGCCGGCGCAGCGCTCGCCATCGGCGCGTTTTCGACGGCGCAGGCCCATCCCGGTTCAAAATTGCTGACGACCGGCAGCGACGAACGCACAGCGATGACCGCCGGCGTCACCTTTGAAGACGTCAACGGCGTTCACCTCTTCAAAGGCGCCCAGCGCCAAACTGGCAATGATATGGCGACGATGTTGATGGGCGCGCCCACGACAAAAGCCGTCACCATCACTATTGTCCATAAAGCGCCATGGCGCAGTTTCCGAAGCCTCAGAACGCAAGGATTCTATTCCGGGCGCGGCCCGGCGAGCCGAGCCCACACAAAAGGCTTTTACAGCGGCAATTAGCCGAGCGACGGGTCGAGCTTGATGCAGGCTTCCATCAGTTCTTTTACCGCTCCGACGGAATTGTCGAACATCGCTTTTTCGTCGGCGTTGAGTTTCACCTCAACGATCCGCTCGCACCCGCCTTCACCAAGGACGATGGGCACACCCACATAAAGCTCGTTCTCGCCATACTGTCCGGTGAGATGCGCCGCACACGGCACGACGGCTTTTTTGTCCTTGAGATACGCCTCGGCCATCTGAATGCCCGACGCAGCCGGCGCATAGTAAGCTGACCCGGTTTTTAAAAGTGCAACGATTTCACCGCCGCCTTTGCGCGTGCGGTCGACAATGGCGTCGATTTTCGCTTGCGTCGTCCAACCCATTTCAACGAGGTCGGGCAACGGAACGCCGGCGACCGTTGAATAGCGTGTCAGCGGGACCATGGTGTCGCCATGACCGCCGAGCACGAACGCGGTGACACTTTCGACGGAAACGTTGAACTCTTCAGCGAGAAAATACCGGAAGCGCGAAGAGTCCAGGATGCCCGCCATGCCGATGACTTTATTGTGCGGCAGGCCGGAGAATTTCTGCAGCGCCCAGACCATGGCGTCGAGCGGGTTGGTGATGCAGATAACGAGCGCGTTCGGCGCGTGCGCCTTGATGCCCTCGCCCACCGATTTCATCACCTTGAGATTGATACCAAGAAGATCGTCGCGGCTCATGCCCGGCTTGCGCGCAACGCCCGCGGTGACGATGCAGACATCCGCGCCGGCGATGTCCTTGTAGTCCTGCGTGCCTTTCAGGCCGCTATCATAGCCATCGACAGGTGAGCTTTCTGCAAGGTCGAGGGCTTTGCCTTCCGGAATGCCTTCCGCGATATCGAACAGGACAACGTCGCCAAGCTCCTTTTGGGCGGCGATATGAGCGAGCGTGCCGCCGATCATGCCGGAACCGATCATTGCGAGTTTTTTACGGGCCATGGGGAAATCTCCTGTCCAGATCTATTTTCTTGGGGGCGCGCTAATGCTGCGCCGCATCAAAACTGTCGCGGCGTGGTCTAGCGGATGGGGGCGGCAAGGGGAAGCGACGGCGGCGCGGTTTATTTCCGCACCAGGGCGAGCCCGCCAGCCGCCACAAGCAGAACGCCGCCCGTGAGGCGGTGACGCCAGCGGCCAATGCGCATCAACAAGGGTTGCACCCGCGCGGCGAAAAGGGCCCAACATGCATCAAGCAAAGCGGCGACAACGATAAACGTCACCGCCAGCAAAATAAGCTGGGGCGTCGCCGGCGCCGATGGCGAGATGAAGAGCGGCAGAAATGCGCCATGAAATAGCAGTGCTTTGGGATTAGTAAGATTGACGAAAAACGCTTCGGTAATCGTGCGCCGGTCTGAGCGATGGGTTAGCGCCGGCGCGAGATCGTCCGCTGGCTCGCGAAACGCTTTCACCCCGAGATATACAAGATAGGCAACGCCGATCCATTTGAGCCAGACAAACGCCTCGCCCGCCGCGCTGAGGATGAGCGACAAACCGGCCACAACGATCGCAAGCTGTACGGCCGAAGCGGCCGCAGATCCGATCAGCGCCATCAGCCCTTGCCGCAAACCATGGGACAGCGTCGTCGCGACAAGATAAGCAACCATCGGCCCCGGCGTTAACACCAGCAACGCGGAAGCGGCGACAAAAGCGAGATAGAGTTCGAGGGGCACAGGATCAGAACTGCTTGCGCAGGGAGACCATGACCGACGAACTTTCCAGGCCATCGTCATCGATGCGCACGGCCGGACCGTTGAGGACAAAGTCGTCATCTTCAGGGCCGTAAACCAAATCATTGCTACGCAAATAAATATATTCAAAGTCAACGGAGAACCCGCCATCGAGCCCAAGCGCGACGCCGGCGCGGCCTTGATAAGCAAGCGCCGCATCGCGTTGCGCAACTTCATTCTCGACAAAAGCGCCGCCGACGCCGAGGCCGATAAACGGCGTCAGCCGCGACCCATTGTGAAAATCGTAAAAGAAGTTGCTCATCAACAGATGGGCATTGAGATCATCATTCGGCGTTGTCATGACAGTCGGATCGGAGACCCCGCCTGTGCGCGTGACGCTGGCGATCCCCGCAGTCATGTAGCGATATTCAAGCTCGGTGCGAATACCATCGGCATAGTCAAAACCGATCGCGCCGCCGGCGACGAAGCCGGTTTCTGTTGAAACCGTTTGCCCATTCGACGGTGGCGACACGAAGACCAGAAATGGCGAGAATGTTACATCTTGTTCCAGGTCGCTGAGAAAATTCGCACCGGCCCCTGCACGCACATAAAAACCATCGCGCGGCTCGCTCTGGGCGTGCGCGACGCCGAGCGTCACGGATGCAATTAATCCCGCAAAAACAAAGCGCTTCAGCACCAAGCAAACTCCTTCAACAATCGCCCCCTACATAGCGCGCGTGATCGCCCGCGGGCAAGCGCGCGGGCGATCAACTTGCGCTTCGAAATGCGGCGGGCCCTAGCCCTTGGCTTTTGCCTCGGCGTCAGCTTTCGCCTGCGCTTTTTCCCGCTCAAAATATTCCTTGGTCAGCTTAAAGACCAGCGGCGACAGGACAAGTAGCGCGACAAGGTTCGGCGCCGCCATGAGGCCGGTGAGCGTGTCTGTCGCCAGCCACACCGTGTTGATGACGGCGTCCACATCGTCTCCCGCATAAAGCACCATCGTGCCAGCGAAAACGATGAGCACGTAAACAACGCGGAATGGCGTCACGGCCTTTTCGCTGAAGAGATATTCCGCGCAGCGTTCGCCATAATAGCTCCAGCCAAGAATTGTGGTGAACGCAAAGAGCGCCAGCGAAATGGTGACAATATGTGCGCCAATGCCGGGCAGCGCCGCTTCAAACGCAGAGATGGTGATCGGCGGGCCGGTATCGCAGATCGCCGGCATTACGTCGCCGGAAAGGATCGAGACGGCGTTGCATTCCGGCGGGATGACGCCGGCGGCAAGGATCGCGATGCCGGTGATCGAACAGATGACGATGGTGTCAATGAACGTGCCGAGCATGGCGATGACGCCCTGATTGACCGGATCCTTGTTCTTCGCCGCGGCGTGGGCAATCGGGGCCGAGCCTTGTCCTGCTTCGTTGGAGAAGATCCCGCGGGCGACGCCGCGCTGCATGGCGAGCATTAACAAGGCGCCGGAAAATCCGCCGGCCGCTGCGTCAAATCCGAAGGCGCGCTCGAACACGAGCGCGAAGGCGGCCGGTACGGCATCGATATTCAAGATAATGACTATAATGCCGGCGAAGAAATAAAACGCCGCCATGGCCGGAACCAGCTTGCCCGCGACATTAGCGATGCGCTTGATGCCGCCGAGAATAACAGCGCCGGCGAGCACCATCAACACAACACCGGTTATCCAGATCGGAACGCCGTAAGTGCTATTCAACGCGTCGGCGACAGATACCGCCTGAATGTAATTGCCCGTGCCGAAGGACGCGAAAATACCGAAAATCGCAAACAGACCGCCGAGCCAGATCCAGCTCTTGCCCATGCCGTTTTTGATATAATACATCGGGCCGCCCACATGGCGCCCTTCCGCATCAACCTCGCGAAAACGCACAGCAAGAACGCCCTCGGCATATTTCGTCGCCATGCCGACAAAGGCGGTCATCCACATCCAGAACAGGGCGCCCGGTCCGCCAATGGCGATGGCGACCGCAACGCCGGCAATGTTGCCGGTGCCGACCGTTGAGGACAGCGCCGTCATCAACGCGCCAAATGGCGAGACGTCGCCGGCCTCTGCGTCGTGCCGTTTGCCGCCCCGAACCAGTTGCACAAACGCATACGGAATGCGCAGGATCGGCATGAAGCCGAGGCCGACGGTGAGATAGACCCCGGTGCCGAGGAGCAATACCAGCATCGGAATGCCCCAAACGATTCCGTTTACCGAGCCAATGAATTCTGAAAGCATGCGTCGCGCCCCTCTGCGGTGAAAAAATTTGGCGCAGCCTATGCGCTCCCGCCCCGGCTGGGCAAGCGCGAAACCGTTGTTTGCACACCATGTTTTGCGTGAACGGGCCTAAATCGCCACTATTCGCGCATGGATAGCGCATATTCCGTCCGCCCGGCGGCATTTGCATATCTCAGATACGACAAGCCGCATTCATCGATCGCACTTTCCGAAACACCTCAAAGATGGTGAGGCCGCCATAATCGTGATGATCGGGCTCCGGGACGGGTGGCGACAATTGGAAAACGCCTGCAAATGTCGTTAGATACAATGATCGGTTTGACACACGAAAAAGACCCGCCGGCGAAAGAAAACTGGCGTTATATATCGGATTTGGAGATACGCTCAGCATGAGGATTAAATATCTCTTCGCCATATTGGCGTTTTCCATTGCCGGATGCGGGCAAGAATCGACGCAAGAACCTGTCGAGGGGCGCGGCGCGGAAACGGCGAACTGGTGGGACGACCTCCCCCGCGCCGAGTGGTCGGCCTATGAACGCGTTCTCGCAGACGAAGCATGGTTCGAAGTTTACCGCGTCTTTCCGGATGTTTATGCGATTTATGAGCCCCGCCAATTTGAAGAGGTTATTTCGTTTCTTATTGTCGGCGAGGAACGGGCCCTCTTGTTTGACACCGGGCTGGGCTTGGCGCCGCTTGCCCCGGTGATTTCAAATTTGACCGACAAGCCGATCAGCGTGCTCAACTCACACAGCCACTATGATCACATTGGCGGCAATCATGAATTTGAAGATATCGCCGGGATCAATGTCCCGTATGCGCTGGCGCGTCAGGCTGGGGCGCCCAACGATATGGTTCGCGAATTTATCAGCGGCGACTGGCTCCCCGAAGCGCCGCCGGGTTTCGACGCGGACACCTATCAAATTGAACCCTACGAAATCGACGGCTTTGTTCGCGACGGCATCACGATTGACCTTGGCGGCGTCAGACTGGAAGTCCTGCATACGCCCGGCCATTCGCCGGATTCGATTTGCCTGTTCGATCGCGCGAACCGGCGCCTTTATACGGGCGACACGTTTTATCTGGCGCCGCTTTATGCTCATCTTGAAGGGTCCGATTTCGATCAATATGCGGCGACGGCGGCCCGCCTTGCGGCGCTAACACCAGATGTCGATCATTTGATGACATCGCATAATATACCCATTGCCGACGCCGACAATTTACAAGCCATGGCCGATGGATTTGCCGCCATTAAAAACAAAAGCGCCATCGGCATAGAAACCGACGGCGCCCTTGAATATTCATTTGACGGTTTTTCGATCATTGCACCGAATGACCGCGACTGACGACGCACTCGTTACGAACCGGGCCGGGTGAAAATAAACACCGCGACCGCGCACAACGTCACCGCCTGAATAATCAGGAGCCACGTCGGTGCGCCAAACATCCCTGCGGCGCCAAACGCCGCCGCCATCGCAACGCCCGCCATAATTTTTGCACGCCGGGAAATAGCGCCGTGTTCGCGCCAGTCGCGGATCGGCGGCCCGAATGTGGGGTGCCCGACCAACCATGCGTGCAGCCGCGGCGAACTTCGCGCAAAGCAAAAAGCGCTGAGCAACAAAAATGGCGTCGTCGGCAAAAGCGGCAACGGCACGCCAAGAATGCCTAGTCCCAATGCCACAAAGCCGGCGGCGCGCCATAAAATAACGCGCACGCCTTTGGGATTTTCATGTTGCCGATCAGACGCCACGGAACCGGATGCCCCCTGTCGCGTCGATTATTCTTCGGCGGCGGCAGGTGTTTCTTCGGTCACTTCCTCAGCCGCTTCTTCAGCTACTGGCGCTTCAGCCGGCGCATTCTTCGCCTCTTCAGCCGCGGCTTTTAAGGCTTCTTCTTTTTCGCGTTTTTCTTCAACGCGCTCTTTGGCCTT
>JAJFFU010000250.1 GCA_021776465.1 Parvularculaceae bacterium
AATGACATTCCATTTGCAGAGGGTAATGTCATAAAGTATGTTATGAGACACAGGGACAAGGACGGAGTGAAGGATATAGACAAAGCAATTAGGTATTTACAAATGATAAAGGAGAAGCACTATGGCAAAGCGGAGTAAATTAGTTAACTTGGTACGCCAGTTTCACACAGCACGGGACCTGACGATAGATGCGGAGTACTCCGAGGAGGAGATGCACCGAAGAATCCGTCTAATTACTGAGGAAGTAGAGGAGTTCGCAGGCGCTTGCTATGATATAGCAGGACTGGACCCAGAGAAGACTACCGGAATGAGCCACCTTAAGGAGCACATCCTACATGAGATGGTTGACGTTGTATATGTGGTGCTCGGGACTGCCGTGGCATTTGGCTGGGACTTTGACGAGGCCTTTGCCCGTGTTCACGCAGCTAATATGAGCAAGACTGATGAACAGATCGACGGGAAGATTGTAAAACCTGAAGATTTTGAGGCGGCTGACATGACCGGCCTCTGTGATCCTGTTTAACTGACTAGTTTAGGAGACAAACCAATTATGGCTAAAGAACTAGAGACAGCCCTAGGGCTCGCCGTGTCTGATGTGCTGCTTGACAAGCTCAATTTGGCGTTCCCTGACAAGGTAGACCAAGACTGTGAGAGCTTACAAGAGCTTGGGAAAGCACAGGGCAGACGACAAGTTATTGACTATCTAGCATATCTAAAACAAGAATCTGAAAATACGATCTATAATAGAGAGGACCCTGATTGATGCTTAATCTATTGAATTCATTGATGTGCTTCGCACCTAAGGTGCCTAAGACCCCTGCGGCTGCACCAGTTCCTGACCCGCCTTCGCCCACAGCAGAGCTCACAATCCCCTCTCCTGAGGAGGGAGATACCAAGGCAGCTTCCCGTAAACGTTCGGGAAAACAAGGACTTAGACTAAACAGAGGGAGTGGTCTGAATGTATAGCAAGCCCTTTATAAGGGATGCTAGAGACGAGGACTACCCCTACTTACTAGAGCACTTTAGGGAAGAAGATCGGAGCTACCTTCCTGACACAGATTTCCAAGAGGCTGTAGAGCGCAGCATATTCTTCAAAGTTGTAGAGTGGCGAGGCAATCCCATAGCTATTTATGGGGTACAAGCCTCTGGTTATGAGGGGGTTGGCTACCCTTGGTTCCTGTCCACCCCCGACATTGTACATATAGCTAAGTCCTTCATGAAGCAGGCCCCAGAGGAAGTAGCTAAGATGCAAGAGTACTTCCCCTACCTCGAAAATGGCATCTCCACTGATAACAAACAATATATCAAATGGTTAAAGAGGCTGGGATTCCAGTTTGGCCCTGACCACGGTACGGGCACTATTGCATTTGGGAGACATAACTAATGTGTTTCATCCCCGGCGCAGACCCTATATCAGCATCAGCTCTCAAGATTATACAGGGACGAGACGCTAGGAAGCAGGTAGAGAGCCAGAACCAAGAGATAGTAAACCGCCAGTCTGCGGCTATCACTAAGGCTGAGCAGGCTACGGTGAGGACCACAGGCTCAGGAGACGACCCAGCCCAGACACTAGCCAATGAGATTAAGCAGGTTAAAGCTGCTAACGAACTCGCCACTACTTCCGGGTTTGAGACTAAAACACCCTTCACAGGATTAAGTATATAATGGCCTTAACAGCTTCAAAGAAATATACTAGCTTAGAGACTAAAAGACAGCCCTATCTCAGACGAGCTTGGGATGCAGCTGAGCTGACTATTCCCTTTCTACTACCTAGGAATGGGACCCTGACACAGGACCTCCCTACGCCATCTCAAGGGGTCGGAGCTAGGGGTGTAAATAACCTCTCTGCCAAGCTCCTGTTGGCCCTGTTCCCGGCTAATGCACCCTTCTTTAAGTTCGAGATAGACGACTTCACTCTCCAGAAGCTCACCGAGCGTGAGGACTCCCGCGCAATGATCGAGGAAGGCCTCGCATCCATGGAGCGTGCTGTAGTATCCGAGGTTGAATCCAGAGCTTTGCGCGTGCCCCTGTATGAGTGTCTACGCCACCTGATCGTGACTGGTAATGCCCTCCTATACATAACGCCTGAGGGTGCTCTCCGAGTTTTCCATCTAGATCAATATGTCGTAGACCGCGACCCACAGGGTCAAGTCCTAAAAATCATAGT
Source organism: Parvularculaceae bacterium (assembly GCA_021776465.1). Taxonomy (GTDB): domain Bacteria; phylum Pseudomonadota; class Alphaproteobacteria; order Caulobacterales; family Parvularculaceae; genus Hyphococcus. The sequence goes on from JAJFFU010000250.1 coordinate 2,168, forward strand.
CAAGGAATCCATATCCACAGAGCTTCTAAAAGAGCTCCATGAGGTAACGACCCCAGACAATAAAGACGAGAAGGACCACGATTTATACACGGTTATCCGTCGAGTAAACAAGCGGTGGATGGTACACCAAGAAGTACAGGATAAAATAATCCCCAAATCCTCGGGACACTTCCCCATAGATAAGTCCCCGTGGCTGGCCCTCCGCTTTTGCCGTATTGATGGCGAGAGCTACGGACGTGGTTTTGTTGAGGAGTACTTAGGAGACATATTCACCCTTGATGGGCTGTCCAAGGCCATCTTTGAGGGTTCTGCTGCTGCCGCGCGGGTCATATTCCTACTTCATCCAAACGCCACCACCAAACTACGCACCCTCACTGATGCTCCAAATCTGGCCGTCCGCTCGGGCAACGCCGCTGACGTTGACGTGCTCCAGATGGAGAAGTTCAATGACTTCCGGGTAGCTCAAGATACCATGGACCGGATTGAGCAGCGCTTATCAGCTGCCTTCCTCCTGAATCAGAGCATCCAGCGTAACGCTGAGAGGGTTACTGCGGAGGAGATTCGCTTTATGGCGAGTGAGCTGGAGACCACATTAGGCGGCATTTACTCTATCTTATCTCAGGAACTCCAATTACCGCTGGCTGTTAACCTGACAGACAGCCTCCAGAAACAAAAGAAACTCCCGGCGCTGCCTAAAGGCACTGTCAAGCCTACCATAGTAACAGGATTCGAGGCTTTAGGACGTGATGCGGAAGCGAATAAAATGTCCATGTTCCTCGAAAAAGGTAACGCTATCTTCGGGCCTGAAGTAATGGCCCAGTATATGAATGTCGGTAACGTACTGAAACGCTTCGGCGTTGGCTTTGGTCTGGAGATCAAGGACATTATCCGCCCAGAGGAGGATGTTCAGGCGGAGCGACAGCAAGCACAACAGCAAGCACAAGCTCAAGAGGCCATGAAGGCCTTAGGACCTGAGGGAATGAAGCAGGCAGGAGCTATACAACAACAGCAACAAGCATAGGGGAATTAAATGGCTGATGCAAATCCAAGTAAATCATCTGAGGTGAACGCTGACGAGTCCCGTAAGGACGAGGAAGTTAAGCCAAAGAGTAAGAAGGCGGCCCCAAAACCCGTCATTGAAGTCACTTCTAAAGCGGCTATTAAACCCGACCCAGAGGGGCTTCGGTTTGAGCTATTACAGGAAGGTGAGCCGGGTAATCCTGCCTACCGTAAGTATCAACTCCCTGATGGGACAGTTAAGGAGCAACGATAATGGTAGACTCTGTATCCCTAGATATCTCAGGAGCTCCCGATGCTTCGGTTGAACCTGCACCACAGGCACCGGAGAACGTAACTCTGGTTGACGCAAATGGTAAGCCTACTGAGACCCCGAATCCAGAGGATGCTCCCGCTGGACGGCCTGAGAAGTTTAAAACTGATGAGGATTGGCGTAAGCACTATGACATGCTTCAAGCTGAGTCCACTAAGAAGGCCATGGGGGAGAAGACTGATGAGAGCTTAGAAGTTAAGCCGGATGCCAATGCTCCACTACCGTCCGAAGCAATGTCCAACTTCGCTAATGAATATGCGGAGAAGGGAGAGCTATCTGATGGGAGCTACAAGGAGTTAAGCACTAAGTATGGCTTAACTAAGGACATAGTTGATGGGTATATCGAGGGACAGCGGGCCCTAGCGCAGACGCGTGTGAGTACCGTACAGAGCTCCGTCGGTGGCCCTGAGAACTACAAAGTCATGGGTGAGTGGGCGCGGGAGAACTATACCGCAGAGCAGTTGGAAACCTACAACTCTCAGGTAAACTCCCCAGACATCAATGTGGCTCAGGTCGCTGTAAAAGCACTGAAGGCTGACTATGTGGCTGCTAACGGGTCCGAACCAACGCTGGTTAAGGGCTCCTCGAACCACTCAAGCGGGTCCAAGTTCGAGTCTGGAGCACAGGTCACTGCTGCTATGAAAGACCCAAGGTATGCTACTGACGAGGCTTACCGAAAAGAAGTAGAAGGAAAGCTAAGTCGTTCTACCTTTATGGATTCTGGAAAGACCGGCCTAGGCAGCTAATAGCTTTGGCGTTTGAGCTTATCAAGCGCCCCAAATTGAGAAGGCTAGGGCAGATAACTAGTATAATGCGCGAATAACGTCTCTAGCTCTGTGCCCGAAACCTTCGTAATGAATTATGTAGTACCCTGTAACGCAAGTACAATCAGACCCTCTGCGGCGGATCATCTGTATTGGAAAGAGAACACAGGTCCCAACGTCAGGCGCTTAAACGCTTGATATTTGTTCAATTCCTTTATGGAGTAACTGAAAATGGCTAACGCTACCGTATCCTTTTCAGGTGAGTCTAACAACGATGGTGGAGGTAATACAGTATTGCACTTAAAAGTGTTTGCTGGAGAAGTCCTCACCGCGTTTGAACAGGCCTCTGTTACCCGTGATAAGCATATGATTCGCTCTATCAAGTCAGGTAAATCGGCTCAGTTCCCACTCGTCTGGAAAAGTTCTAGTGCGTATCACACCGCTGGAACTGAAATTGTAGGTACTGTAATCAACCATGCTGAAAAAGTTATCACCATTGATGGTCTGTTGATTTCTGACCACTTTGTTGGCAATCTTGATGAAGCTATGAATCACTATGATATCCGCAACCTGTACGCTAAGGAAGCTGGTATTTCGCTGGGTACTCAGTGGGATAAGAACGTCCTACAGGAAGGTGTACTCGGAGCACGTTCCAGTGCTATCGTAACTGGTGCAAATGGTGGTTCTTCGTTGACCAACGCTTCCTATGGCACGTCTGGTTCTGCCCTTGCCTCCGGTCTCTTTGACTCGGCTGAGCAGCTCGATGAAGCCAATGTACCAGAAGATAGTCGCTATATGTATGTGCGCCCTGCCCAGTATTACCTGATGGCAGAGACCACTGATCTCATTAACCGAGATTGGGGTGGACGTGGTGCATTTGCTGAAGGTACCGTAATGAAGGTCGCCGGCATCCACGTCGTTAAGACGAACAACTTGCCGATCACTGACCTCTCTGGCGCTACTTTCCATGGCGTTAACGCTTCGACCGTTAAGGCGCTTGTAATGCACCAGACCGGCGTAGCAACTGTTAAACTGCTCGACCTCGCTATTGAGACCGAGTACGACATCCGCCGACAGGGTTGGTTAATCGTAGCTAAGTACGCTATGGGTAACGGCTTTGTACGCCCAGAAGCGTGTGTTGAATTGAAAACCTCTTAAGGGAAAGGATATTAAATTATGACTGATATTGCAAATATCCAGAACCTTGCGGTACCTGCTACTGTAGTTACCAACGTGGCGATCCATCGGGTAAATGCCGATAATGCTACTGTTGGTACGTCGTTTGAGCCTATCACCAATTTGGATGCTGCACCTACCCGTCTCGCGACGGCTGGGGATGGTATCGAAATTGATGGTGCCTCTGGAACTGACGATGCTGCTGGCACAGGTGCTACCGAGGTAACGGTAAAAGGTCTGGACACAGCCTTTGCACCGAAGGAAGGGACCATTGCTACTGATGGTACCACGCCTTCTGAGCATTCTGCAACAGATTGGACCTTCGTCAATGAGATGTATATCTCGGGCGTGGGAACCGACCTAACTTCTGCTGGCGTTTTGACGTTGCTTGACGACGCTGCTGGTGGTTCCTTAGGTCAGATTGACGCTGGGCAAGTAAACATGCAGAACTGTATGTGGAAAGTCCCGGCGGGTCACACTGGTTATATCAATGGATTCTGGTACAGTGTACTGCCTACCGCAGCCCCCGTTGGTGGCGTACGGTTTCAGTTGCAGATGTCCCAACACGGGTTGCAGGGTGTAGTTAACTCTGAAACTTGGGAATCCCTTGCCGAAGTATACATGGACGAACCTGATAGTGATCTGGCGGCTACTGTTGCTGGTAAGCCTTCGGCTCCGTCCTACTTCGAGTTTCCGGGTGGACCGGTTGTAATTCCTGAGAAGGCCATCGTACAGCTCGCAGCTTTGGCTACGAGTACTGGCGCGGCTGTCTCTGGTGGTTTCAACATCATCATCCAAGGTTCTGGTGCAGGTACGACCACGACCGTTAATTAAGACTGTGGGAGCCTCTTTCGGGGGGCTCCTAAGTTTTTTTAGGAGAGTTATGAAATGGCATTAAATGGAGATAAGTTAATTCTATCTCGCCAAGAAGGTGACTTCAAGACCTATAGGTATGATACTCTAGACTTGATAGCTACTGTTGAGGGTGCTGGGTATTTTACAAATACCTCTGGAGCCACAATTTGGGGAGATGTCCAAGTGCTTCTAGAGGCTGGGGACGCAATAGAAGTCCATGTCTGGGATACTACTATCAGGACAGGTACTTTTTTAGAAAAGAAAGTGTATAGAGTATCAAATGTATTAAATAGAGTCTGTACGATTGTCCAAGCTGATGCAAGTCTAGTAATTGGTCCGGGCTCCACTGTTACGCAGATTACTAATAGGTCTACTGGAGTTACTATCAACTCTCTTAGTGGTCAAATCACGACCGATGATACGTCTCTCGCAGCTGGAGCTCAGGCACTATTTTCTGTAAATAACAGTAAAGTAGAGGCAAATGATGTAGTTATGCTTTCCATCGCTGGTGGACAGACTGCGGGAACTACTTTTCCTTATGTCCATACTGTGGTTGCTGGGGCATTTGCTATTCTTTTGAGTAATCTAAGCAGCACTACAGCAGATACCGGAGCAATGGTTATCAATTTTGTCGTGTTAAAAGGCGCCAGCTCGTAACGTCGTCTGCCACAATTTCTCCGGGCGTAAGTGAGAACTTCGAGTCTACTACCCCCCTTAAAACTATCACACCTTTTGGGTGGAATTTTGAGACGGTCAGACCTGAAGCTCTATTTGTTACGACAGACCCCCTTGACCCAACTAATAAAGTTATGGGGGCTACTGTTAACGCTGGAGACGTGGTTAATGAGGGTGAACGCGCAGAAATTGCTTATCACGCGTTAGACTCCAAAGGGAACGAGCGGCTCTATGAATGGGAGTGTTACCTCCCCACAGACTTCACTGATCCTGATCCCGGAGAATTTCTCCATGTGGCTCAGTGGCATGACTGGCCCGAAGACGGCGACTGGTCTGATTATCCACGTAATTCACCCTCTATCTCATGCGACTATGAGTATGTGGTAGTGAGTACATTAGATTCAAGTATTACAAATTACTTCGATACGTTCTTTCCGACATGGAATTCTTTAGTCATTGCTGATAGATTGCCAGTTTGGTTTGCAACGGTAGGTACAGAGGTTCCAAAGGAAACTATAGCTATTATCCCGTTTGCTAAAGGAACGTGGCAAAAGATAGGTTTCCAAATAAAATGGTCTTTCTCGGGATCAGGTGGACACGTTAAAGTGTTCCACAATAATACCTTGATTGGAATTAGTACTGAGGACAATATGTATTTTGACTACCCTCACTTCTTTAAGTGTGGCGTATACAGGGCTCCTCAAGCCTTTTCACAGACTGTTTTATTTGATAATATAAACATAGGAGCGGCTACAATATCGTAGCTTCCTAATTAAGGAGTTTCAAACCCATGGCGGATACAGCACGAACTATCACCGACCTAACGGCAAACCTATTTCAAGATGGGCAGTCGGCAGGGGCAATCTCACCTCAGGACATTAGAGACCTTATTACCTCCTTTAAGGCTGAGTGGGGTATGCTATACGTGTCGTCTCCAGCCACTAGTGGAGTCCTCGTAGCAGGTACCCACATCCTAGCAACTGGGACAAGCTCGGCTATCGGGACCCCTGTCAAGTACACAGCCTCTGCGGCTAACCGTTTGACCTATACTGGGACCCCAGATCGTACCGCTGTAGTCTTTTGCTCTACTTCGCTGGAATTAGATTCCGCTGCGGTGGACGACCAGTTGAGTATGGCGCTGTATCTTAATGGTTCCCTCATCACGGGGACCACCATGCATAGCTATGCCAATGCTACCACGGCTACCGCCGCTAATGTTACCACGTTTGCTATTCAGGACGTTTCTACCAATGATTACTTCGAGCCTTTTATCTCGAATTTGGATGCGACTTCTGCCGTAACTCCCAGAACTTTGGTTATGGGTGTCTTTAATCTAGTTAAATAAGGCTGCTAAATGACAACGAGACTTTCTCAAGTACCTCTTACCGAGCTTGACGTAGTTAACAAGATGCTGCGAGCTATCAAAGAGGAAGCCGTATCTGGACTCTCAGAACCAGTAACTCCAGATGTCGAGACCGCCCTCGGCATATTTAGTGACTTTAACATTGAGTTCCAAGATCAGGGCTGGCACTTTAACACAGAGTACAATGTTACTCTTGCTAGGGACGCTACCAACGAGATTGTCCTAGCACCTAATATCCTATCAGTTAAAGTCCCCTCTAGAGATATAGCTCTGAGGGGACTTAAGCTGTATGATAAGGCCAACAACACGTTTGTATTTACTCAGGACATCACTGATGCCTGTACCACAACCTTACTGGACTTTGACCAGCTCCCCTCCACGGCTAGAACCTATGTCTCTCAGGCATGTGCTAGACTGATGCAGGAGGAAGTGTTTACAGACCAGCTTGCAGAGCGTATTAATGTCGCTGAGGAGCAGAAGTCTTGGGCTTCCCTAGTAGATGATGAGGCTGAGCGCGCAGGCAGTAACATGGGCACGGGCAACATTGATATGTACGACACCATCCACAGGTACCGGGGGAGAACGTCTAATATATGGCTTCGATAATTGAGGATATTCCAAACCTCGTTAACGGGGTTTCACAGCAAGCAGCTTCTCTGCGCTTTCCAAGCCAAGCCGAAGTACAGGAGAATGGGCTCTCCAAGATAGGTACGGGTTTAAAGAAGCGCCCACCTCTAGAGTACATCGCCAAGCTAACAGAGAACACTGATGATCTGACCTTTGTCCATACCATCGACAGGGACGAAACTGAACAATACAAGGTAGTTATTACCTCCACACAGTTCGAGGAGCCCTTTTCTGAAGACTTCTCAAAGGGATCGTTACGCATCTTTGATATAGTGACTGGTGTAGAGCAGACTGTCACAGGCTTTTCTACTGACAATACCTATCTTAACAGCACCAATCCTAGAGACACCATCAGTATCCTTACCGTAGCTGACACATCCTTCATCCTAAATAAGAGTGTGGTAGTCGCCAAGGACTCATTGTTGAGTCCAGATAGAGCTCCAGAGGGGATCATGTTCCTAAAGTCCCCCACAGCCAACTCGAATCTAGACGTGTATGTTGATGGAGCTCTCGTAGCCACAATTGCTAGCGCAGATAGTAGAACCGCTGTAGATAATTGGGATGCTGATCTAGCTGCTACTGGGATAAAGACAACGCACAACACGTTTAAAACCGTCTCATCTAACATATGGCTTACTAGGAATGACAAACAGGACTTTGGCTTACATGCCACGGGCCCTGAAGCTAATGTAATAGCTTTCAAGGACACAGCAGACGCCGTTTCCTCTCTCCCACAGAAGACCAAGGATGGGTTTACCATCGAGATAGTGGGTGATACAGGAAGTGATGCCGATAACTACTGGGTTAAACATGTTAATCCTAACGATACCGGAACAGGTAAATGGATTGAGACCGTGAAACCTGGCCTCACCAATAAGCTCGATGCGAGCACTTTACCTGTCAAGCTCATCAGGAATCCATTTGAGTCCTTTGCTGATCCCTTTAGTGAGGACTTTGGAACATCTGACTTCTCCATAGTGGACATCGAATGGGATGAAAGGGTAGCTGGAGATGAAACCTCTAACCCGGACCCCTCCTTTATAGGTGAGACGATCAATGATATCTTCTTCTATAAAAATAGGCTCGGACTCTTAGCTGGTGAGAATATCCTTCTCTCCGAGCTGGGTAACTTCTTCAATTTCTACTTCACCACTCTGACAACTTTGCCAGCAACTGATCCTATTGATCTAGCAGCACCATCTAATCGTGTGTCTATTCTGGAGTCCGCCGTCCCGTTTGATGGGGGCCTGCTGCTGTTCTCAAACAACGCGCAGTTCTCTTTGCAGGAATCTTCCTCAGAGGGCCTCACACCTGAATCTGCCCGCTTAGATGAGATTTCCCAGTACGAGCATGAGTCCACCACCAAACCTATTCTGGTGGGAAGGAAAGTCTATTATGGAGAGAACAGAGACGGCTTTTCTACTATACGTGAGTTTGGCCTGATTGAGGACCTCCAAGAGGAGACCGCTGAGGACATTACAGCTCACGTTCCTGCATATATAGATGGAACAGTTAGGCGCATTGCGTCGTCTGTTGCAAATAATCTCTTATTTGTCCAGACTTCCGAGCGTCTCAATGAATTAGCAATCTACTCCTTTCTATGGGAGCGCGGTCAGAAGGTAGTTTCCTCATGGTCTAAGTGGATTCTTCCTGAGGACGAGGCGTGGCTTGAAGTTGGTGTTATTGATTCTGTGGCCTATTTCGTTATCAAGCGCCCGGACGGCACTCACTTATCTAAGATGTCTTTGCAGGATAACAAACTATTTCTTGAGCGCCACGATAGTGCTGTTGAACTTGAATTTAAGCCCATGCTAGACTTCCAACAGTCCTCTATAGGAGTTTATGATGAGGCTACCGAAGCAACTACTTGGACCCTCCCTTATTCTGACGACACCGTTGTTGGTGTATATGACTTCGGCTGGGGGGAGATAAGTGGAACCCGTGTAGAAGGCTTAACACTTCTGACTGGTCTAATTGACGTGTGGAGTTCCCCATTCTCTGATGAGTTTGGTGGAGCCGACCTCTATACTTCTATCTCTAAGGAGGGAAATCATGTCAGCAGCCCCATCACCTTTGGTCGGAACTATACACTAAAGTACCAGTTTACAGAGCCACATCTAACTGTCGATACCAATAACGGTGTCCAGAACGTCTCTGGGGACCGTCTCCATGTCCGAGACTTTGGGATCAGATATGAGAATACGGCTGAGTTTCTCTTACGGGTCAAGGCCCAAGGACGTACATCCAGAGACTATCAGTTCAATGCTCGTATGCTTGGTAGCCCCAGTAACACCTTTGGAGCTGTTGTATTCGAGACTGGCTTGTTTAGGAAGCTAGTGATGTCTAAAAACCACAAACTAGAGCTAACAATAATTCATTCAGAGCACACTCCAGCCACTTTCCTGTCCGCGTTCTGGTCCGGGGAGTACTTCAGCAGAGCTCGTAATCGGAGATTAGGTTAATGGCAATAAGCGCTTTCGTAGCTCAAACAGCTCTAAAGTTCGGGATGAATTCCCTGACATCTGTGAGCGAATACTTTCTTAATAAGGAAGCTGACCGGACCAACTTCAGCAACATCCAGACACAGGCCGCCCTCAACAACCAAATCTCCACTCTCAATGAGAAGCTAATAAACGAGGACGAGATACGGGAGATGCGCGCATTTGGACTAGATATGGCAGAGTTGGCCCGACAGTCCAATGAACTCATCAGTGGTACCAAGACCTCAAACCCACATGCTATTGGGACGAGAACTGGGGATGCTTTAATCCGTAATGCAAGTGCGGCTGGAGCCCGCGCAAGATTCGTGCAAAAACTTAATTTCGGTACTAAGCTTCGAGGTCTGGGGATTGAGAGGCTGAATAACCGCTTGAGGACTGACGCCACCAACACGGCGCTATTCAAGCAATTCAAGCCGGCAGCTGATATTGTTAAGACGGGACTCCAGATTGCTAGCGCTGGAACAGGAGCAGCTAAACAACTGCTAGCCAAGAAAATTGAAACGGGGAGAGTATAAGTGCCAGAACAAGGATTAATGACCAGAGCTGGACGAATCGGTGGATTCAATAATAGGATACCCGCTATCAGTGGAGCTAACGCTAAGGTCGCGCAGAGCACTGCACAGCTGGAGGGCCTCAGCCAGCAATTCGGAGAGCTGGGAGACCTAGCTAGGAAGAAGAAAGTCCAGAGTGATATCATCACGGCCCGATTGGCGGTGGAGATGGAGCGGCAGATGCCGGGAGGCCTAGAGCCCGAGGCAGAACTCCACTTTGATAAGCTCACTGCTGAGAACTCCGCTAACAGCTTCATCACCCAGTTCACCCTCGACAACGACGCCAGAAGCTCCCTGATCCTCAAGAACGAGAATGGGGACTCCCCAGAGCAGCTTCAAGAGCTTTACGAAACCCAACTCGATGATGGTATGAATAGGTTCATTAAAGAGAGTGAGTTCTCTGGACACCAGATTGCCCATGTCGCGCCCCTCTTGGACACATACAAGACCACAGCTCGTAAAGCCTTTACCCAGACCCTTGTCAAGAACATAGACGACACCAAGACTGCTGAGGGCAACGAGACCATCAAGGGCTCTATCGAGAACAATATTGTCCTACATAACGAACTAGAGTCTGTCGGAGAGGACAGTGACCTCACTACCTTATTTAGTGCCAAGTGGCATACCGACCTCCGCGCGAATCTCATGGAGGCTCTACCATACTTCAATAGGGATGAGGTTGACGAGCTGATCGTAGAGAACCTCTCACAGATTGCCAGCGACCCAGACGACCCACAGCCGGACATCCTAGAGTACCTCGACAAGCCCCAGCCGGGTGAGCGCTTCCGCTTCTCGTCTGTCAAAGGCCTTGGGACGAAGATTGCTGCGGCTCAGCGTAAGGCTCGGCAAGCACTTATCGCCTCCGAGAAGTCTCGGGCCACACAGGAAACACAAATATTAAAAGCAAAGCGAGACCAAGCTGATGGGAACGCCTCTGACTATGTGACTCTCCAGTTCGAGCAGGGCACCGCCGCGTCTAAAGACTTAGAGCTGCTGATGCGGAATGTGCAGCGCCTATTCCCTGATCTTGACCCAGCAGACGCTCGCGCCATTAGCACCAATGCAAACCAGCGTCTCAACTCCAAATCGTCCAGCCTATCCTCTCAGGCAAACTCTGCTGGTCTAATTGCAGACATTCAAAACGGAGACTTTCCTAACTTCGCTACCGTGCAGGCAGATTCTCGCTACAACGAACTAGGTGGTAAGCAGTATGAGGATGTCTTCAGTACCTTCAACGAGTTCAAGAAGGGTAAGATTCAAAACGGACAGACGGTCCGAACTCAGCAGCGGGGTATGCTCAGAAAGAGCTTAGAAGCGGCTGTGACGCAGCGCTTGGACCCGGAGAACCCAGAGAAATTCATTCACCCCCTGACTGGTGCCATAATTAATCTGCCTCTTGACGAGCAGGAGCGGATTAATAACATCGTCTCCCAGTACGACCTACAAGCAGCCAACACGATCCAGAGGTTCAGTGACGACCCTAATAAGATTGATGATGCGCTGTTTAAACTCCGCACGGACATGATGAAGGGTATGCAGCTCAGCGAGGTAGGTGCAGAGGACTTCGGAGCAGATACCAGCCCAGATGAGAAGATCAAGGAATTGGCCCCCAGAGCTCCTGAGAAGCCTTCTGAGGTCCCTGAATCCACTCCAGCCAAACCTAAGGCTGTAGGCGGAGAAACAGAAGCTGAGCCAGATCAGGGCACCTCAAGCTCAGAGATATCAGCTCGCAACGCTGACTACATCCCGACTGAGCATGTCAAGACTGTTAACCTCCCAGCACGGCCCCTGCCGATGCAGGCTGAGATCAAGAAATCTATAAGTGCTCTACAGGGTCCGCCCGAGTTCGATCCTAATGTAGACATCGGCAGCGACGCGACCACGTTCTTAAGAGTAGATGATCCAGAACAACAGAAGATAATCGACGCTACCGTGAAAACTATGTCTGACGCTGGAGAAGCTCTCAGTAAGGGCTTGGCGGAGTCTCCTGAGGTATTCTCTCAGGGCATCAGCAACGCCATTGACTCTCTAGTGAATCTTGGAGACCAGCTCTCTGATGAGGTTGGAGCAGCAGCTCGGACCATTGGAAAGACTTTACTGGAGAACGTTGTAAATCCGATAGTTAGCTCTGGAGCGACCCCCGCATTTGGGTTCGTTGACTCACAGGCGAGTTTAGGAGACAATTCGGAATCCGAGCCTTCTGAGGAATTCCAAGCCAACGGTGTCAATGAGGTCGATATCACTGACCTAGGACAATTCACGGCTGGAAATCCTCGGGCTGCTGGGGAAGACCCAAGAATCAAAGAAGGCTTCTTTGCTGAGGATAGGTTTGCAAAGGAGGCTCTAGACTCAATCCAGACTCTTGATGATGTAGGAGTCAGCACTCAGATTGTAGGTAAAAAACGAATAAAGAAGTCTAGGGGATTAAGAAACAACAACCCCGGCAACATCCGCATCTCCAAGATTAAGTGGAATGGGATGGCTAAGGACCAGCCTGACAAGTCCTTCGTGAAGTTCGAGACCCCCCAGAAGGGTATCCGGGCTATGCACAAGATTTTACAGACTTATAATAAGAAGCACAAGATTACCACTATCGAGGGCATCATCAGTCGGTGGGCACCTCCGGTAGAGAACGACACAAAAGCTTACATCCAGAGCGTCGTACAAACTTCAGGTATCCCAGCTACTAGGAAACTGAATTTCAGTGATGCTAAAGAGATGTCGCAGGTAATGAAGGGGATTATCAAGCACGAAAATGCCTCCCAGCCATTCTCTGATGCAGAAATCATCGAAGGAATCAAGGAGAAATAGTGGAAGAAAACCAAGACTTTGTGAACACGCCGGGGCTCCGAGCAGCGCGGGAAGCGTTTGAAGGGACTCCCGACGGCGAGCTCAATAGGAACGAGGACGCGGCTGAAATAGAGCATGGCAAGCGGACTAAGACCCAGATTGATAAGGCTCAAGATGACTCACCAAGCATATTCAATTCGTTGTTCAGGGGAGTAGGCATAGGTGGCACGGACGCTATTAATGAAATTGACAAGACCTTTGGTCTATCCAATACTCTTAAGAATACCTTTGGGGTGGATGTCCAACTCGGTGAGGAGACCTTTCTCTACGACACCGAAAAGGACCTAGATAGGAACCCAAGGAATACATTTGAGGCGCTCCTGTCCACCTTCTCCCAGTTCCTTCTTCCGTTTGGCCCAGCCGTTAAAGGCGTTACTAAGGTCACTAAGGGGGCCCAGCTCCTCAAGAACTCTCCAAAGCTCAAACTGCTTGTGGATGGGTTGATTGCAGGCGCGCCCGTAGACGCCGCTGCGTTTGATCCTAAGGACCCAAACCTAGGAAATTTCCTTTTATCCTTCGACACCATAGCCAATAATCCAGAAGGCTCCCAACTTATCAAGGACTTCCTCGCTACCGACCCTAATGATCCTGACGCTTTAAACCGCGCCAAGAATGCCTTCACTGGTGGGTTAGCCGGTATTCTGACAGCTGGGCTAATCGAAGGCCTCAAAGGGGGCTTTGGAAAGCTTAAAGGTAAACCTAATCCCCTTCTGAAACCGGGGGAGAAGTTCACCAATGTGGCAGATGATGTACAGCTCAAGGCTAAAGGCACGCCATTAACAGAGGCGGATGCAGCTAAGAAGGGTATAGTTCAGTCTAAGAAGAACCCCCTACTGACAGAAGCGGAGCAGGCTCAGGTTGATGCAGCTGCTAAGGAAAGTGCTGAATCAATCGCAGAAGCCGTAGAAGCAAAGATTAAGCAAGGAAATCCAGAGGAAATAGCAGAACTTCAAGGGAAGCTCCCTAATCGTGGGACCCCACCTATCAGTGATGATGTACCGATAGACGATACCTTCAACCGCCTGAGCCCAGAAGATCAGACGAACCTCAAGGATATGCTGATCCGGGCCGCTAAGGGCGAGATAGACGATCTAGACACAGTGGTAGATGCCGCAGGTAAGAAGAAGATAAGAGACCTTCCCTTCAACCTAAATAAACTAACGGCAGGGGATGATATCCTGAAGACCATTCAGTCGGTGGGGCGAATCATCAAAGGTGATCTACCCCGGAACGTCCCTCTCTCTAAGAAGATCGAGGAATTCTCTACTATCTTTGGTGTGGACGAAGCCACCTTTACCAAGCGCCTAAAGGCTGTGACATCTAATGTCGAGGAGGCCTCCTCTTTTATCGAAGCCTCGAAGGCTGTGTCGGGCATCCAGACAAAGAAAATCTTAAACTTAGCTGAGGCGTATCTGGAAAATCCTAGTGCCCAGAGTGAGTTTGCATTTAATCGTGCAATGATCGAAGGAACCGAGACCATCCGATCAGCTAGTGGGTTAGGTACGGCCTTCGGGCAGGGCTTGAACCAATTCAAGAAGGTCGCTGACCTAAGCTCCTTTACACAGCAAGCCGACATCCTACGCATGGAGCTGATGAATCGAACCATGAGTGGGACTGACAACCTTGCTAAGCGTAAAGCTGCCATGGCGGTCCGCTTGGCTACTAAGAAGGGGAAGGTTAAGCTTACTGGTACTAAAGCCAAAGCTATCAAGAAGCAAGCCAAACTTGAGAGACTGTCTGATATACAGAAAGCTGACCTAGAGCAGATGCAGGCCATGTCCCGCTTCATCCATCAGGGGACTCTTGCAAGGACTAGGGATGGACTCTTAGAAATCTATATCAATGGCCTATTGTCTCGACCAGAGACACAGGTCGTTAACATGACTGGTAGCTTCTCAGCTATTACCGCTTCTATCTTTGAGCGCTCCTTCGCTGGACTAAAGAACTCGTCCGCTAACGGCGTACAAGCTGGAGAAGCCTCTCAAATGATCCTGTCCTACATGGATTCCTTGTTTGATGCATGGAGCTTGTTTGGCAAGGCCTTCAAAGAGGGTCCACAGAACGCTCTAGTTAAGACTGACTTCCTCCGACCACACAGCAAAGTGCTTTCTAAGGAAGCCTTCGGCCTAGGGCCGGGAGCCATGGGCTCTGCCATTGACATGTTCGGGAAGTTCGTGAACCTGCCCGGTAAGATGCTCCTCTCAGCAGATGATGTTATGAAGACCATGAACTACCGAGCAGAGATAGCTGCCTTGTCACAGAGAAAAGCTGCCCAAACTCTTGGTAAAATCCCTAAAACCCCAGAAGATTTTGCTAATCTCATCCGGTTACGCGAGAAGTTCCACGCAAATCCGACTAATGAGATGATGGAGCAAGCCCATGAATTCGCTAGTGTTAATACTTTCACTAATAAACTACCGTCGCAAGAAGTCTTTGACGTCAAGTCGGGTAAGAACATCCAAGTCCGGGGCTTCGCTAGGAACATCCAGCGAGCCATCGAGGCTTTCCCGACCAGCAAAGTCTTTATACCGTTCTTTCAAACTCCTGTCCAACTTCTTACGTTTGCCTTTCAAAGGACCCCGGTCCTAAATAGGTTCAGTCGAGTTGTTGCACAGGAGCTGGCCTCACCCGATCTCGCCGTTAGGCAGCTGGCACAGGCTAAGACAGCCACCGGTATAGCACTCTACACCACCGGCATTGGCTTAGGGCTTTCAGGCCAGATCACAGGAGCACCTCCTCTGGACCCAGACCTACGAGCTAGGCAACAGGAGGCAGGAGTTCAACCATATTCAATTAATACTGCGGATGGTCCTATATCCTACAATAGATTTGACCCGCTTGGTGGCACCCTCGCAGTTGCTGCCAATATGTCCCTGCTGGTCAAGTCTATGATAGATACTACTGGGCATGCTGAGAAGTATGGCTACACCCGAGAGATATTCGAGAAGTACCAGCAGATATTCGCAGATGCCACCATTGGCACCGCACGTATCGTTGCTGATCGCCATTACCTCCAAGGTTTTGGTATGCTGATTGACTTCTTAAGTGGAGACCCGGCAGGATTCAAGAAAGGCTCAGAAGCTCTTGGGACGTTCCTTAATCCCGGAGTCTCCCTCTACTCGTCCTTCCGACGAGGAATTGAGAGGGGAGTTAATCCAGAGCGATCTGTAGACCCCCTGAGTCCCACGGTTATTGAGCAAGGTGACGAGCTCGAAGATATCGTAATGAAGGAGTTCGGGCAGAAAATGGGTGAGTTAGCTGATGATATCGCCCGACAAGTTCCGGGCTTTGGTGAGCGCTCTGTCGCTCGCAATGTTATTGGAGAGCCTACCTACTACCCCGGTTCTGGGCAAAACGAGGACCTCCATCTGATGCCAGTACGCGTTCTCAATCAACTACTCAATCCCGCTAAAGGGGCTCCTAAAGTTAAGAGTGCGGTCCTTCGCAAAATAGGAGAGCTGGACATCGCCTTTGAAGGAGCTGACCAAGTTGAGGTAATCAACGGTGTTAAGTTGAACGATGAGGAACGCGACTTCTTTGGAACTACTTGGGGCAAGATGAACAAGCGCCTCGAACAGTGGGTGGAATCTAAGGGTTTTAATAAGCTCTCTGAGGAACTACAAAAAGAGCTGCTTCTGACACGGCTGCTCGCTAACAAGAAGATCGCCCGCAACCGGACTGCAACTAAGTTCAGTCGGATTCGTGGAGTACATATCGACGATATCAAGAATAGCATCAAGCGTAGGCAGCAGCCAATTGCTGGCAACGACATCAATAACCTATTTCAAATAAATGAATAAATATGGCTGATTTACATTCGATTAAGACCTATACTGCTACAGGGGGTACACAAGACTTCCTAGTACCCTTTCCGTTTCTGGATCGTAGCCACGTTACTATTACCCAGAATGGAACCGATGCTGCCTTCACTTGGATTAACGATGGGAAGGTAACTCTTACTCCGACTGTTAATGCCAGCGACGCTATCAAGTTTACACGTTCTACATCTCCAACATCTAGGATCACCAAGTTTACGTCCCCCAGTAGTGTTACGACTGTTAACTTAAATAATGCTGCTCTACAGCTATTTTACATGGCTCAAGAGGCCCTCGATGGACAACAGCAAGACTCAGATTCCGCTACCTCAGCCGCCGCTGCCGCTACTAGTGCCGCTGCCGCCGCTGCTAGTGCGACTGCTCTGTCTTCAAACGTCCTTATCTGGGCGGGGACTGCTACTGGTGTTGATACTATCCTGCTGACTCCTAGCCCTGCTGTATCTTCGTATACAACTGGTATGAAAGTCCGATTTATCCCGGCTGGAGCTAATACAGGTGCATCTACAATAAACGTGTCCAGCTTAGGAGCGAAGACATTCAAGACTCAGGGAGGCTCCGCTCTTGTTGCTAACGATATCCCCGATGCGACGAGCATTATCGAGGCCACCTACGACGGTACCGACTTCATTCTTGACACCGGGGCAACTGCACTTCTGAAGACTGGTGGGAGCCTTACTGGAACCTTAACAATGTCCGGCGCGGCTATCGACCAAGTTACAGCAACTTCAATAGCAGTTGCGACCACGACTGATATTGGTAACGTAGCTGGTAATTCAGTTATCGCTACTGGTGCTGGTGCTACCATCACAGGTCTGGGCACGGTTCAAGCTGGAGCTGAGCGTATCGTCATTTTCAATGGCATCAATACCCTAGTCTATAATGCCTCTACTCTAGTCCTCCCAACTCTCGGTGACTTAATCACGGGTAACGGAGATACTGCTACCTTTGTATCTTTAGGTAGTGGCTCTTGGATTTGCACTAGCTACAACAGAGCTTCTGGACACCCTGCTAAGGAGTGGAAGATTAAGACTGTTGAGGCAGTGGGTTCGACTACTCAGAAGATTCTGATTGACGTGGGAGGCGAAACTGACTTCACTAATGTCAGTGAGATTATGATTTACTTAGCAGACATTACTCATGATGGAACCTCTCAGGCCCCGCTGATACAGCTTGGGGATTCTGGTGGAATTGAGACTACAAACTACTCTGGATTCGCAGCTACTACGGCTGCTGCTGCTGCTTTGCAGAACAATTCTGGAGAAGTTGGTTTCTTGCTGGCAGCTGATGCTGCCTTCACGTCTACTGATGAGTGGCACGGCGTCGTCCACCTAACTAGGATTACTGCTGATGGATCGGGGTGGGCCTGCAATATTAATGGTGGCTCTGCCGTCGCGGGAACTGGAACATACGATGGTGTATGTTATGGATATGGCCTCAAAGGCCTGACCGGTGGCCTAACTCAGGTCGCACTCTCGATGTCTGGAGCTGCCGATACTTTCACAGCTGGTAGCTTCTACGTGAGGTACCGATAATGGCCCACGGACGAACTGCGGAACAGGCGTTGGCAATCCACGAAGCAGTGTGTAGTCAACGATACAAGGAACTAAATGCTGATGTGAACGAACTAAAGGAATCAGTAAAGACCCTCGTCCAGCTAGTATCTGCTGGTAAGGGAGGCGTCCGAGTACTGTATATGCTCGGAGGAGTCATAACAGCGGTACTCGGTGGTATCTGGGCGTTTATTCAAATTTTTAAGGAGATTAATTAATGAAAGCATTCGTAACCGGACTAAGTGTCCTATTACTCATTTGCCTGTCGGGATGTACTGTCACTCACTATGGCAAATTCCCAGATAAGGGAACTGAGATTAGCCACTATTCTCTGTGGACTGACAGTGAAGGAATCGTAGTAAAGAAAGGCGACGACCTAGAGGTCAATATTGGTTCTATTGATAGGTCTAAGAGCGCCGACAAGCTGGGGGATAGTCTCATCGAGCTTGGGAAAGAGTTCAAGAAGTGAGTGACGCTTTCGTTATGGATGAATCAGGCAAAGCCTTAGAAATCCTAAGGCCCAGCAAAGAGTCCGACATGGTAGACCTTCACGCCTACCTCGCAAGGGAGCTCCGCAGACAGATTGTCGAAGGCACTGTCGAAGTGGACAAGAAAGGGGGGGTAGTGAAGGTACCCCCTACTCCCGCACTTCTAAACGTGGTGCGGCAATTCTTACGTGACAACGGGGTTCAAGCTGATGCGAAGAAAAATGCGGATGTTGGAGACCTCCTGCACAGCCTACCGGAGTTTGAGAGTGACTCAATTAGACCTAGTAAAGAATGATTTCCGCAAATTCGTCTATGTCGTTTGGAAGCATCTAGGCCTCCCAGACCCCACACCGGTCCAGTATGATATAGCTTACTACTTACAGCACGGCCCCAAGCGTATGATTATTGAGGCCTTCCGAGGCGTTGGGAAGTCTTGGATCACGTCCGCCTTCGTGGACTGGTGTCTACTTGTTAATCCCCAGAATAAAATTCTAGTCGTCAGCGCCTCCAAGCCGAGAGCCGACGACTTCTCCATATTCACCAAGCGTCTGATCCAAGAGATGCCAATGTTAGCCCACCTCAAGGCCTCAGACGACCAGCGCAGTTCCAACATCTCATTTGATGTAGGTCCGGCCATGGCGGCGCATGCCCCCTCCGTTAAGAGCGTGGGAATTACTGGTCAGATAGTTGGGTCCCGCGCGGATATTATCATTGCCGACGACATTGAGGTCCTGACCAACACAATCACCCAGATGATGCGAGACCGTCTCTCTGAGACCGTTAAGGAGTTCGATTCCGTCCTGACCCCCGAGCGAGGACGTATCATCTACTTGGGTACACCCCAGACTGAGGAGACGCTCTACAACGCTCTACAGAGCCGAGGGTATAAGGCCTGTATTTGGCCTGCTGAGTACCCTTCTCCAGAGCTTGAAGAGCACTATGGAAGTCGCTTAGCCCCCTTCATAGGAAGCTTAAATCTGCGACCCGGCCAAGCTGTAGACCCTCTGCGCTTTGACGAGCTTGATCTAGCTGAGCGAAAGGCCTCCTATGGACGCTCCGGCTATGCCCGCCAATTCATGCTCGATACGAGTCTGTCTGACGCCAATAGGTTCCCCCTTAAACTAAGAGACCTCATCGTGACCTCTGTAGGCCGCGACAAGGCTCCGGGTGAGATAGTCTGGTGTAACGATCAAAAGAATATAGTCGAAAGCCTCCCAACAGTAGGTCTGACCGGAGACTACTACTACAAACCTCTCCGGGAATCGGAGGAGAGCTTCCCCTACTCTGGGTCCGTGCTCTCTATAGACCCTGCCGGACGCGGTACCGATGAGACAGGGTTTGTAGTTACTAAGTTCCTCAACGGGAACATCTATGTACCGGCCTTTGGTGGGTTCAAAGGTGGCTATGACGATGCCACTTTAGAAGCACTTGCCAAGGTCGCTAGAGATAATGCCGTGAACCTGATCCAGATCGAAGCTAATTTCGGCGATGGGATGTACACGGAGCTGTTCAAGCCTGTCCTCTCCAAGTTCCATAACTGTACCATCGAGGAGGTCAAGCATACCAAACAGAAGGAACTGCGGATTATCGACACTGTAGAGCCTGTAATGAACCAGCACAGGCTGATAATCGACTACACAGCGCTTAAAAGGGACTTTGAGAGCACTCAAGAGGAGCCGAGGTACTCACTGGCTTACCAGATGACACGCCTGACCCGTGACCGCGGCTCTTTGGTGCATGATGACAGGATTGATGCCCTTGCTCTCGGAATCTCCTACTGGGTTGAGCAGGTCGCAGCCGACAGAGACAAGATGTTTGCACTCCGGAAGGAAGAACAATTGGATCAGATACTTGAGGACTTTAAAGAATCTGTGTTCAAGAATAGTAACTTGAGACCTCCTGCACAGCCTGATGGGCCACGCTGGGTCAAGATGAGGAAATAATGGAACACATACTCTACGTTTTGATGGTTATGATCCTGAACCCCAATGGGATGGATACTCAGGTGGTTAAGAGCCACATCCGTCCGCAGGACTGTTACTCCCAGCTCGGAGCAGCTGCTAAGGAGAACAAGATTGAACTAAAAGAGGGAGCTACCGGCTTCTGGATCGACAAGAACGCTTGGGTATCCTGTGTTCCTGTTAAGCATGCGATGATTTGGTGAGCTACACACTCGCTAAAGCACTTCCCAAAGACTTCCCGAGCCTTATAGCAATCCATCAGGAGTGCTTCTGGGGCTCCGTGGAGGACATCCCTGATCTCTACACAGGACAGTGGTGGCTGATGTATCACAATAGTGATCCAGTAGCCTTCTGTGGCCTACACCACTCACAGCAGTATGAGAAAACTGGGTACCTGTGTAGGGTCGGAGTCTCTTTCCATCATCGTGGGAGGGGTCTACATAAGAAACTCATTAAAGTCCGGGAAAGGTGGGCTCGGTCACACGGGATTGACTATCTGGTGACTGATACTCACCTACTCAACCTCGCATCTAGTAACTCCTTGATAAGGGCTGGGTATAGACTTTGGAAGCCTCGAAGGGGACAAGGGTGGGCATCGTACCGTAATGCCCTCTATTGGTGGAAAAAACTATGAGTGGACGCTTTAGCCGGCCTACAATCAACTCTCAGGCTTTAAAACTACGAAAAATGCAGGAGAAGGCCAATCTCTTGGAAGAACTCCTGAAATCCTCGGAAAAAGAGAAGGAGGGTCTCTATATAGAGAAAGAGGCTCTGAAAGTGCTGGTTAAGGAGCTTGAGAAGCTCAAGAAGCCAAAATAATTTGACAAAAAGTTGCGAGGGTGTATACGGTTCTGTAGCTCCGTAAAAAACCCCCCGTCACCCTATATAGAACGCGGGCGCGGGCGCGTGTGGGCGCGTCATTAAGTCTTTTTCGGGGGCTTGGCGGGGGCTACCCCAAGCGAGGTATAGCGTCCTGGTAGCACATCGAGGGCTTTTGGAGTGCTGGTCAAGTGCTGGTCAAGTGCTGGTCAAGCGTGTGTGTGAGGGTAGGTGTATTACTTATTTTTTTAGTCATCGACGAAGCGCATCATATCAGCCTCACAATATGGACATAGCTCTTGGATATCCTCACAAGTACAAACGCCGGGAGCTTGACAGCCGCAACAGGCTAGACCGTCGCCCCAGTGTACACAGTGCGTCTTATCAGCCCTTACCGGGCAGTATTCGTCCTTAGTGCCAGTGTCCATCATGGGTCCTTAGTTGGTGGATTAGTAGGGATAGACAATAGCCTATGATTATGCCTAGAATGAAGTCCATTTATTTTTTTCTCCTTTTTATTGAAATAAAGCTTGACAAGCTCAGGGTGAGGCTATACATTGTCTCTTAACACTAGCAGTAACCACTAACAGGACTAGGAGGCCAGTCAATGACACTCAGCCAAAGGAAAGCCATTAGACAGCATTTTGAAACCGGACCCGGCACACAGACCCAAATTGATAAGGTAAGTGTTTGCACACTGTCAACCGGGGAAGTGAAGCTAGTAATTAAAGGTACTCCAATTAGAGTCCACGGCTACCTTGTAAGGGACCTAAGAAGGGAGCCCGGTTTAGGTATGGGCATGTTTCAAGAGCCCTTCAAGACCACGGCAATAATTAACCGCCGGGGCAAGGTTATTGCTTCAAATTACATCGAACCTAAATAGGAGATTAAACATGGCACAGTCTACCCATTATGACTGGGACGTTGAAACACTGGACCCAGACAGCGGAGATATATTAGACCACTATCACATGGACAAGCTGGCACAAGAGCAAGCCCTCGACGAGTCCACAGAATCGCTTGTACTAGTTAGGGACACATGGGACAGTGACAGGGGTTTGATTGATAGAACTCATTGGTATCCGCTGGAATCAAACGACCTAGAATTTAGTAACGGTGTTAGTGTACCTGAACGCTTTATTAACGAGTTTAATCAATGGAGCTTAAACCGCCATGACACAAAAAAGCCTTAATGGACAGAGACTTTACAACCCATCAAAAGACACAGGGAATTTCTCAGCCATGGATAGATTAACACCTAACAAACAAAGCACCATAAAATCACTTGACTATGCTGGGCGAGTCTGTACCCTCGTCCATGTAGATACTGAGAAGCCCGTCAAGCTCAATGAAACGGTTGAAAATTTCAGGGGCGACCCTCGAACCGTCACGGGCGGAGAAGCCCCTCACAAGCCCTCTAGCTCAGGGAAAATCTACACCAAAGAGAGGGGAGGCACATCATACCCCGGAACCTGCAAGCTAATGTGGAAACCTCAGCTACCAATGAACGAACAGGATAGAGTCTTAGCTAAATTACAAAACCTTTCTTGATGATCTACCGGGGCTCTTGACACCCTGTCAAGGGTCCTAGCAGGCAATCAAGCCTTTAGGAGGTAATACCATGAATTCAAACCATACCAAAGTTAAACACCCTCAAGATAGATACGATGAGGCCGTAAAAACAGCTCTACAAAGCAGGCCCAAAGATACCAAGCCCGAATTTAGATTCTATGAGAAATCAGTATATGGCAATACCCTTAACTACCCAGAAAACGGGAAAGCAGAGGACTTTGAAAGACTAACAGGTAAAAAAACAGCTACACAATCACATTTTGATAGCCTTTCAAATCTAGGGTTTCAGGTTATTATTAATAAAGCTAACTTTGAAGTCACTTATTACTGATTTCAGACTAACAGAGGAAGGGGCCAGAGTCAATGAATATATCAAACGTCAATAGCTATTGGTTTCGGGTGTTCGTAGCCCTTAGCATCCTAGTCAATGCCATACTGGGAGGGGAGCTATACGAAAGCCTTTGCGCTCGATGGTGGCGGCTTCACAAGCAATACCCGGACAGTACCTTTATCAATGGTATCATATGGGCAATGGATAGGATAGAAAAGAACCATTGCAAGATTGCTTATGTGTATGCTAAGAAGATCAACAAGAAGAAAGGGAATTGATTATGAATAAATACACAGACAAACCAAACGGTGAGACAGTACTAATAGGCCCACCTGAACCAGTCAAGACCATACAGGACTATAAACCTCAATTCCTAACCATGGAGGGAGCCAAAGCTATCTGTACTGAGTATGGAATCCAATACAGGACAGACGGGGACAAGCTAGAAGTGAGAATTCTAGACCCTATAATGGTAGGAAGCCCTCTTTTTGAGGAAACGCGGCTATGGTTCCCTTGCCCACATACACGCGGGGAGCTACTCGCCCTCATATACTGAAAGGAGGAGCCATGGCACAAAAAATAACAGTCAATGGCCTACCCTTCAAGGTGACGGAGTTTAGGGATTGTGGGGGTAAGCTACTTAATATGTATAGAATAGAGCTTAGCACCTCACTCTATGGGGCCAGAGTATCGGTTGACTCAGACGGATATATTCACTCTCTAAGGAATGAGTCACCTATCAAGGGTTTGGGCTCCCTGTTGGTCCTCCTAGCTGTCAAATATGGAGGGGAGACAATAGGGGCCGATAACTGGGACTTGGCTCATAAGGTGTATAAGCCTCTAGGCTTTGAGGTAGTATCTTGCCGCTATGCCCAGCCTCATTTAAGACTTGACAAGAAACGGAAAAGGGAGATAATAGGCCTATGGAAATCAATCAACATGCCGTAGAGCTAAAGCTAAATTAATCAAAATATGGAGGTGGTTCTTATGCTTACTACCACGGAAATGATAACCGCTGTTATGCTCGCCGCAAGTTTTAGCTGTCTTATCTATTATGTAGTAATATGCTTTGGACAATGGCTGGATAGGAGGGAGAGGCTATGAGAAAGACAAAAGGTGACTCAAGGGGGAACCCTCCAAAGCAACCACCCCGGCTTTGCCAGCATTGTAATTTTGGAAATAGAAGTTACTGGGGTAACACTAATTGCAGACATAAACAACACAATTCAAGAGGGCCAAGGGATACCTGTATTGCCTATGTCAAAGCCTATGAGCAATAGAACGGGTAACCTTATCAAATTCTGGGACAACAAAGGGGGTTGGAAGTTTGCTACTCTAGTAACCAGAGGCCGAAAATATGCCCATGTACTCCATAGGGGCAAGCCTAAGAGATTATTATTAACTGATATTAAAGAGGTCCCTAACCGTGCCTAAACCTATAATAAAGTATAGCCCACAACAAAAGCATTACATCAAAACTATTGAGCCGGGGGAAGCGTTTATTCTCCATAATCAACTATTTATAAAGCATAGCTCAGCGGGGGAGGATTCTACCCTATCATGGGACATGAAAAACGCTTGCATGGTCCCTATAGATACTTCCGTTGTCCTACAAAAGGCGGCAGTTACTATAACCTATTCACCTATTCTATAAATAAGACCTTGACAATCTGTCATAACCTGATATTCTGAATTTAACATTAAGACTTAGACAGGAGCCCTCACAATGTTGGAACGTGTGTCTAGTTTTCTCGCCCTAAATTCTTTCCAGAAGCATAACCTAAAGGGGTTACTAGCACGTTTCTTATTGATTCTCATAGTGTTTTGCTTCCTTCCGGGGGCTCTTGTCTATGTTCTTTTTCTTGGTTCGGTAGCCATGGGTAAAGCAATGTACAAACGCCTAGATAGAATCCTAAGTGAGTTTCGACGGAGTGTCCTTGATGCCTAGACGCGGACATTTTGGAATATTTGGAGGCTTTCTAGCTCCACGCCCAGTCGCCCCCCGTCGCGACCTGAGAGAAATAGAAAACCTATATAGAGCCTATGGAAGGTCCCAACCTATGCCTACAATAATTTCGGAAAAATACCAAGAAGTTGTCAGAGTTAAACGCGTAACAAGGATTTCCCTAGTAAGTAAGAAAACAGGGAAAGAGGAAGCCGTTATAACTGGAAGGGACCCCTTAGAGGAGTATCTAAAACACTACTATAACATGGGGTTAGACTTAATTGCAAAAGAACCTGAAATACAAGGTGGTTCCATGCCAAAAATCAAAGATATAAGGTTTAAGATTGAATTCAAGAGACAGCCAAGGCCCCCTTTTAGTAAATGGGAACAGGTTATTTTAGCAGACATGGATACTGGGAAGTATCCAGAGATTATCTGGAACAAGGAGTATTGGAATATCAGTGGAAAACTAAAACACTATACCCATGTAGACCAAACAGGGACTAAGGTAAGGTTTGTAAAGTCTGCAAAAGATGGGGAAGCCCTGAGATGGACCTTAATGAAACCGGGGCGATACCTAGAGAAATTCTATAAAGATATCTTGACTCAAAAGCAAAGGAAATACTGGGAGGAACATTTTAATTTTTCCCATGAAATCCCCGACTGTCATATTACAACCGACCCCCATGTGATAGGTATGGTCTACGCTAAAGGCCCCTCTAGCTGCATGGTGACGGGAGCCCCATTTAACACCCACTTACACCCCGGCGCGTGTTATGGGTCCTCAGACCTTGCCTTAGCTTACATAATGAAAAAGGGGAATAAAGAGGTATCGGCCCGAACCGTAGTTAATACTAAAAAGAAACTGTACGGTAGACCATATGGGGATGCTAACAGACTAGACTTGGCCCTTCAAGCCCTTGGCTACACTTCCTCCCATGATGGGGACTCTTATAATAAGTGCCTCATAGGGGCTAAGATCGCTAAAATCCCTAACCTCTACAATCACCAGTTTCTAATGCCCTTCATAGACGCTTCCCAGTATGCTATAAATGAAATCCCCGGAAACGAAAAAGAGCTAATGATAGTCCCGGCTGAAAAAGGAAGAGTCCCTGAGAGATTTAAGGCCAAGGGCGGGCAGGTTATGGCGGGAAGGTGTCAGGGAGGCTTACAACATTGGCTGCCCTATAGTTGTGAATTTTGCAAGGAAGCTTTTGCGACTAATCCCCGGACAGCTAGGTTTATTGGGGCGGGTAAGAATCCAAAGTTCTATTGCGGCCCCTGCTATAAAAAAAATGTAAAGTACATTACACATTGCGAAAATTGTGAAAATACGGTAGCCTTCCAACCGGGGGACCCTAGAGGCCATGCAAAAAGTATCCTTATTAGTGCTGAGGCTGGGGGGAAGAGGACATGCGGCCCCTTCTGTGACTATTGTTATCGAAATTATACATTTACTTGTGACGGTTGCTATCTTCCCTATAGTACTAGGAAGGCTAATGGTAGGTTTGATGTTGGGGTTACTAAAAAAGCTAATTCTAATAATAATGGCCTCTTACATTTCTGTCGTACCTGCTATGACATACGTGTAGAAGGTGTTGGAGAGGAAAACAGGCCAAAAAGGGAAGAATTCCCTAACCTGAGGTTTGAAGTATGAATCTATTGACTTTCATTCTATCCCTAAAGAGGTGTAAGAATACAGACACAGAAAGAGAATTTATTAACAAGTGTCTAAAGCCAATAGGGTGCTGGAAGGACGGGTATGGAAACTACTTTCTAAAGGTAGGGGATTCCCCGGTTATGTGGAGCTGTCATATTGACACAGTACACACTAGAGGGGGATATCAAAAGGTAGGCTATAACGGCTCTATCTTTAGCCTTGTCAAGGGAAATCATAAGCACTCCGACCAGTGCCTAGGGGGTGATGATGGGGGCGGGGCTTGGATGCTCTTAAAAATGATTGAGGCGGGTATACCGGGCCTCTATGCCTTCCATAGGGAGGAAGAAACCGGGGGCCATGGTAGCCGATATAGCGCGGCAAACCATCAAAAGACCCTTCTAAGGGACATGGAATACTGTATAGCCTTTGATCGCCGGGGAAAGCAGGACCTCATAACCCATCAAAGGGGAAATATGACTTGTTCCGATGCTTTTGGAACCTCTTTTATCAATCAATTAAGCAAGTCTGAATACTTCCAAAAGCCTACAGAAGTGTTTAAACTCTGCAAGGGAGGGGTTTTTACAGACTCAGCAAACTACGCTGATATCATTCCAGAGTGTACGAACCTTTCAATAGGCTATTTTAGCAACCATAGTACCTTTGAGACTCTGGATTTTGAGCATCTTCATAAGCTCTATGAGGCCATATTACAGGTAGACCTTGACAAGCTAACAGTTATGAGGAAGCCGGGGGAAAAAGACGCACCTAAAAAGAATTTACCAATACCCTATGTCTCCAAAAAGACTACCCCTGCCCCTAACTTTTGTGACTTGCCCGGACCTCAGGCCAGAAACACCCATGCACCGGGTTTTAAGTATGGTAGTAAAGAGGAAAAGAAGGCGGCTAAGCTCGCTAGGCGGGAAAGACGGAGAAATAAGGAGAAGCTCCAAACGATACTTGATGAGCAGCAGGAGACAGCCGGACTAGGGCCTAACAAGTCTCCCATGGAGGTCGATAAAAGGACTCACTCAGTATACGACCCGGAGGCGGGGTTTTGGATGGAAGCCAAAGCCTATGATACATGGAAGAAAGTCTCCCTCAGAAATGGGCGACCAGTATCGGCCCCTAACCAGTGTAGTCATAAGACTATTACAGAAGGGACTGAAAAAGCACTAATAGGGGCTCCTAAAGCCTTTCACGGTCAAGTTCCTTTTGACTTCCCCTATAAGAACGTAGAGCCCCGCCGGGAGCAGCGGCTAGAGGAAAAACTACAGCTGCAAGCTAGGGATATTATCGAGCAGGAAATTGAGGAAAGAATCGCTAAGGATAATGTAATTGAAATCGAGCAATGGAGGAAGCGACCTAGTAGAGCCTCTAAATACTCTGTTAAAGCTAACCAGAGCCAAAATAAGACACTTTATCCGGGGACTAGACCCCTAGCCCTCGATAATAAGACGGGTCTTTATACCCCTTCTGGGGGCTCCTATGAGCAGGACCCTTGGGCCTTAGAGATGCTTAGCCACTTTGGAGCCCTTGAAGATCAAGACATAAGCATAGACCCCGGTTCGTCTGGGGAATATGAGGAGCTTTGTTATATGGCTAAAATAGCCCTTGACTATCCGGGGGAAGTGGCTACAATGCTTAGAAGAATAGGGTTTGACTATGACACCCTACTAAAGGCTATTAATGCTAATGGAGAGGTAGGAAAATGAAAGTTACCATGGAAGGGGAAGATTCTGATAAAGGATTTTGTGATTTAAATGAAGGGGATTGCTTCTCATTTGTTGGAACCGATGAAAGACTGGACACCCTCAGGGTTAAGGTATCTCCTACAGAGTATCTCATGTTTGAGGGAAACCGACAAAGGCCCTATGTTGTTAACTGGGGTGAAAAAAACCCAAAGTGGGCTTGTAATGTAATCCCTTGTAAAATTGTATCAATTAATTGGAGTCATGCACTTTAAACAGAAAAATAATGGTTGACTATCCCTTAATAAGTGCTATACTGGATTTATAGAGTGCTTCTCAGGACTTATAAAGCACTTATCAAATACTTATTAAGGGGGGAGAGGTGGTGGACCCTCGATCTCTAGTCACTCGATGATCTAGTACCCAGTAATTAGTCTGGGTTACCTAAACTAGCCATCTAAGGAAAGGCTTGAAAAAATGGACCCTATTATATGGGCAGTAATTGGAAAAGGTCTAGTTGGTTTCCTAGTAGGTTGGTTTACAGTGGACCTCATATTAAAATTTGTCAATAGGTAGACCGGGGGCTTAACCAGTCTCCTAAAAGGTATCTACCTTAATTATTTTCACTGGTCTACACTGTCCCAACCTTGGATAGTAGAGCCATCCCAGAGCATCGGGCGTGCTACTTAGGTGAGACGACCTAGACCTTCAAGGGGGTACTTGTAGAAGGATATATTAGAATTGGGATAAAGAAGAGAGGCGAGGGGGTAAAGGTTGTGAACCGAGTAGGTAGGGCCTAAAGTCCTTATACAGGGCCATGGTCGAAATCCGAAACATTTCGCTTGTATTACTTTCTAAGTTGTGTTACTCTAGCTTTATACCGGCTAAATATCTGGTTTACAAAGTTGGGACGGCAGACGGGGAAACTAACTGTCAATTAGAGGGAAAGCCTAGCTCAGGTGAAAGCGGACCCTCTAATGAATGAAACCAAAATAGTCCTGTAAGATTATGCTCTAGTGTTTCCGGTTTCCCTTACCCCTAACTTATTTACGAACAGGACTATTACAGGGTTAATTGATTAAAACTTATTTAAGTATATATCAGCCCCTGTAATAGTCCGGCTTTAACGGAGTCCGAACCATGTATGGTTTAGCAAGTGGTTGCTTCTGGCGGCGGCGTAAAGCCTCCCTCTCAGAAATGGACGGAGAGGATGAAACAAATAACATGGCGGGCGGGGGTGGTAAGGGTGAGATGCCGCGTCCCAACACATACACGGCTAAAATTGATAGACCGGCCCGGATATACCCAGTCAGGGTCTATGATAAGACCGGAAAACAAACTGATTATCGTAGCGGGGATGCTATGGAGGCAGACGTTATGTTGACTCCCTTTACCCCCGAACAATGGAATAAACAGGAGCCCTAAAGATGCCTGAAATAACCTTTCATGGGATATTCCCCAAGGACGAACCTAAGCCCCCAGCCCCATTAAGACCTGCTTTAACCGGGGCTAGGCGGGACCCAACAGATAAGACGCTGGGGGTTAATCTAGCCGTAGACGAAAACGGGGGAATATGTCTAACAATCAATGGGGCTCCCTTGGTAAGTATCAACAAAGATGGGACCCTAACCCGATATTTAGTTAAGAATGCAGGGCTTAACTTTTTAACTACCACTAAACAGGGGCTTATTGCCCTTAAAGAGTAAAAGCGTCCCCTCTCATAGCTGGAGATTTAGAATTATGCCAGAGAACACAGAAGAAATCAATTATACTATCCCTGATATTGCCATCAAAGATAATGATATCCGGGCAATGTTCGATATTACTTTCATCCTTGACAAGTATTCATCTAATGAACTTTGCTCAGAGGGTCTTGAGGATTTTTCTAAACTCACCTCTACCAGAGCCGCAAAATCTTATTCACATCACCTAGAACTTTTCTTTTACGATTTTATGGCATTGCTACTAAGACTCAAGGGGAAAGGCTTTGATCTTGAAAATGTTGGGGCTGAGGTGGTTCAACATGAAGCCTATCTAAAGCTTCTAGAAAAGATTTTTGGAATTGAGGTTCATCAAGGGGATACTTATGAGATCGCCATAAAAGCCCTTGAAGCGGCTGAAAAATCTAGTGATTGTCCTAGCCCCCATGAAGCAATGGATATTTTGGAGCAAGCCACAAAAGCAGTAAACCACGCGATGTAAAAATATCATGTCCCTGTCGTCTAACATTTACCATTAGGACGCTATAGCCTCTCAGCTTGGAAATGCGGGTTGAAATCCCGTCCGGGGACACCAAATTTTTTAAAGAAGTACTTTTAACGGTCCCAAACTCATGGAGAATAAAAAGTTATGCCTACTCAACGCGCAGCAAACGTACAAGTAAATGGTAACGGGTTGAACCGGGAGACCCCCAAAGGTCCGATTTATAAAGACCTGAAAGCCGGTCAGTGGTTCATGTTTGCCAAGGCTTCTAAGCACTACTCCGGGGATGCCCGCGTGCGAAGCCAAGTAAAAATGGGGCATGTTTGCCCGGTTACGGGTACTCGCTACACCCAGAAGGATGCAAACTCTCCCGTTAAGCTCTTGAAAGATGTTGCTATTAACTGGAACTAATCCCCTCTGGCAAGGTCCCTTGAATGAGATATATAGAACTTGGCATAGGGTCTTTACCCTTACTGATAATTTGGCTCTTGACGGATAAAAGGGACCATCCTACAAGGTACAAATTAGGATTGTTAGTGGGTGTCCTATGCCAAGTTTGTTATATCGCTCTTTATGCCCATACAGGACAGTATGGATTTTTACCAAACGATTTCTTAATGCTAACTCTGTTCTGTTATCGGTTAATCAAAAATGTTTAGTTGAAAGGTTCCGAAGTATGAATTTTACAACCAGTATCCTATTTTTAGACGGGCTAGCATCTTTAGCGATTGTTTTCGCTTCACTGTAGTGGAGGGCTAAGGGTATTTCCCCCATCCGGTTGCACCTGCGCGGAAAAGGAAACGCTACTACACAAGAAAACAAAACTCTAAATAGCTTGCTTATGCGCTAGAACGTATGACGAGCGGCCCACGGGTGAGAGGTTAAAGCTTAATACCGTCTAATTCTGAGGGCTTAGTATCTGTGAAAAAATAAACGGCTACCCCGTTTAATAGGCCTCCCATAGTCTATCGCAAGTGGAACAGGAAGTATGATCTAGACGCAAGTCTGGGGATACAATCCTAAGCAGGTTCAAACCCTGTAAACAGGCCCTCACACTTGTTAAGGGCTTAGCTAACCCTTAATACAACCTAGAGAAAGGACCCTAGAACCATGAAAACAATAGCCTATTTAATGGCCCTAACCCTAAGCATGGTTAATCTAATCCCTTCTCTAGTACCTTCTGAGGTCGGGGAGAGGTGGTTTCCATCGCCGTCCGGCCTAATTTATGTCGAATATGGCCCCCTCGCTGGGAGTGAAACCCCGGTTGTTGGGGCCTATTCTATTATTTCTACTGGAAACTGTGAAAAAGACTTGACAGAGCCCCCAAAATTTGTTAATCTGAGAATAGATAAGGATAAATGTTACCAAGTGGACCCGGAACCAGTGGGATACGTCACAGACCCAAACACCCCAGAGGCGGAGTTTCATAGCCTCATAGGAAAGACCTATTACTTTAGGCAGGGTTTGGAGATATGAATACCGTTGAGGTCTGTGAGTGTTATTCGCTCTTTTCGTCCCGTTCTAAGGGCATTAGTCGCCAAATTAGGGGCGAACCCAGTTGTAAGAAATGTAGGGGCAAGGGTTGGATAAGTCCTAGGGAAGAAAAGGCAAAGCCTCCCGGCCCAGTTAATAATGCGTTTGTGAGTTACCCAGACGAATACTAAAATAATTTAGTACCAAAAATTTAGGAGCAGCGTTTCGACACGCTTGGACACCCCCTAAGAAGGGTGTTAGGGAAGGCCCTCTCCCCGGTTAGCTTGAGCCCAAGCCCCCTAGGGGTCTGGGTTTTTCTACGTCCAATTAGATTTACATTAACAGTCACTTAGGGGGAATATGGCCAGCCCAAAAAATATTTTTCTATACCAGAATGAGATTGAAAAGGCCATGCTCGATCTAGGCAAGGCTCGATACCATAAAGAGATCGCAGAGGCTGTACGAAAGAACCATGAAAGCACTACCCCAGCAGGCATACAGATACTTAATGGGGCTCATAAAAAAGTCTATGAGAGGCTAGAGCAAGCTAAGGGGGACCATGACAGGGGGGCTCCTATCATGTACTCCCCTTTAGCTTACATTGTCCTAGACTATCTGCCTCTGGAAGTAATAGCCTTCCTAGCTCTCAAGGTATGTATAAATTATATGTCCTCCCCAGTCACGGCCCAGAAAATCGCCGTAGAGATAGGGACAGTGTTAGAGGACGAGTACAGGCTTAGAAATTTCAAGTCCCAGAATCCGGCCCTGTTCGGGGTTATAATGAGGGACCTAGAAAAGAGGACCTCTAACTATAGGAGGCAGAAAAGAGTCCTTATATACTCCGCTAACAAGGCCCAGATAGATATAGGCAGCTTCCCCGCGACTGGAAAAATGAGAGTAGGGACTTTCCTAATAGATCAAGTCATAGCTGCAACCGGATTATTTGAGGTACAGAAGGAAGTAACCGGAAAGACAAAGAGGGCCTTGGTATTCAGGGCCGCACCTAAAACAGCGGCTTGGCTCAGGGCAAGGAATGATATTTTTTCTCTCCTGAGTCCTGTTAAGCTCCCCTCTATTTTGTATCCCCGCCCGTGGGAGGGAATATATAAGGGAGGGTACTACACTTTCCAGATGCCCCTAATCAAGAGCCCGGATAATTCCTACCTTGAGAAGTGCCAAGAATATATCGAGGCTGGGAAATGGGAACCAGTTTTAGATGCTGTTAATACGGTTCAAAAAACAGGCTGGAGGATTAATAAAAAAATACTAGAGGTTATGCGCCACTACTATGAGGCAGGTATAGATACCCCTGTACTTCCTCAGGCAGAGGAAATACCCATTAAGACCTATCCAAACGGGTTCCCTGAGGACTGGCTCAAGGAAGATATTATCGACTGGAAAAGAAAGACAGGTAAAATACATGAGCAGAATGTAAGGATAAAAACTAAAAGACTTCAGTTATCACAGCTGATGTGGGTCGCAGAGAAATATAAAACGGAGGACTGCTTCTACTTCCCACATACCATAGATTTTAGAGGAAGATTATATCCATCGTCGGCATTTCTTAACCCGCAGGGTGAGGACACAGGCCGGAGCTTGTTGGAGTTCTCTAAGGGCCTACCATTGGGAGGCACTGGCCTATGGTGGTTGGGAGTCCACGGAGCTAACTGTTATGGATTCGATAAGGTCTCGCTACAGGATCGGTACAGGTGGACGGCAGAACATGACAAAGATATTCGGGCTGCTGCTAACGACCCCTATGGGTGTACTTTCTGGATGGAAGCTGATAAGCCTTGGCAGTTCCTCGCCTTCTGTTTTGAGTGGGCCGGGGATATCGACGAGTCTACAATATCCCATCTCCCGGTGCAAGTTGATGGTAGTTGTAATGGATTACAGCACTTCTCTGCCTTGTGTAGGGATGCCGAGGGAGGGGCGGCAGTCAACCTGTTGGCCGGAGATACTCCTGCTGATATCTATGAGATTGTCGCTCAGAGAGCAAGGGAGATTAACGAGGACCCAGACTGGGACGGAAAAATACTACGTGGGATAGTAAAACGTCCAGTCATGACCACCCCTTACGGGGCTACTCCCTTCGGGATGCGGGCACAGATACAAGCTGAGTTGAAGCACATGAGAGACAAGGGAATAGACCTTGGATTCAGTGGCGACTACTGGCAAGAATCTAACAGCCTTGCAAAGACCGTGTGGGAGGCTATAGGAGACACTCTAGTATCCGCACGGGAGGTCATGGTATGGCTACAAGAGTCTGCCAAGGCTATAACCAAGGGCTCAGATACTATATTCTGGCACGTCCCCAGTGGATTCTTTATTAGTCAGCGCTACCTACAACCGAAGCGGCGATCTATTAGAACCATCCTTAACGGGAAGATTGCTAAGCTAACACTTGTGGGATCGACAAGTAAGGCAGACGCTAGGAAGCACGCTAATGCTATCTCGCCTAACCTTGTACACTCGCTCGATGCCTGTCACCTAATGATGGCGGTCAACAAAGCTAAGGCTAAATATAACATCAACAGTTTTATGGTTGTACATGATTCCTTTGGCACGCATGCAAGTTCTGTGAGTGATCTGGTAGAGGTTCTAAAGGAAACATTCCATGAGATGTACACAAAGGAGGACATACTAGATGGGCTAGCAAATGAACTTAGGTGGCAGACTGAGGAGGGGCTCCCAGAGAAACCTAAAATGGGGACCTTGGAGATGGATAAGGTCCTAGAATCTGAATTCTTTTTTGCATAGGAGGCAATATGATATACACAGTACGAAGAACCGTAATTCAAGAAGCTCAATTTGAGGTTCCTAATATTGATAATGAGGCATACCGGGACGGCTTTGCGGATGCTGTAATCGAGGCCGACATCGTTGACTGGCAGACCACCAGCGAGGACATTGAATTTGTGGAGGAAGCGGACTAATGCTATACACGGCGGTAGCTAACAGCAATCTCCGTCTTATGTCCGAGACTGCCATGGGTTTAGTGGATTCACTGGCCCATGACACGCCTCGGGGTGAGAGGGTGGGAGCTTTCATGTTAATCTTGTATGGGATTATGCGCAGGTACCAACTCAGCGTCCCTGATATGATGCAGATCGTGGACAACATGGAAAGGAAGGCCAAGCAGGAAAAGATTCCTGAGTTTGGTGCAACAATTAAATTCATAGAAGGAGAATTATAATGAACTGGGACGAATTATGTCCATACTGTGAAAGCGCTGAGGTAGATTGTAGAAATTCAGAGCAAGGAATTGACCATTATATATGTGAAGACTGCAAGAAGTTTTTTACTATTCACTATAAATTGAATAAAATTGTTAAGGAGGAAGAATATGAGCAAACGATATGAACAGTACACCACAGACGAGTTTCTGGCTGTGTACCCCTCCCTCGATCAGGGCAAGCCTAACGAGGCTTTTAACCAGAACTGTTACGAGGTATCGCGTCGTCTCGATCCTACCAGTGAGGAGTACAAGGACATTGTAGACTTCCTGCACTCGTATGATGCGGATATGTTTGAGGAGATCACCGGCAAGCCTATGCCTGCCCCTGAGAATCTCAAGCTCCCAATCAAAGACGAGACTGAGAAGGGTGCAGACGATACACGCATCCCAACAGGTAAGGTACTGCTCCGGTTTAAGTGCCCGGACACCATTACCAAACGCAAGACTGGGGAGAAAATCCCAAACCATGTACCTATCTTTGATACGGCAGGAAACCGTATGCTCAAGCCGGGTATTTGGGGAGGCTCCAAGATCAAGGTAGCTTACCAGATCACACCCTACTCTACGGGGTTTGGTGCAGGATTGTCTCTCCGCTTGCGGCAGGTACAGGTCATTGATCTGGTTACTAACAGTGACGAGAGCCCCTTTGAGTTCAAGGGCGGCGGTTACGTGCAAGAACAGGCGGCTGATCCAGTCCCGGTTGATGCACCCGATGAACCTGTACAGGAGAACAAAGGTGAAGACATCCCATTCTAATTGGCATGGCCTTAGGAATGGGTATAGATCAGGACTTGAGGAGGCCGTAAGCGCACAGCTGAAAGCCTCTGGAGTCTCCTACTTATATGAGGATGAAGTGATATTTTACAAGAAACCGGAGAGCATTCATAAGTATACCCCAGACTTTGTGCTAATCCGTGGGGGGAACTCCCGCCCGGTGTACATAGAGACTAAGGGCTACTTCACACCCGCAGACCGGAAGAAGCATCTCTTTATTCAGAAGGAGCATCCTCAACTAGACCTAAGGTTTGTGTTTGAGAACCCGAACAACAAGATTAGTAAGAAATCAAAGACGACCTATGCCATGTGGTGCGACAAGCATGGGTTCAAATATGCAACCAAGTGGGTACCGAAGGAGTGGCTAAATGAAATTAGTTCTTAGTCCCAAGGATAATATCAATAAAATTACGCTGGATGAAGTAGAAACCTTCGCGGTGGAGGGCCCAACACTACTGGTGGTGTACAAGGATGGCAGGGCTAGAAATTACCCCTTGATTCACTTGTGGTACTACCAGTCTGAGGTAACAATTAATAGATCGAGGCCATAATGAGCTCTAAAGTAGATATAAGAGACGTCTATCTCCTATCAGCCCTTGCGGCCAGCGCGGAGTCGAAGGCCAAGTATTTTAATGAGGAAGCCCGGAGGTTGAAAAAAGAATATGACAAACAACAGCTCGAATTTAATACGACACGAACAGTGCCCACAGTGCGCTAAGGAGGGACGAGATAATGATAAGGACAATCTTGGAGTATACGACGATAATCACGTCCACTGTTTCGGTTGTGGTTTCCACGCTAACAATTATGGAGAAGATGCAGTACGACCTATCACTTCTAATGGGTCTGGGGATGTTAGTAGTGGGACACATGCTAGCGTGGCTGGTTCTGGATTGGTAGTAGGTAAGTATCAAAATATTTTATCGCGAAAAATTTTGGAAGATTCCTGTAAACACTTTTCATATACTGTTGGGGAGTACCGGGGCCGACCCTGTATGGTGGCACCCTTTTTCGTAAATAATAAACTAGTGGCACAAAAGCTGCGGTTTCAGGATAAGACCTTCGTGATCCTTGGGGAGGGGCGTAAGGAGCTGGGACTGTGGGGCAAGCATCTCTGGACTACAGGGAAGAAGATAGTAATTACCGAGGGAGAACTCGACTGTCTCTCTGTAGCACAAGTCCAGTCTTGCAAATGGCCCACAGTCTCACTACCTAATGGTGCTCCGTCAGCTCGCAAAGTCCTTGAGCGGGAGATGGAGTGGCTCGACACGAACTTTGAAGAAATTATCTTGTTCTTTGACAACGACGAGCCGGGACAGAAGGCAGCAACGGACTGTGCCCAGTTGTTCTCTCCGGGGAAGGCAAAGATCGCTCGCATGTCGCAGTACAAGGACGCTAACGAGGCTTTGATGGCTGGGCAGGGTGCTGACATCATCAATGCTATCTGGAAGGCGACACCATACCGACCGGACGGCATCATCAACGCTGAGGACACTTGGGAGCTAGTCAAAACCCCATACCACCACGACGCATTGTATCCTTGGCAAGGGGTCAATGATATCACGTCTGGTGCGCGCCTCGGTGAGATCGTGACGCTGTGTGCTGGCTCTGGGATTGGAAAGTCCCAGATTTGTAGGGAGATATCATATCATTGGATGAATGAAGGGAAAAAGATCGGGTACATAGCCCTTGAGGAGTCCGTGAAGCGTACGGCCTACGGGTTTATGAGTCTCGCTGCCAGTAGGCCCCTCCATTTAGAAGAAAACATAGTGGAGGAGGAACTGAATGTCTATTGGACGAATACTTGTGGGAGTGGCAATCTCTTTCTGTACGATCATTGGGGCAGCCTTGATGGAAGTTCGCTGGGGAATAAGATCAGGTATCTTGCCCGTGGCTGTGGTGTGCAATGGTTTGTTCTGGATCATGTATCTATTCTGGTCTCCGGGATCGGGGACGGGGATGAGAGGCGCATGATCGACAACCTTATGACTAATCTCAGGTCCTTAGTGGAGGAATTGAATGTCGGAATGTTATTGGTGTCCCATCTTAAACGGCCTGAGGGAAGGACTCATGAGGAAGGGGGGCGTACCACTTTGGGACAGCTCCGTGGGTCAGCGGCTATTGGACAGTTGTCTGACATTGTTATCGGTGTCGAAAGAGATCAGCAAGACGACTCCGCTAAGGATGTGTCAACCGTGCGCGTCCTCAAGAACAGATTTAGCGGAGATACTGGGGTTGCTTGCGATCTCCGATACTCACACGAAACAGGACGCATGACTGAGGAGGTTTCAGTCTTTGAACGGGGGGAGGAAGTATGAGCTACGCAGTATTTGACATCGAGGCCGATGGGTTCCTTGAGGATGTTACCAAGGCTCACTGTATCTGCATCGAGGACTCCAACGGTCAAGCCTTTGGTAGCGGT
This sequence comes from Parvularculaceae bacterium, assembly GCA_021776465.1. Taxonomy (GTDB): domain Bacteria; phylum Pseudomonadota; class Alphaproteobacteria; order Caulobacterales; family Parvularculaceae; genus Hyphococcus. The sequence goes on from JAJFFU010000250.1 coordinate 40,819, forward strand.
CCGGGACATGTGGAGCAGGAGCTGGAGAACCTAGATAGGTACGACACCATCGTTGGTCACAATATCATGGGCTATGATATCCCAGTGCTTAAGAAGCTCTACGGCTGGACCCCTAAAGCTAAGGTCTTCGACACCCTCCTTGCGTCCAGACTCATCTATACAGACGACAAGTACAGCAAGAAGCATTCTCTGGAGGCGTGGGGTCTGCGACTAGGGCTGCCCAAGGGGGATAGTCCTGAGGACTTCTCTACGTTCACCCCAAAGATGATGGAGTACTGTGCCCGTGACGTGGAGCTCAACAAACTATTATATGAAAAGATACTAGGGGAGAACTACAGCCAGCAGGCGCTGGACTTGGAGCACGACTTCGCTAGGATCATACGGAGGCAAGAAGAATATGGGTTTGGATTCGACGTGGGAAAAGCATCAGCTCTATATGTATCCCTTCTACGACGCCGTGAAGAAATTTCTGGACAGCTTATTGCTGATTTCGGAGGGTGGTATAAGCCCGAAGGAGTATTCACGCCTAAGCGATCTGATAAGACGAAGGGCTATGGGAAAGGCAGTGTTTTCACAAGAATTAAATGGGTACAATTTAACCCTAACAGTCGAGACCATATTGCCTACATCCTCAAGCGAAAGTTCGGGTGGAAGCCAAGAAAAATGACCGAGGGTGGCAAGCCTAAGATTGACGAGTCTGTCCTCGCCAGCTTGAATATCCAAGAGGCAAAACCCTTGCAGGAATTCCTGCTCTTGGCTAAACGGATTTCAATGCTGGCGGAGGGCAACAATGCTTGGCTGAAACTTGAAAAGGACGGAAGGATATATGGTAAAGTTATCACAAACGGCGCTGTTACTGGTCGTTGTACTCACAGTCGCCCTAACGTGGCTCAAGTACCGGCGGTTCGCTCCCCGTATGGACCTGAGTGTCGAGAGTTGTTTTGTGTACGGGATGCTAATAAGTGGCTCGTTGGCATTGATGCTAGTGGCCTCGAACTTAGGGCTCTCGCTGGGTATCTATCTAGATACGATGATGGAGAGTACATACGAATAGTCACCGAGGGTAAGAAGGAGGAGGGCACTGGGATACACCAACTCAATGCCCTTGCCCTAGGGACTGACCCAGAGATTGCTAAGACATGGATTTATGCCTTCATCTACGGGGCACAGGACACCAAGCTCGGCAACATCATGGGCAAGGGTAAGCCAGCCGGGGCAGAGTCTAGAGCACGTATGGTCAGCCAGTATCCAGCGCTTGGTAGGCTGGTGGGTGATGTTCACAAGTCCATTGACAAGAGGGGCTACCTGATGGGGCTGGATGGCAGGAAGCTATTTATCCGGTCAAAGCACTCAGCTATTAACACGTTGTTGCAGAGTGCCGGTGCCTTGATTATGAAGAAAGGCCTCGTTATTTTCGACCACCTTCTCAGGGAGCAGCGTAAGTATATTCCCGGAAAGGACTATGAGTTCGTCGCCAACGTCCATGATGAGTGGCAGGTAGAGTGCTTAGAGTACGCGTCTAAGGCACTTGGTCAGACTGGTGTGGATGCTCTACAATATGCTGGTCAGGAGTTTAATTTTCCCTGCCCTATTACCGGAGAATACAAAATTGGAAAAAACTGGGAAGAGACCCACTAAGGCGGTAAAGGATTTACAGAGGAGGTACGAGCGTAGGGACCAGATGATTACCATGCGGGGACGCAGGTGTGAGCATTGCAAGGTCCGGTATCCTAACTGGATGTACGATTTCCATCATGTGGACCCAGCTCTTAAGACTATGGAGTTGGGACTGGGGAGCCTCGGCAGACGCTGGGAAGTTATCCTCGAAGAATTTAAAAAGTGTGTAGTCCTGTGCCCTAACTGTCACAGGAAGGCCCACGCTCAAATGAAGGGTTGGATTATGAGAGAAATGCTAATCGACGGGGACGTCCTTATCTATAAGGCGTGCCACGCAGTACAGCAGGAGACAGACTGGGGCGACGGGGTTGTTACACCCTCGACCAACCTAGGCGAGCTCTACTACCAGATAGACGAGATGATTAAGAGTTACCCCTACGACCATGTGGGGCTGATTGCTCTGTCTGGGAAGGACAACTTTAGGAAGAAGGTCCTACCTACCTACAAGGCGAATCGGAAGGATAACAACAAGCCCTTAGGGTTCCGCTCAGCTATCGAGTACATCAAGAAGAACTACCCCTGTAAGAGCTTCGAGAGCTTAGAGGCAGACGACGTTCTTGGGATCGTGGCGACCATGGGGCACATCAAGGACCCGGTTATCGTGACAATCGACAAGGACCTGAGCCAGATACCGGTGCCAGTGTACAACATCGACAAGAAGACGGAGACCCAGCTGACACCTGAGGAGGGCTACCATTTCTTTATTAAGCAGGTGTTAACAGGGGACCCTGTAGATCACTATAAGGGGTGCCCCGGAGTAGGAGATAAGACGGCTGATAAGATACTGACTGCTGTGGAGCCAGCTGACTACTGGGACACTGTGGTCAAGACCTATGAGTCAAAGAAACTTACAGAGGAAGATGCTTTACAGCAGGCTCGGGTAGCTTACATTCTACAGAGCAAGGACTTTAACTATGAGACAGAGGAGATTACACTTTGGACTCCATGCTAGAAAACATCAGGCTCCTGTCCCATGTCACGCCGGGTCACTACTCCAAGTGGGAGTTGGACCCTGTGTCCTTTATCATGCTCAATGACATTCCATTTGCAGAGGGTAATGTCATAAAGTATGTTATGAGACACAGGGACAAGGACGGAGTGAAGGATATAGACAAAGCAATTAGGTATTTACAAATGATAAAGGAGAAGCACTATGGCAAAGCGGAGTAAATT
>JAJFFU010000026.1 GCA_021776465.1 Parvularculaceae bacterium
ACGGTCGGGAAGCTGGTCGGTCATCTTTGTTTTCGCCTTTGTTCAAACACCCTGCGCCCAGACGCCGTGAAATCCGGCGGGTACGCGCTGCGGCAGCTTGATCCGCGCAAGCGGCGGCGCCGTCAAGTTCTGTGCGTCGATTATATGCGCTTCTGATGCCCCGCCGAGATCGGCAGTGAAGGTGATAAGGTAGCCGTCATCTTCACCATCGGCATTGCTTGCGTCATGGCCGGCGCGCTTTCGCACGCGCGGCGCAAAGGCCGGCTCCGACCCGAATACGCCTTCGGGGAAGTCGTGCCGCGTCGATGCGCCGGTTTCGAGATCATATTTCACAAGGCCGGAAAAGCGCTGTTCGACGCAGTCGTCAAATATGACGTGGTAGGAATATTTTGTTTTTCGCCCGGCATAGGCATTGTTGACCACCGGAAACTCCGACACCGCGTCATCAATCTGTTCCTCGCGCCCCTCGCCCGTCTTCATGTTCATGCGCCATAAAAAGGGCTGGGCGCGCAAGGCGAGCACATCCGCCATCGCCGCATAGGGTCCGAATTTCGCGTCGGGTTTCAGCCCGTTCGGAACCATCTTGCACGCCGCCATGACGACGTCGTCGCCGTCCTCCCAGGCATTGATCACGTGGTAGATGTAACAGGTCGGAAATTCGAACCATGTCGGATCGCCGCCTTTTCGCGGAACAACGCCAAACCGCGTCGGCTGATCCGCAACATGGATCTGCCACATGCGATTGCGGATCGCCTGTTCGGAAAAGACCACCGGCAGATCGTGCAGGATGATGTAATTCTCCGTCATGCCCATGTCATGGGGCAGCCGCGGGCCCGGCAGATCAATCTCCTGAAACTGCGTCAGCGCGCCTGTCGCCGACACCGTTCCGGTCCACATTTTCGGCTCATAGAGCGCGTAATCGAAGAAAACGAGTTCGCCGGTCTCAGGATCAACCTTCGAATGGGCGGAAATATTTTTTGGCAACTTTCCGCTAAACGTCTCGGTACGGATTGTTTCAAGCGTTTCCGCGTCAACGGCGACCGGCTGGCCGGAAATATACCACAGCGCCAGCAACTGCCCGTTGTGATAGACAAGATCCGTATTTGCCGTGTCGCGGTAATGAACCTTGCGTCCCGGCGCGTCGTGAGAGGGGTCGAATATGCCCGTTAGAGGCGATGCGCCGTTTTCTTTGAAATCCTGCGTGCCAACATAGCGATTGGCGTAACGGGCCTTGCCGTTTTCAAACCAGACGCCGTGGATCATGCCATCGCCGTCGAACCAGTGATGCATGCCCGTCGGCGGGGTTTGCGGGTTCGGCCCGTTGCGGAAATAGCCGCCATGAAGATCGCGCGGGATTTCGCCGACGACCTCAAGCGCACCGACCGCAACTTCCTTTTCCACTGGCGCAAAGAGGCCGTGGAGGTATGGGTTCAGGTCATTGATGTTGGTTTGGCTCATGCAGCAAACATAACACAACGACGCATGGCCCGGCGAGGTTTATTGGCGCCCCGTCATGCGCCCCGTCATGCGTTCCGTCATGCGTTCCGTCGTTAGCACCTCGTCATGCGCATCGGCACGTCAGTCGAAGGCTGCACCGTTATGCGCATGATCGGCTGCGGCTCTTCCGCCCCAACGTGCTCCCAGCGAACGCGTGCGAGAAACTCCGCAAGCACGATCACCATTTCCTGCATTGAAAAGCTGGCGCCAATACAGATGCGCGGGCCTGCGCCAAACGGCATGTAGGCGTGTCGCGGAATTTTGTTCGCCGCCTCGCCCATGAAACGGTCGGGATCGAACACCCAGGGCCGGTCCCATAATTTGCTGTGCCGATGAAGCACCCAGGGCGAAGTCACAATCTCTGTGCCCGCCGCGATATCAACGTCGCCGAGGCGGTCCGGGGCGACGGCCAGCCGCGAAAACATCGCGGCAGCCGGATAAAGCCGCATACTCTCTTTGATAACAGCCGTCACGAAAGGAAGACGCACGCTCCAATCGGCCGGATCTACAGTCGCAAGCGCTGCGGCATCCACTTCGGCGCCCGCGCGCGAAAACGCTTCGGGCGACTTCGACAGCAAGTAGAATGTCCAGGTGAGCGTGCGCGCTGTGGTCTCATGGCCCGCCGCCAAAAACGTAATGAGATTGTCAACGATTTCGGTGTCAGAAAGCGGCACGCCTTCATCCGCGCCGGCGTTCATCAGCAGGCTCAGAAAATCATCCGTACCGGTCTCTTTTGGTCGGGCGCGCCTCGCAGACAGCAGCGCGTTCACCTGATCGCGCAATTCAGCAATGATCTTGAGGGCTTCCCCGCGACCGAGACGCGGCAACCATTCCGGCGCCGCCATCAGGTCAAGCGGATGCGGCATCCCGGCGATGTGTAACAGCCGATCGAGATTGCGGGAGAAACGGTCCGCATCAAGCGCGTCATCGCCGGAGAAAAGGCACGCCGTTAAAACGTCAAGCGCCAGCGTCAACATCGCGCGCGACATCGGCACGGTTTCACCGTCACGCGCCGCGAGCGCATCTGCTTCGCGCGCCGCTACGTCGCGCATCAATGGCGCAAAGCCGCGCACATTGCGGTGATCGAAAACCGGCGTCAGGGCCTTTCGCGTTCGCTTCCAGAGATCGCCCTCGGCGATGAGCAACCCGTCGCCGATCAGCGGCTCAAACAGCGCCCGGCGCATCCGCGTCAGCTGGTAATTGTCGGCATTGGTAACGAGAAACCGTCGCACTGCTTCGGGGTCGTGGACCAGCGCATATTTCTGGCCGAAGACGCGCGACGTCTGGATGAACTCTTCGAAATTGGCTTCGGTGAAAATCTCCAGGGGATTTTTCGCCATGATCCGGAAATAGCGCAAATATCCCTGAAGGGTCGGCTTGGCGTTTGGCGGGATATATCGAGGCGTCGGCGCCGGGGGCGTAAAAGCGGTCTCAAGCATGAAAGAGTTGGCCCCGACATAGCTGCATGAGTGATCTATGCACCGGCGGGCGCGCCGACAAGGCAAAACATGCGCCGGTCTTGCACGCAGCGACAAAAAGCGGTCAACAACGGGCCATGGCCCGCAACACCGAAACTTACGTTTGCCAGTCCTGCGGCAATGTCACGGCGAAATGGGCCGGGCGCTGCGAGGCGTGCGGCGAGTGGAACACCATCGAGCAGGAAATTGCCGAAGCAGCGCCGCCGGGAGCCTTGTCCACGGCCTCAAAAGCAAAAAGCAAAAAGATCGAATTTGCATCGCTCGACAATGTCGGCCCGCCGGAAATGCGCCTCGCTACGGGCAACGCGGAATTCGATCGCGCTTGCGGCGGCGGTCTTGTCCCCGGATCAGCGCTGCTCATTGGCGGCGATCCCGGCGTCGGCAAATCCACATTGCTTTTGCAGATCGCCGCGGGGCTCGCCAAAGGCGGACATTCCATTGACTATATTTCCGGCGAGGAAGCCTCCGCACAGATCGCCGGCCGCGCCCATCGCCTTGGTGTGAACAATGCCCCGGTCCGCCTCGCCAGCGCGACGTCCCTGCGCGATATCCTGGCGACCCTCAAAACCGACAAGCCCGACGCGGTGATTATCGATTCAATCCAGACGCTCTGGTCCGACGCCCTTCCCGCGGCGCCCGGCACGGTCACGCAAGTGCGCGCCTGCGCCCATGAGCTCGTCCGGTTCGCCAAGCAGACAAACACCATCGTCATGCTCGTCGGCCATGTCACGAAAGACGGCCAGATCGCCGGCCCCCGCGTCGTTGAACACATGGTCGATGCGGTTTTGTATTTTGAATCAGAGACGGGCCGCGATTTTCGGATCCTGCGCGCCGTCAAAAACCGGTTTGGCGCCGCCCATGAAATCGGCGTTTTCGAAATGACCTCGGCGGGGCTGGCCGAGGTCTCAAACCCCTCTGCCCTCTTCCTCAGCGAAAATGAAAAACCGGTCTCCGGCGCGGCCGTCTTCGCTGGCATCGAAGGCACGCGGCCTGTCCTTGTCGAGATCCAGGCCCTCGTTTCGCAATCGGCGCTGGCCACGCCGCGCCGCGCCGTTGTCGGCTGGGACAGCGCCCGGCTTTCCATGCTGCTCGCTGTTCTCGATGCGCGGGCGGGCCTCGATTTTGGCCGCCACGACGTTTTTCTCAATGTCGCCGGGGGCTTGCGCATATCCGAGCCCGCCGCAGATCTCGCCGCAGCGGCGGCGCTGTGCTCATCGCTTTTCGACGCGCCCATCGCACCGGGCAAAGTGGTCTTTGGTGAAGTTGCCCTTTCCGGCGCCGTCCGGCCGGTCAATCAGGCGGCGGCCCGCCTTAAAGAAGCCCGAAAGCTGGGCTTTGACGGAGCCTTGGCGCCCCGCGGCGTGAGCCCGGATGGTCTTGCTGTGTCCGAAGCTGAAACACTTGCCGATCTTCTGACGTTTGTTCGTCGCGAATCGTAAGGACGTCAGTTGAGATCGCCGGCTTTCACGTCTAATAGAGGACGCAAGGGAGCGACGAATCGTCGGATGCTGCGTCGAACGCTGTATCGGACGATCAAAAGCGGGCTTTGAGTAACGATGTTTGACCTTTTGTTCCTGTTGGTCGTTGGGCTCTCGACAGCGTTCGCGGTCCTGCGCGGCGGCTTGCAAGAACTCTCTACATTGATCGCATTGGCCGCAGCGGCCGGGCTCGCCTGGCTGATAGCGCCGCCGCTCCTCAACGTTTTCGGACTAGCGGGCAGTTTCTTCGGCACAATCCTGATCGCCGTATCGCTGATCGGCGTCTTTTTCATCGCCGCCCATATTGGCTGCCACTTGCTGTTGAAGCGCGTGCCAATGACGAAACAGACGCAGCTTTTCAATCAGATCGGCGGCGGCGTCTTCGGCTTCGCGCGCGGTCTTATTCTGATTGGCCTCGGATATCTTGGTTACTCATACTACCTCGACGAAACGCGTCAGCCGGACAGCGTCCGCAACGCAGTGACGCGCCCCGTCGCCGCTGGCCTCGCCGGTTGGTTTGAAAATTTTGCGCCTGCGTCAACCGAACTTGAAAGCGTCGGCGCCGAGCCGGCGCAAACTGAGGGCGACGCTGCAACAGACGGCTATGACCGGGCTGACCGCTCAAGCCTTAATGAAATCGTGACCACGGTCACCACCAATGGCGAAGATCCGGAAACGCCAGCCGGCGAAGACGACATCGCCGATCTCTTATCAGGGAACGATCAGTAATGGACCCGCATAGCGACGCCGCCAATCCTTTTTCGGCGGCGCGCGTCGCGGCCCGGCTGAAAACCCTTGGCGACATTTATAAACAGAACGAAGCGCACAGCGTTGCCGACCGAGAACTGCATGAAGAATGCGGTGTCTTCGGCATCATCGGCACTGACGACGCAGCAACGATCACCGCCCTCGGCCTGCACGCCCTTCAGCACCGCGGCCAGGAAGCGGCCGGCGTCGCCACCTATGACGGCGAACATTTCCATACGGAGCGTCAGCTCGGTCTTGTTTCCGATAATTTTTCTGATGCCGATACGTTTGAGCGCCTTAAAGGCGAAGCGGCAATCGGCCATACGCGGTATTCGACGCAAGGCGACACGGTGTTGCGCAACGTGCAGCCGCTATACGCCGATCTCGACCAGACCGGCGTCGCGATTGCACATAACGGCAATCTCACCAACGCCAAGCTGTTGCGCGCCGACCTCGTCCGCCGCGGTTGTATTTTTCAATCGACATCAGACTCCGAGATTTTCCTGCAGCTAACGGCGCGGTCGCAATATTTGTCGGCCACGGACAAATTGATCGAAGCGCTGAAACAGGTTGAAGGCGCCTATGCGCTCGCCGTCCTTACACCGGAAGGCCTGATCGGCGCGCGCGACCCTATCGGCATTCGGCCGCTTGTGTTGGGTGAGTTGAAAGGCGCGCCGCTTCTCGCATCAGAAACCTGCGCCCTCGATATCATTGGCGCGACATTCATTCGCGATGTGAAACCGGGCGAAGTCGTCATCTGTCGCGCCGACGGCTCTGTTGAAAGCCGGCAAATCTCACCGGCCCCGGCGCAAGCGCGGCCTTGCATCTTCGAACTTATTTATTTTGCAAAACCAAACTCAATCGTCGACGGACAAAGCGTTTACGAATTGCGCAAACGCCTCGGCGAACGACTGGCCAAGGAAGCGCCCTGCGACGCTGACCTCGTATCGCCGATACCGGATTCCGGCGTGCCTTCCGCCATCGGTTACGCCCAGAAATCTGATCTGCCTTATGAGATGGCGCTCATCCGCTCGCACTTCATCGGGCGCACCTTTATCGAGCCTGAGCAAAAAATTCGCGAAGCCGGCGTCGCGCGCAAACACTCCGCCAATCGCGGCCTTATTAAAGGCAAGAGCGTTGTCCTGATTGACGATTCCATTGTGCGCGGCACGACGAGCCGAAAAATCGCTGAGCTTCTCCGCGACGCCGGCGCCAGGGAAGTGCATCTTCGCGTCGCCTGCCCGCCTATTCAGTATCCGGATTTTTACGGCATCAACACGCCGTCCACCGAAGAATTGCTCGCTGTCGGCCGCACGGTTGAAGAAATGCGCGAGCTTATCGGGGTCGACTCGCTCGCGTTCCTGTCTCTCGGAGGGCTGTACAAAGCGTTCCGCAAAGGCAAACGCGATGAGACCGCGCCAGCGTTCACCGACCATTGCTTTACCGGCGACTACCCGACACGCCTCACCGACCGCGACGAAACGGAACGCAACGCGATGATTACGCAACTCTCGTTTCTTGCCGAGTCCGGTTAAGCGTTTGCGTTACCTTGATTTTTTAGCGACGATAAAAATCGCGATCTCTTTTTCGGGTCGCCATTCATAGTCAATGGAAAAACCGGCGGCGCGCATGGTACGCACCAGCTCTTCGCCCTTAAAAATGCGCACCAGTGGAAGCACACCCAGCGCCCGCCCGATCGGCGCGACGAAGCGAAACCATCCCATTTTGTCGCCAAGGCACGCGGTGCTCGTCACAAACACGCCGCCGGGCTTTAGCCACCGATGCGCTTGTGCGATGACGGCCGCTTGGTCTTCAACAAGATGCAGAATGCTGTGCCCCATAATGACATCATATGTCTCATCAGGCGCCACAATTTCATCAACGCCAACGCACTCAAACGTCACATTGGAAACGCCTGCGGCCTTCGCCTTGTCGCGCGCGATATCGATCATGCCGGATGAAAAATCCGTCGCCCGAATGTGCTTTACATAGAGCGCATGGGCGATCGCTGTCGTACCGGTGCCGCATCCAAACTCCAGCACTGACATTTCCGGCGTGAAAAGGTCGCGCGTAACAGCGAGCTTGTGTTGATACGCGTCTTCATTGGCAACCGGCTGGCGCGAATATTTCGCCGCCAGCTTGTCCCAGAAACGCGATCCATTGTTCTTGTTGTCTGCCATCAGGCCCGTTCGTCCTTGGTTGTTTCCATAACGATATATGACGTGATTGACTGGACTTTCGGCGCCATGCCAAGAACCTCAGTATGGAAATGTTTAAAGGCGGCAAGATCAGCCGCCTCAACGCGCAGGATATATTCAATCGACCCCGTGACGTCGTGCACTTCGCGCACTTCCTGAGCGCCGATCATCGCTTGTTCGAAATCCCGTTGTGCTTTTTTCGTATGCTCGGAGAGCCCGACCGTTACATAGGCCGTCAATGCCACACCCAGCTTTTCGCGGTCGATGACCGCACGATACCCCTTGATGACGCCCGTTCGTTCCAGTTCCTGCATGCGTCGCAAACACGCCGACGCAGAAAGACCCACGGCCTTGGCGAGATCGGCATTGGAGATGCGGCCATCGCGCTCAAGGCTGCGCAATATTTTATCGTCAATAGCGTCTATTTTCGTCATAGATTGCACTAATAATGATAATACGCTGCTTTTCGCAAGGTAATTGCGCTAATAATTGCATATTATTGTGAAATGACCTTGGAAATCTTAATCGCGCTGGCCGCCTTCGCACTGGTGACATCGATCACGCCGGGCCCGAATAATTTGATGGTGATGGCGTCCGGCGCCAATTTCGGCATTCGCCGAACGCTGCCGCATATGGCGGGCGTCCTTCTGGGCTTTAACTTCATGCTCTGGATGGTCGGCGCCGGATTGATCAGCCTGCTTGAGACGATCCCTGCGAGCTTCATTGTGCTGAAAGTGCTAAGCGCGGCGTTTCTTCTTTACCTCGCATGGAAAATCGCCAACGCCGCCGCACCGGCGGGCGCAGACCCAACAACCGTCGCCGGCAAACCGTTCACATTTTTTCAGGCCGCGGCCTTTCAATGGGTGAACCCAAAGGCCTGGGTCTTGTCGCTTGCGGCGGTCGGCGCTTACGCCAGCGAGGCCCACCCGATACTCAGTCTCGCGGCTGTCGGATTGATTTTTCTTGCCGTCGGCATCCCAAGTGTCGGAACATGGCTGTTGCTCGGCACGCAGCTGCGGCGGTTTTTGACCAATGCAACGCGCCTGCGTATTTTTAACTGGGCCTGCGCGGCGCTCCTCGTCGCCACGCTCTGGCCGATATTATCCGCTGTCTAATGAAAGACCGAACCATGAATGATGACCTGCAATCACAAATGATGCGGGAGAACGATGACAAACGCGCATTGCGCCGCGCTGTTGATCACGCATTTCGCCACATAGACGGAACCCCGGACAGACGCCCGTTTCCGGATGACGCCGCGCTTGACAAGGCGCGCGCCTTTCACGCGCCCTTGCCGGAAACAGGAACAGACAGCACAGCGGTCATTGACCAGATGAACGATGCGTTTTCCGGCGCATGCGTCAACGCCGTGGGCGGGCGTTATTTCGGCTTCGTGACCGGCGGCGTCTTACCGGTGACACTGGCGGCGCGTTGGCTCGCCGATACATGGGACCAGAACGCGCCGCTATTCCGAACCTCCCCCGCCGCCGACATTGTCGAGGATATATGCGAGGACTGGCTAAAGGACCTCTTCGGGCTCCCTGGTGAGTCTGTCGCCGGTTTCGTCAGCGGATCGTCGCTCGCCATTTATTGCGGCCTTGCCGCGGCGCGTTGGCGCCTGTTGCAACGACAGGGCTGGGACCTCAACGCCAAGGGCCTGAACGGCGCGCCGGCGATCCGCGTTGTCGCGGGGCGTCAGGCGCACGGCACGGTCGTCAAGGCGGTCACGCTTCTCGGTCTCGGTACGGACAATATCGAATGGGTCGATGTAGACGAGGATGGCTGCATCAAGGCCGATGACGTTCCCACGCTCGATGACCGCACCATCCTCCTCCTTCAGGCTGGCAATGTGAACGGCGGCGGTTTTGACGATTTCAAAACGCTTTGCACAAAAGCAAAGACTGCCGGTGCGTGGGTGCATGTGGACGGCGCCTTCGGGCTTTGGGCGGCGGCGGCGAAAAAATACGCACACCTCACCGAAGGCATGGAAGACGCAAGCTCATGGTCCTGCGATGCGCACAAGACGCTCAACACGCCGTATGATTGCGGCGTTGTTTTTTGCCGCGACGGCGAGGCGATCCGCTCCGCGCTGCATCAGGCGGGCTCTTACCTTGAAGTGGGCGCCGGCCGCGACGGGATGTATATGACGCCGGAGCTTTCCCGTCGGGCGCGGGCGTTTGAAATCTGGGCCGCGCTTTCCTATCTCGGCCGCGATGGCGTTGACGCGCTTGTTTCGCTTTTATGCGAACGCGCGACGCAGTTCGCCGAAGAAATATCCGCCGCCGGATTTAAGCTGGCCGCGAAGCCATCGTTCAACCAGCTGATGTTTGCCTGCGACAGCGACGCGGAAACGAACCGCGTCCTGCGCGCCGTTCAGGATGGCGGCGAGGCCTGGGCCGCGGGCGCGGACTGGTCCGGCCAGCGCGTCATCCGCATTTCCGTGTGTTCATGGGCGACGACGGAAGACGACGTGACGCGAAGCGTCAACGCCTTCGCAGCAGCGCGCCGCTCAGTATAAAAACTCCACCTCTTCCGGCACGCGGGAAAAGGCGATTTTGGCGCCGAGATAGTTGAGATCGAGGCCATGCTGGCGCGCCAGCATGATGTGACGTTTCGACGTCGGGCCATGCGTTCGTTCCCTGTCGGCGCCGGCAAGGCGCGCAAATTTCCGGGTCGGGTCCGCATTAATCGCATCGATCGCCGCCCACAGGCGCGCACGCTTCTCAGATAATTCGCGCAACGCCGGCGCGGCGAAGAGATCGCCTTGACGTACTGCCCCATCGCCTTCTTTCACAAGCCCATAAAGATAGGTCGTTACTCCTCCGAGGCGAAGCGGAAGTTCTTCCGGAGCGTATTCGGCAAGAAACCGGTCCCATAATTCATGCAGCGCGTCCAAAAATCCATAACTGTCCTGCGATGGTGGAAATGAAATTGCGCCTTCCCATAGCCCCTCGGGTCGTACGCGAATAGTGAGCGAGAGCGACCGCGCATAAAGCCCGTAATGACGCAACCGGCTTGCGGCCTTCAGCAGCAGCGCGCGGGCGACGATGCGCGCCGTATCCGGCGCCTCATAACCGCGGGTCAACACCCGCGAGTGACCGATCATCGATTTCTTCGTTTCCGGCTCATCGACTTCAAATCCATGCAACGCGTACCAGAAGCGTTCGCCCTGCACTGATGCCCAGATGGCGCGAGCCTGTTTCGGCGACATGGTCCAGAGCTGCATGAAATTCTCAACGCCCGATTTCGCGAGGCGCGCAGCAACGCCGGCGCCGACGCCCGGAATGTCGCGCAAATCCATATCGACAAGCTTCCCCGGCAGATCGGCGGGTTCAAGCGCGGTAAAGCCGTCGGGTTTTTTTGATTCCGCCGCCAGCTTGGCGAGAAGCCGCGTCTGCGCAAGACCGATAGAGGCGCGCAAGGCGGGTCCGACATTCGTCCGTATCCCATCCATTACGCGCCGCGCCGTCGCCATCGCCGCCGGGGCCTTCCCTTCCGACGGACTTAAACAGAACGCCGCTTCATCGACGGAATAGACTTTATCGCAGGGGAGATGACGCTCGATTTCCGCCATCAAAACCTTGTGCATCTGCACATAGCGGTCATGACGCGCCGGGCGGATGACGACATCGGCGCATAATTCTCGCGCTTCTGAAACACTCGTGCCGCGCTTGATCCCGTAAGGGCGCGCTTCATAGCTCGCGGCGATCGCCATGGTGTGCTCGGATTGCAGCGGTGTGACAATCACCGGCCGCCCCATGATCGACGGATCGTCATGCTGCTCGACGCCGGCAAAAAAGGCGTTGAAATCAATAAATAAATAGCGAAGCCGGTCGGCGGCGGCGTAAGTCATGGCTCCACATTTGCTCCCAAAAATAGAACAAATGTAGAACAAAATATTCGCCGTCGCAAGCCGCCTAGAGGTCAGCCAACCGCGCCATCGCCGCGTTTAGTTTCTCAAGCTCAGCCTCGTAGCCGGCGCGGCGGGTTTTCTGTTCTTCGACAACTTCGGCCGGCGCGCGCTCAACGAATTTCGCATTAGCGAGCTTTTT
>JAJFFU010000027.1 GCA_021776465.1 Parvularculaceae bacterium
TTTTTTTTGTTTTTTTTGGGTTTTTTTTGATTCCTTATTGTCTGTGTGAATTTTTTTAGTAAAACCCTCACCCTTAATATGTTATACGGCTTGTTGTTTGATGTTTTTCTTGAAATCACTAGCGTTGTTATTCTATAAACAGCCCCTAAACAGCCCCTAAACAGCCCCTATATTCTTGTTTTTAATAACCCCCCCCTCTATATAAGCATGTATTAATTTTGGATAGAGTGCACCATCAATTATTGCAATAGATAATTTCTGTATATTTACTGCTCAACTAAAAACATGTCTATTTCAGGGTTTAAAATTTTCCATGCCTAAACGAGTACGTAATATTTCAGAGATAAGAGTTAGTCTTAAAAAAATTAAGCTACCTACTGAATATCGATTAGGCCCAGAGTCCATAATCAACAACGTCCCTCTTTTTATTGAGTCACACCTGTGTATTTTAGGTACCGATCCGCTTAAAAGGATACATCGTCCGTATTATTATCGTCTTAAAGAGGTTCTGTCATCTTTGGATATTGAGATAGATATAGAAGAATATGTACCCGAAAAAACGATGAAATAATGCTCACACCTCATCAAACAACAAATATATGTAAAGCTTACAGTGGGAGTATTACTTGCAGATACCTTCTATTAAAAACTCAAGGTTTTGTTTGTGGTAAATTAACTGACCTAAAACCAAGAATCGATAAGCAATGTGAGAAGGGGCTTATAAAAGCTATCGGGGATAATTGTGCAGGGGTACCTAACGATTAAATTAAAACAGTTAAAACAAATGGTACATTGTTAATGAAAGAATTAAGAGCCCTCGAAGGAAAGTTTTGAGTGATTGTGGTAGATATATTCGATTATACAGATCGGATAGAAAATGACTCCTCTACTAAAGTAGAAGTGCTAGAGGTTACACCTAAAAAAGGCGATAAACCTCTTAAAACACATGTATATATTGATAGTGTCGTATGTTTTGAAGCGGGTGCATCCTAACTTTAAAAACTAAGTTTGTAAAATCCTTAAACCCTATAAGTGTAACTCAAATAATAAAATCATCCAATCTAACACGTAAAATAGTAGGTATAATCTATGAAAGCACTATGGTTAAAACAACCGTACGCGACGTTGATGTTGCACGGAAAGATCGAGACTCGCACTAGAAATACAAACGTAAGAGGGGATATTCTTTTGTGCTCCACAAAAACACCTTATTCACTTTCTCAACAACAAGAAATCAGTGGTATACATCAATCTGAACGAATCCACTCAATGTTAGGATTAGAAAACCTACCGAACAGTGTCGCGATAGGGATTGGAACATTAGTAGATTCAAGAAAAATGCAGCCAGAAGATGCTGATAATTGTTTTGTTGAGTATTCTGATCATAGGTGGTGTTGGGTATTTGAAAATATCCATGCAGTTAAACCATTCTTTTTAAAAGGAAAACAAGGATGGAAAGAAATGGGTGAGCCCGATATTGAATTTACTCGTTCTCCTCAATGGAGAGAAGAATCCTCAGAAATTCTATCAACACTGAATAATTATGATATCAAAACGACAGCAGGTCAGGTATTTATTAATTGTTCATATGGTAGTAAGGGATGGGAACAAAACTCTAAACCAGTTAAAATAAAACCCCACCACATTTCTAAAATCAGAAAAACCATACATTATTGATTAGAGAAGCCTTATTACTAATTAGATAAACTTAGTTTACAAAACCAACTTTACGAAAATGAAGGATGAAGATGATGGATTCAAACCAATCAAATGTAAATACAATAACCAAACCTATATGTGTATGTATTACAACGAAAAAATGAATTTTGCATTGATAACCTCAGATTTAAAAAACCATTTTTTTAAGTTTAAAGTACCGTTCTCAGATATTCAATTAGAAGATGACAGTAAGTAAAGATTGTACTTTGATTAACCGATTCTATTTCCCTGGACACTTCAGTTTAAAACCCTCTTGATTTAAATTAGAGACGTATAAAATTATCTATCACGATAATTATATATATATTTACCAACGCATAAACGAGAGCAAAACAACTTATAATTGAAAAATCAAAACACATTTTCCTGGTTTAACTGTTTGAAACACTGTGTTTACTGTTTCATCGTATTGTATGATTAAAAATAAAAAAATACTAATCGTTGGTGGTGCGTGTAGCGGTAAAGATTACCTCGCAACACGTCTAGCAGAGTTGCATGGGTTCACGTTTGGTGTGTTTTCTACCTCGCGCCCTCCAAGAAAAAACGAAATCAATGGAGAGCATTACCATTTCTTAACCGACAAGGAGTTTAATACCCAAAGTAAAGAGATGGTTGTGTTAGCGCATTGGAGAGAATGGGGATACGGGTTAAAAGAGATTGATTGGATTACCGATAGTGTATTTATATTTACCCCTGCTTATTTAGATCAACTCTCGAAGGAGGAATGATCTAATTGTATGGTGATCTACCTTGATATACCTGAGTCCATCCGAAGAGATAGGCTTGTCAAGCGTAAAGATTCAGATGATGGTGTGGAGCAAAGGCTTGATAGAGATCGTCAAGATTTTGAAGGTTTTATTGATTACGACTTACGAGTAACTAACCAAGACTTCTAATAATGAAGAAACGAGACTTTATAATGTACCTATCCTTATTAGGCACAGTGATAATGCTAATACCTTGTATGATTTCACAGATGTTCGTCGAGCAAGGTGAATTAAAAACAGCCCTAACGATTAACAATGTAATGGGGATAATTGTCATATTGGTTTCTTTCTCTTGTGTTGTTTTCTCTTACATGAAAGTCTCCCGTAAAGCAGCCCGTAGGTTAAGCCGTCAAACAAAAGAGGTACCGGAAGAAGACATAACACCCCGTCGTTTGTTTTTAAAAGACGATGTGGTTAAATTCCGCCTCCAATCATCTTTTCTGGCCCACTCATCTTTTCTGGCATCGTATCATGGAAACTCTTTCAGTGTGATCGAAGACGAAAGAACAGAAGAGTGGCTTGGTGCAGCGTGGGTAACTGACATCCCCCCCACTATAAACCCCGGACGACTTATTATGTATAACCGCGACGGGATTCCAAAAGACACGAGAAGAGCAAGAGTACAACATCATTCGGGTATAGGATCGACTGAAATAGAAATTGAAGACTTGGAGGATCATCAGAAACAAATCATCGAAAAACATAATATCGTCGGAGTTCTTGTTGATTCTTCCTTTTTAGAACTTGTAATAAAAGAAAAATCATGAAAGGATATATAGATATTGTTAAGCGCGTTATTAACGCCCCGGAAACAGAATGGAAACCCAACCGAACAGGGGTTCGAACAAAAGCTCTCAGCGGTGATCATTTCTACCATGATATGAGTGATGGGTTCCCGCTTGTTACAACCAAACAAACTTACTTTAGGGGAGCTGCTGTTGAAACTGAGTTTTTCATCAAGGGATTAACCGATAAGCAGTGGCTCAAGGATAGAAAATGTAATATTTGGAACGACTGGGCTAACCCGGTAGGTGTACAGGCGATACTGGATGAAGAAGCAGCCAACGGCACCGAAGCCGCAGGAGTATTCAGAACACCTGAACGAACAGAACAACGCCGGAAGGAAATTCAAAAAGAGCAGAACGATCTTGGTAAAATTTACGGATACCAGTGGAGAAATTTCAATGGTGTAGATCAGGTGCAATCAGTGCTTGACAAACTTCTAACCAATCCAGCGGATCGTCGAATGATTGTTTCGGCTTGGAACCCCGCGGAGCTCGAAGAAATGGCTCTTCCTCCGTGTCATTTGATGTTTCAGGTGATTGTTACTGGGGAAAACCTTGACACATTAAATCTAAACTGGTATCAGCGCTCTGTTGATCTCATGTTGGGTTTGCCATTTAATATAGCGAGTTATGCGCTCCTATTGAAGCTGTTTGCTAAACATGCGGATATGAAAGAAGGGGTTCTTCGTGGATTTCTTGGAGATGTACATATTTATGAGGATCAAATGGACACAGCTAAAGCGCAATGCGAACGAGAGCCCTTATCTCTTCCTGATCTAAACATTTTTAAATCCCCGGGACATTTTGATTTTCTGTCGTGGACGCACGAGGATTATGAATTACTGAATTACGAACATCAGGGAAAATTGAATTATCCTGTGGCGGTGTAGATAAAACCAAATGTTCCACGTGGAACAATGAATGAATATTGTTATGATAGAGATAAACGAAAAAAATCAAATTGGAGAAACCCTACATCTATTATGTAGTGATGTAAGACATCATTCATTTAAGAAGGAATTGGATTTCCTAACCTCTATAGGAGGTGATAAAACAGAAAATCCGTCTATTTTAACTTTAGAAGTTCCTTTTACCGAGAAAGGTTATGATATGATTGGAATTGGAGACACGCTATTACTAACGTTATCCAGAATTCCTGATCCAAATCCAACCAACTAACAAAAACCGCGGATGTTCCACGTGGAACACTGTAAAAAACTAAAGAACGGCTACGGTGAACAACGCTGGTAACGTAGTCTTACCATCAGAAGAAAAAATAGAGGTATCTTGACGTACACGTGTACGACCCTTATTGAAAGGGTTGCTTTTTGTTTCGAGCAACTTGTTGAGCAACCTGCTTCTGATGGTTATTAAAGATTAAATAATGAGTAAAGCAACTGAAATTAAAAAACAGGCTAAAGGGTTTATCACCTGTTTAGTATTAGTATTGATGGTTACTTCCTGTTGTAATAACCCCGACTGCACCTACAAAGCTTTAGAACCCCCAATTGTATTAACAGGAAAAACGTTTTATTCGATCACTTGTGTTGATAAGAACGGCCAACTTTGGGTGAGTTCTACAGGGTGGGATGTAGCCCAACAGATGATAACTGAAGGTTTTCGTGTGGGTGATACTGTGGTGTTTGGACCTGATATAGTTAACCAGCGTCGTGACGAATATAACCCCGTCCGTTAAATGTTGGTGATTATAATAAAACTAAAGATCATGTTCCACGTGGAACACTTGTGGAACATAATCTTAATTACATAGAGTAATCAGTACTAAGTCAAATTAAAAAATGGAAATAAAAGCAGACATCAATCTAGACAGGGCGGCAAGAATTCCTGTTGTCATGGAAATCAAAAACACCAGCGATAAATCAATTACAGTTAACCTGAACGATGTATTTTCTGGAAACGACCTTCCAGATAAACTTAGTTTAGAGTCGTTAAAGCCTTATTATGTCTTCATACCTGAATACGAGGGATTGCAATTATCCCCTAAGCACCTATCCCCCGTCTCTAAAGACCCCTTTTCTATTACTCTTCATAATACTCTTAATTCGCCAACACCTCTCACTTTCTTTGACGGAAACATTGGTGTTAGTGTTGGTGGTGTCGGAGGTAGTTTTTTAAAGGCTCGTGAGCGACGACAGAAAAGAAACAACAACGAACGTCTTACCCGTTCACGTGCGGATAAAAACCCTCCTCCTCGATTAGATTCCGTCTTCGCCCCTTTCCCTGGCTCCTTAGATGCCTGGGAAACCGAACAAGCATTGGCGGATGATAAGCGGACCCAGGGCGCCGCATTTACATTTGACAATGAAACGGTGAGAGTGGACAAACCTCCGTCTATTGGTTTTCGAATCCAGAACCGAAGTAACCACATTCTCACAGCGAATATATTAGGCGGTAACAGTCCAGATATTTCAGTCACCCGTATAGAATCTGGCCTTGATAGGAATTTTGATGATTTTTTTAACCAGTGGGGGGAAGAATTTGCTGGCATAGACATGGTTTTCGATAACAGCCTGCAAATCGAGGAGGTCGTAACCCTACACAAACGATTAAACGGATTCCCTTCCTCCCGGGAAATTGTACCTAGTCAACATATAACATCTGGCCAAACAGAATTAAGATCAGTCAGAATAATCACCCCACTCACTATAAGTATGGAAACGACAATATCCACACCTATCCACGGAAACTCAGTTTTACTGTTCTTCCTACGTCCGTACCCAAACACCAGCACATGACCAATCGACCAACACCAGCTAAAATATCAGACCGTGAGTACGAGTACTTATTCACTCCTGATTATGTAGGTTATAAAGTTTCAGATAATCTTGAATTATCCAAAGGTTGGCATACCCTTTCACCAGAGGCGAAACACGCATTAACCGTCGCTGTTGTTGCGGTCATAGTGTTCTTTATAGTTGACGTTATATCCAAATCCTCAAAACCAAAACCAAGAAACCAATCCTCGTTAGCATCAAAAGCAATAAAAAGGGGTTTAACTACGGCTGCTGAAATACTCACAACGAAAAGGAAATAATGAACCACCCTTCACCATCCAAGCTATCCGACTACACGCCCCCTGAATTTAAATTCATACCAGAATACCAACCACTAAAAACTAAGTTTAAGAGCCTTCCCCCGTACGGCATGGGATATCTAAAAGATTATTTTGACTTAACCCCCAGTATATACGAGTTCATGTTAACCAACTCTTCAGACAGGGAAACCAAAGCCTATTTATTTGGAAGGCCAGCGATGTCCCACGACGGCGACGCGGTAAATCCAGAACACGTGAGCATCACTGTAAAAAAGAACGGACAAGAAACCGATGCCACTGAGTTTTTAGAACGAATCACCACAAGTCCACTATTCAATAGCTTCTGTTCGCTTAGAGCCAAAAAAAGCGAACAATTCAAAAAGCTTCTTTGGTACAAGTATACTGCCGGAGGCACACGGGTTGCCACCCCATTGTCTTTTGATTCAGCTTTTATATCGCCTGACACAACAATGGTTAGTTCTGAACAGTGTATCACGGTGATTGACGGCTTCACATGGATCGAAACCACATTGCTACCCCTAACTTCCGTCACACTTATTCTTGAACAAAAGAAATGAACTACCCCTCCCCCGGTAAACTTAGTTTAGAAAAAAGCGATGCATCGTTTCTTTTCACGCCTGAGTATAAGGGGTATGAGGTTTCAACAAAGTTGGTTTCTAAAAAATCCAGACAAAGACGACCGGGATTATTTACGAGCAACAGCCAACGGCTGGATGGTTCATGGGAAGATGTATGGCGCTTGGATGGTACTAGTGAATCAACAATCCAACGTGAGCGCCGTAGACGAAGTTTTAATAAAATACTCGTATATGCCATGGTATTCGTAGCGGTTATTGTGCTTGGTGCAATTCTATCAGGGCGTCGCGGTCGCCGCCGTCGGTAGGTATAAAATAATCCAGAAAAAATTAGCGCATATAAAAAAGATAATTATCTTTGAGAATAATTAAGATTTCACTAAAGCAAAACATTATGTCCAAAGAACAGCGCAGAGACGTTTTTTATCTTGACCCAGCGAAGATTGAGATTAGGGATGGTTTTAACGTAAGAACCGACCTTGGCGATATAGAGTCGCTGGCTCAGAGCATCTTGGAAAACGGGGTAATGCAGCCCCTAAAAGGTTATCGTGGGAAATCAAAAAACCCGAAAAACTACATAGTCACCAATGGACATCGTAGATTAACAGCGGTACGGTTATTAATCGAGAGAGGTCACTATTCTAATAGTGTGGACAGGCCCGACGACTCGGACAAGGAAGGCAAAATATTTATGCCTTTTATATTTGAGTCGCAGGGTTATTCTAACGAAAGACGGATATTCGATATGTTTATTCTCAACGACGGAAAACAACTGCTTCCGATCGAGCAAGCCGAGGGAATCGACAGGCTGTTAAACTATGGATATACCATTCCTGAAGTCGCGAAAAAATTAGGTAGGGAACCTATCTATATAAGTAACCTCCACAGGCTCCATAATGCACCAAAAAAATTCAAAAACCTCGTTGGTCAAGACGTGATCTCATCCACGTACGCTATTAAATTAATGCAGGAACATGAGGATTTTGATGAGATACATGAATTGATTGAAAAGGCCCGGAACAATGGGGGTGGTTCTCCTAAAGCTAAAGTCACAAAAAAAGACGTTGCAAAAGTGAGTGGTAAGTTCAATTCTTTATCGGAGTTTAAAAAATGCGTGAAGGCTAACACAGAGAATGAGCCTCACTCCCACATGAAAGAGACCTTCAACTTACTACAGGATATTCTTAACGGCAAGCTTAGTAATCAAGATTTCAACAGAATCTTTTACCAAGACCCAAACCAAACACGTATACCAGACGCGTAAACTTAGTTTACACCAAATGAGAGCGGAAATTACTTTAACGAACATGGACTTACTACAGGAGTATCGAGATGTCCCTGTAGATAAGATTGTGGCAGCGCATTTTGAGCCGATGGTTCAGTCTATGATTAAATTCTCTTCTTTAGCGGTGTTTAAATTTAGTAACGGCGTAAAGGTGCTTAAGCATCCCGAAGATTGGATTGGCCTGAGTAGTGACCTTTTAAGGGTTTCGACTGAAAAAGAGATTGGCCGCATGTATAAGACTTATAAGGCTATTATCGGAATGTTGATGAACGAGTGTAAGTGGGCTAATATTAGCCGAACTATTAAACTCTTACAGGATGAAAACCTTGTACCTAAAGAATGGGTTCATGATCAAACTAAATTACAACAACTCGGATACGACATGCTATCTCAATCATTATTAAACAGAGTCTACGATCTCCGAGCCGGAGCCAATGGATTAATTCTCATAAAAGAAAAGACGCGCATCCGTTTAGATTTCGTTCCATTCGAGTGCCATGTTCAAATGAACGTGATCACAAAAGATGAATACGAAGAGATTTTAAAAACCAATAGCTCATCTGATGCTGAGATATCGATGTATGCTACGGGTTGGAACTCAAACTCCACCGAAGCATGAATCTTAGAAAAATCGCCATTGATATTATCAATGCTCTTGAGGAAAAAGACACCTCTCTTTCTCCTGATGAAAGAAAAATAGAAATCATCCAAGAGGCTTTAGCTGTGTTTTCACACGACACGTGTATTGAGTTTAAAAACGAGGCTATATCAGCGTGTGATAAAAAAATAAAAGAACTCATTCATCCCGACTACGTGTTCGGATTAACGGTTGCAAAGACAGCTATCCTAGACACCCAGCATAAGCTACTAATTAAACCATGGTAACACTAAAAAAACCCATAGCATTTCTTGATTTTGAATCCACTGGATTGGAGATTAGAACCGCTAGAATTTGCCAAATAGGCGTATCAAAACTTACGCTTGATGGTGAACTTAAGACGGTGAAAATTCTCGTCAATCCTGAGATGAAGATTCCAAAAGAAGCCACCGTGATTCATGGGATCACCGATGAAATGATCAACACCTATAATAAAGGTGCCCCCGCGCATAACTTTAAATCCTTGGCCCCTAATCTTCTTGACTATATAAAGGGGTGTGATTTAGGTGGGTTTAACATTTTGAAGTATGACATCCCTCTTTTAAGAGAGGAGTTGATACGTGCCAAAATAGACCATAATTTTGACGGTGTCCAATACATGGATGTCTCGAATATATTCAGGGAACTTTACCCGAGGAATCTTGCGAGCGTCTTTAAGTTCTACATGAATCAAGATATGGACGGCAACCATGACGCCGGAGAAGACGCTAAAGCGTCAGCCAATATCTTTTTAAAGATGATCGAAACTGAGTCTGAGAAAATCGGCGACGGTGTGGACTCGTTTTTCACAATGAGTGACTCAAAGATAAAAAGGGTTGATTTTGCTGGGTACTTCATTAAGGACGAAGAAGGGCAGGTGTGTTTTAATTTCGGCAAAAGCATCGGAAAGGTTGCCTCCAAGAACAAGAAGTTTCTTCAATGGATGATTGACAAGGGAGACTTTCCTCGTGACACCCTCGAATGGGCAGAGCGAATAATAGAGGCAAATAAAACTGTTAACACAGAAGGCTAAAACCAAGAATTATGGAGGTAACAACAAAATTTAACGAGGGAGACGTTGCATGGTACATGCATATGAATGCCCCCCACAGGCAAAATACTTGGAATACCCATCTTTGTAGGAGTTGGGTCACTATAATCAAACTACCGATATAGACGTTTAAAATTTTGCTTCAGGCAGCCTTGAAGGTCGGGGAGATTGTTAAATATAAACATGCTGGCTTCTAACTCTAAAAACCGATACAGATACCGATGTATTCAACCATCATCAATCAAGGATTCAGGGGGTAAATCTTTAAAGTTTAAAACTTATAGTGTTTAACTTTCAAACCAACTAGAAATTGTCGCTTGAAGTTATTTTTTATACGCACAACATGACGGAAACTAAGTTTATAAAATCTTTAATCGGCCCGATAGATGACGATGGCTTAACGAATAAAGCATTCAGAGATCATGTTAGGGTGTTACTTTCTCAGATTACTAATTACGATTACATTCCTAATATTCACACCCAAGCACTCGTCTCTTGTTATCACGGAACAACGAGCAAAGAAAAAGCTAGAAGCATCATTAAAAATGGATTTAACCCCAACACTTTTTTCGCTCGCAATCTTGAGGATGCAATTTTTATGGGGGGCAAGCATGTGTTTCAGGTTTTGTTTCGCACCTGTGATCTACCTGAAAATTGGCAGGTAAGGTGTTTGGACAGGATTCCTCCCTGGCGAATACTTGAGCTACGTACATATTCTAAATCGTCACCGTGGCACGAAAACAAAATCTTACAAAGTCAGTTCTATAGCGCTCGTCTTGAGACTCCGTATCAACAACCTCCTTATGCTTTTAACGATTTATGGAAGAAATTAAATTAACACTGAGAGGTTAACCTAAAATTATGACTGATTATATAGAAGCACAAACATCGATGTATCCAGATGAGTCTGGCGCGATAATATCTGAGTGCGAAAACTACAGGTATCGGCTTTGGCGTGTATGGGATAACGCTCATCCGCGTGTGCTTTTTATAATGCTTAATCCTTCAACCGCTGACGCTTCGGAAGACGACCCCACTATTCGTCGTTGTATTGGTTTTGCAAAATCATGGGGGTATGGGGGTCTTATGGTTGGTAATTTATTTGCCTTCAGAACCCCTTATCCGAAAGAATTAAAAACGGTTGTCTCTCACAAAACATATATCAATTCTATCCATATCGAGGCTATGATGTCAGAGTGTGATGTAACGATTTGCGCATGGGGCAATCCACCGATCCAAGCTCCTCGCTACCCCTTTATGAACAAGAAGGTTCTCCACTGTTTAGCTCTAACGAATTCAAACAATCCGCGCCACCCTCTTTATTTAAAAAAAGACTTACGCCCTGTATTATTCAGCCCTAACCACCCATATTTAAACTAAAAAAATGAAAAAAACACATTACGCAGATGGTCACGACAGGTACATGAGTGAAGTAGTATTTAAGGATAAACTCTTTAACAACACTAACAAAGAATTGCTTCAACGCTTTGCTGTTTACCACAAGAAAAACACCTCAATTTATCACGACTTTAAAGAGTTGGCGTTTCAGATGATATCTGCTGATAGGGCAAAATACTCCGCGTGGGTGGTGGTTAACGTGATTCGATGGCGCCGAGACAGTAAGAGCAATAACAAGCTATTTAAGATCAACAACGATTTCATAGCAATATATGCCCGGATGTTTGCGGTGGAATTCCCTCAGTACAAGGATTTCTTCGTTACAAGAAAAATGAAGCCTATCCGCAGTATCAGTCAGGAAGAGCGCGCCCGGATCAACGACGAAGAAAACTTACTAAACTAAGTTTACACCATGACGTTTCACTATGAAAACAAATTGAAAAACGGATATGATAAGAGTATTTACACATAATAAGAACAGCTTCGACGCCTTAGTCAGAAACAGGGGGTTATCAAGCGATAATGTCGAGACTGAGGCCCCTCATGCTTTTTACATCTCAATAAACGATACTTGCGGAACTGATCAGGTGCCGTATTTTGAAAATAGAGAGAATGTACTGGTTCTCTTTTTTGACGACGTCACAGAAGACATTGAGGTTCCGGTGTTGGGAAGTGACATAACACTGACTGTAAAGGCTTTCACGATCGAACAAGCAAGAGAGGTAATTCATTTTTTAGAAAAACAGAAAGGTAGGCCAAGCTGTGTCGTTCATTCCGCAGTCGGAATAGCCCGCAGTGGAGCGCTGGGTGAGTTTGTAAACGATTATTTTAACGGGGATTACCACACTTTCAAAAGACAAAACCCCCGCATCCTCCCAAATGGAATGGTTTTACGATTACTTAAACAAGCATGGAAAGAAATAGATTACCCATAATGGAAAGTAGCTATACTCTTTTATCTCATCACATGCGGGAACGCTCGATGAGTCTGTATAAGACACGGTAAATATTACGAGGTTGGCTCGGTGATTCCGATTGGGCCCTTCAAGTCAGTCAAACTAAACTATAAAATCGAAACATGAAGGAGTCTTATATATTGATGAGTGATACTGAAATTCAGGACTTTGTTGAATCAAACGTAGATGTCTACGAAGACCAGGAGCATATATTTGATATGCTCCAAGCGGTACAGAGTTGTATAAATGGCAATCCCCATGGCTCATTCATTACTTCTGTCGCTAATCAGGATTGGGATAACGCCCGCCCTGACTCTATTAACCTACGCCACTTTGATGTGTACAAGGTATTTATGAATCAGATAACCCGAAAGGATCAACAGTAATTCCCTATTTAAAAATCATCATGGAAAAGAAAACAATCAAAGTAGAATATACTCAAGAGGTCTTTTGTGAACGAGAAATCGAGGTAAGCGAAAGAACGTACGCCCTTCTTGAGAAGTACAATAAAAAAGATGTTAGCTGTGACCACAGAAACCAAGAAGAATCATCTCTGTATCGCAGTATCACACGTGACCAATCACCAGAGGAAGCGGTTGAGTCGCATATTATTCACATTACCTCTGTAAAAGAGATTAAATAGAAACTACAAAGGAATAAGAAGACTAAGCCTAATATTTTATTATCTTCGTAGATAACCGCGTTAATTTAACATAGATATTATGAGCGAGTCCAATCGGCTTAAGGCGATTCTGAAGAAGAAGAAGATTAATATGTACACGTTGGCAGTGGAAACCGGGGTGTCTGAGAAGAAAATAATAGCTCTGTGTGAGGACATGGATGAGGGTATGTACTTGAATACGGCTAACAGGATTTGTGAGTTTTTAAAATGTGATTTTGACAAAGTGTTTGGTGATCGAACCTACACACGTCTAAAACGCATGATCATGGAGCGAAACATCAGTCAAAAAGCTCTCGCTGCGGGATCAGATATAAAGCAATACAAGATTTCGAATTTATGTAATAACATAAACGAGAATGTATACATGAGCACCGCTAAGAGGATTTGTGAGTTTTTAGACTGCACCCTTGATGAAGCCTTCGGAGATCGTGACTACTCATTCGAGGACGCGTAGAAAAACTTAGTTTAACGCATAAAGTAAAAAGAGCATGTTAAAACACCGAAAGGCCTGTTTCAAGATTCTACCCCAACCTAGACATTTCATTACCGCCGAAGTTGACCAGAAAATAATGAACCACCCTTCTAAGTTTACACCATTAAATTTTTTGGAAAACACGATTTGATTGATGAAGCAAGTCATTAGCACATATAAAGAATTACAGCAGGACAGGTTCCGGGACTCTCAGTTCATAGATGATCATCCTGAGAAAAACATTCTTTTCATTAGCCCTCAGTTGTCGGGTCAGCACCTGTATAAATTCATCCTTCCTTATATAGTATTGTATGAGCAGAACTTATGGAATTCTGCCTTCACAAGCCTTACCAAATACAGTTCCGACAAACAGGTTGAGATTAAGGATTCTTTAATCCGTTCACATGAGATAATGTGGGCCGATTACGTGGTGATTCCGTTCACTACCCAAAACCTAGCAACTTCTGCCGGGGATGGTTTTAGTTTGTATCAGCAGATCAGGGATATAAACCCTGAGGTAAAAATTATTTACCATGTTGACTACAATTATTATTTACTCCCCACTAGTCATCCGTATCATTCAAAATTTCAGGATCGTCAAGCAATCAAATCGGTAGAGGATAATATTTTTTACGCTGACACGGTGGTGGTTACTAATTTCTTGCTTCAGCAGTATCTCCATGATGTTTTTAAGGAATTAAAAGAGACTGGCAGGTATAAAAACAGAGTGACGGGGGTTGCGATATCTTGCTTGCCAATGCTTTCAGACCCGGAGACTATTTTTGAGAACATGGTGATCGAACATGATGATCAAAAGCCTAAAGAAGAGGAAGCTAACGCTTCTGACCAAGAAAACGAGCTGCCGGAAAATCCAGAATCAACTGATGAGGCGCCCGCGGCTGACGCCCCTAAAAACAAACCACCTTTACCGGAAGGCTTCACCCCCCCAACCATAAAAGACCTTCACGACTATTACACATCAAAGGGGTATGAGGATGCTCAGGATGCGGCCATCGCCTTTATAACAGTACACGATAATCTTGGCTGGGTGTTGGGTAAGGAAAAGAAAGTGATAACTGCATGGAAAAAGCTTGCCCTTAGCTTTTACAAGCATAAAAAAGAGGAGTTCTCAGCACCTACTGTTGAGCCAGCTCCTATTAAAGTTGGAATTGTGGCCTCTAAATTTTACCATGACGACATCAGGGCTTACGCAAAAGAATTGAGAGCCATTAAAGAAAAGTACGGTGATAATTTCCAGCTCGTTGTATTTGGCTATAACGGAGAGGACGAAGCCTATCCCAACAACGCTCTTGAGGGTATAGAACATGAATATGTTCGACCTGTCACTATCAACCATTACTTTAAAACTCTATACAGCTTAAAATTAGATGCTCTTTTCATCCCTTTGCGCAAGACCGAGTATAATGAGACCTCTGAAAACTACAACAAGTTCATCGAGGCTGCCCTCTTGAAGGTTCCTGTTATCACCTACAATATTTTCCCCTATTCGGAATTACTCACCAACGAATCAGATGGTTTTATGATTAACAAGAAGGCTGAATTGATAGAGCTTATAGGTCGATTAATAGACGACCCTTCTATTTTAAAGAAAGCTGGGCAGACCGCCATGGAGCTTGCTTTGGATAATTTCTGTTTTCACGACAATAATATGGAGTTGATCTCCAAAGTGTATTCATGACCGCATCAAACACATATGGAACAAAAGATTTATTTTGGTTAAATTTAGACCAGAACCTTTCTATTGAACGCAGGGAAGAAGGCGTGGTGAGGCTTTATCAAGAGAGGTATTCCTCTGGGGCGTTTGTTGATATGACAAAAACAGAAGCATGTCTGCTCCTCACCCATCTTGAAAGTAACAAGAATTCCCCTCGGGTTAAGGTGTCAAAAACAGGTGGGGTATTCCGGCTTCTTGAATGGGATAGTGATGGAACTGACGACACTACTATTGTGCTTTATTTAAAGGAAGCCACGGTTTGTTTAAGATGGCTAAAAGACTGGTACCATGACATGATAAAAAACAAAGGATGGAAAAAGAGCAATCAAGCCCCCAAGCAGAATTAGACCTCATCGACCGCGCCAAACATTTCGCAATAGAGCGCCATGAGGCAGTCAGCCATCTTTACGACGGGGGGCCTTACGCGGTCCATCTTGATATGGCAGTCCACTTTTTTAACAGGTACATCACCTCTCTTGATGAGGATGATCAAATCCGTAAACATCAGCACGTCATAACCGCAGCTATTTGGCTGCATGACACTATCGAGGATTGTCGCCTGACATATAACGACATCAAACAGGAATTCGGGCTTGAAGTTGCTGAGCTGGTGTACGCCGTGACTAATGAGAAGGGCCGCACGAGGGCCGAACGCGCCAACTATGATTACTACGAAGGAATTCAGAAAACTAAGTTTGCCACCATTATAAAGTTGTGCGATAAACTCGCAAACGTTACTTACAGTCTAGGAACTGGCAGCAGCATGTTTGATAAGTATAAAAAAGAACACGAGTTTTTTAAAGATATGCTTTATGACAAATCGGCTCAAGAAGGTGCTCATGAAGACCTGTGGATGAAATTACACCTTTTGCTAAATGATTAGATTCTATAAACAGCAGATTGATGATAAAACCTATCATTATAGGCTTCGCACATTACTTGGAAGGGTGCGAATCATTATCTACAGGCTAGAGAGTAAATCTATCTTAGGAATTTCTTACCGAAAGCCAGTCCGTTTAAGAAGTAAGTGGTACAGGCTATGCGATATAATCAATCATGACGCCCCACTTCGACTGGCGATGACCTCGGAAAATAAATATCACACCGGACGTAATGAAACCTTTGATTTAGCGGTGAAAACCATTGCTAAGCATGGGGTAGATTTTAATCAGATGCTAGAAATCGAATGGCCTGACATATGTCATTTTTTCACATGTCAGTATATGGTTAAGATAAAAAAAGAATGGGAGGAGATCACCGCAGGATATCTTGAGTATAAAGATCGCGCTTTCTATGACTCTGTAATGGCGGTGGCTTTTTGGCACTGCGCGGCCAAACATCATTTTCCCGGTACTCTCACCCCGTTTGAGCGTGCGAAACTAATTATCACAGAACAGGAAAAATACGTAAACAGCACTGTTAAGCCAATGCTTTGGCGCTCTACGATCTATCCTCAAAAAATGGTAATCCGATTCATAGATGCGGTAAGAAATGAAAAATACCCTGATTTTTTCAAAGACCTCTATGATGAGGATTTGTTGCTTGATATTTTCATCGCAGCCTATCATGATGGTGAATCAGAAAAATACACCCTGCAAAATAGAGCCTAATCCATGACACAACTTTATTTAGATACCGAGTTCACAGATTTAAAACAGACCGCTGACCTGGTCTCTATTGGAATGTGCTCTAAGGACGGGAGGGTATTTTACGCTGAAATTACCGATTATAACCATGCCAAGTGTAGTGAGTGGGTGAAAACCAACATTATTCCTAATCTCCCGTTATCGACCAAAACAAACCCCCTCACCTTTATCGAGGCCGCCGATGTGAGTTCTAAGGATGGAATTGCTCATGGGTTTGACGTTGAGATGCGGCATCAGAAAGAAGTAGTGGCCTTCAATCTCAAGAGATGGATTAAACAATTTTCAAATGGAAAAGCCAGTATAGAGGTTTGGGCTGACGTTAATCCTTGGGACTGGGTTCTGTTTTGTGATTTATTTGGCAGTGCATTTAACCTACCTCGGGAGATTCATTATATCCCGCTTGATTTTGCAACCGTATTAAAACGGGAAGGGCTCGATCCTGATGTAGATCGGCTTGACTTATTGCTTCCAGCGTCCCGTGACAATGTAATTAAACTTCATTTTGGCTTTGATCCGTCCTCCATGGATAAAACCGCTAAAATTGAACTTATGACTCAGACCAAGCATAATGCTCGGTTTGATGCAATTGTACTCCAACAATTATTTGAACAATTTCAAATCAAACCTGAATCCAAATGAGTGAAAAACAAGAAGCTGAAACAGAAGAAACCTCTGAATCGAGTGTAAACCCCGTATTTGATAATGCGATCAGTGCGATAGCTGACCTACCATTTAGCGATATTAAACCAACTGCGGACTCGGTAGAGCTTTTTTACAAAACAAACATCCATAAGATGGAATTCATGGACTCATATCATGATGCCTGTGAAAAACTTCCAGTGACCGCACCCCAAGCATACTTTGACAGCGTACTTACAGTAGCGGTATGGCACCGTATGGAATACCAATTCGGGGTTAAAAAGTCTACATACGATTTAGCTTATATGATTTGTAAGTCTCATGAGGATTTAATTATCAGCGGCAAATACAAACCCTATCCGAACAGTGAATTTCCCCAAGATTTAATTGATGCTTGGAAGCTGACTCTGGACAAAAAAATTACCAAGGGTGAAATTCCTGACATCTTACCGTGGGTGATAGATGACGGAGCTCTTATCATGATATTTTCCATCGCGTTCTATAGCGCTAAACCCTTAGACCCAGCAGACTAAACGCCGGAAATTGCTAAACCTATCACAATGATTAGGTCGCTACCTGAGTTATAAATTTACATTAAACAGTTTAAACCTAAATTATGAAGCAAGTTGAACCCACCCCTTACAAAACCGATAGAATTAACCAATATTCAGGAGGGAAAATTGAAGATGCCACAATTCCAGATTATCCCCCGAAAGCCGAAGATCAAGGTAAACTTCCGAATTCTTTTATGACGTTAGAGGGGCACTATATTGGAGCGTATGCTCATGGATGGTGGTATTTCACAAAACACATGCTTGTATGCTCGGAATACCCACACGGAGTGGCAGTAGTGCTTAGCCGTAGAGCAGATAAAATCTTAGGCCTAGATATAACCGAACCAGCAGAATCACACATGTTAGGGTATTATGGGTATTCTCATCGTGCAGGTAACTTGTTTAAAATAGGCGATCGTCTTTTTGAAGAAGAATACGAACCAATCGAGGGAGATTATACTGAAGAGCAATGGAAAAAATTTGAGAAAGAAAGAGTTGAATCCGCAACAAAAGCTTTAGAGAGAAAAGAGTATGACACACTGGAAATAGCCCTTTCTGAAACTCCTATGTCTTGGGTAGTGCCGTATTCTATGAGGGGAAATGTAGAAATAAACAATATGGAACAGGCTAAACAGGCCGCTAAAAACATGTCTTCATATTTAAGCTAACACCTTACCCACACACCACTGTAAACCCTTAAGCTTAATTTAAAATGAACGAACAACCCCGCAATTTCAACCTTGGAGACAAGATATATTTTGAAGGCGAAAAACGTCCTTACAAAGTGAGGGCATATAATAAGCGATATGTTGTGTGTACAAAACCACACAATCCAATGAATACAGTGTTATATACAATTATCGATCTTGAAGAAAACATTAGAGGCCCGGAGAATCTGCTTTTCGGAGAGGGATTCGAGACCAATCAACAGTGCTGGAATGCTATCCACAGACTTCATGGATTTCCAGAACACGATGTACCACCGGAAAGCACCGTAAGTCATATAAATAGAGTGCCTTTACTGATTGAGCGTGTTACCCGAAAGGTAATCAAGATCAAGAATGTGTTTGTTCCTTACTTGGAAGATGGTGAAGTGGATTTACCACCGCCAGAAGTTGACGGATTTGAAATGATCACTTCTTCTCTTATTACTCTTGATGGTCAGCCCTATGATAAGTATGAATATATTCCTCACTGGGTAAGTCTGTGTGCCGGAGGAAATGCCGAACGAATAAGAGGAAACAAAATCAGAATCCATGACTTTTTGCCTGCACGCCCACAAGCATCCTAACGGGGTTCTTTCTCAGTTGATTTCTGACCTTGAAGCGGTTGGATTTCAGGATGTTTCTAGAGAACGCCGCGGAGGGTACTTGTTCGTGAACACGAAAAAATGGGTCTACCAAATTACCGAGGTTGGAAAGCCGGACAATACTGATTCTAAAGACATTATGAGAATAGTACTTCGAAATAAACGAAAACTGTTTTGGAGACACATAATAAAAAGAAATTGATCTTGTATGCGTAGCTTAATGAGGGGGGCATCCATGACTTTAAAAACAACGTTAACTAAAATTTAATTATGAACAATTGGACAAAAGGTATTTTAATTTTCTTGATCTCCGGGGGGTTGTTATTCGGAGGAATATATATAGGTCTGGATTGGCACACCAACAACAAAGACGTTTCGTTGCGTGCAGATTTTCAGGCGCAGGATGACGTATGTAAATCTTACTTTAAGACCATGTGGTCTATCATCCAAGACCACGCCAAAGTTGTGGATAAAACCTCAGATGATTTCTTGAAAATATACCAACCCTTAATGGAGGGAAGATACGGGGACGAAGGGGAGCCTCTCTTTGAATGGATTGCAGAAGATAATCCCGAATACACTCTCGATGCACATAGGGATTTAATGGTAACCATTAATGCGACTCGAACCCAATTTCATGAGGAGCAAAAGAAGAAAATATCGATAAAGGCCGAGCATGATAAGTTGCGACAAAAGAAGCCTTGGAAATGGTTTATTGATGATTCATCTGAGATTGTAATGATGATAGTAACAGATCAATACACTGAAGACACTTGGGAATCTGGCAGAGATGAACGTGAACTAGAATTCTAGTATGGGCATTTGGATTCCTCTTATATACCCATTTTTAATAGGTCTGGCCGCGCTATTCTATTTCAGGCACAAAGTTGTTTGGTGGGAATCCCTCATCCCGATCGGCGTAGGCTTATTGTTCATTGCTGTCTTCCGCTTCTTTGTTATTACAGCGTTAACCAATGACACCGAATATTGGTCAGGGACAGTACACAAGGTAGAGTATTACGAGGACTGGAATGAATACATCCATAGGATTTGTTACCGAACTGTTTCCTGTGGTAAGAATTGTACAAGAACGGTGCCCTATGATTGCTCATATGTTCAATACCATTCGAGTTATTGTGAGATAACTGACAACAACGGGTTGTCTAATCGTATATCTAAAAGCGAATATAAGCGGTTATCTAGACAATTCAATCAGACCCCTAAGTTTGTTGATCTCCACCGGAGTTACCACACTAATGACGGAGATAAATATAAGTTCCATTGGCAGGGTGAACGTGAAACCTGTGAACTTATGGTTACCGAGCATAGCTATGAAAACAAAGTACAGGTTGCCAAGTCAGTTTATAGTTATCCAGAGGTAAGCGAGCAAGAGGTTAAACAGTACAAGCTATTTAACTATCCTGAAATTAAGAATCATAAGATGCCTTCTATTCTTGGAAAGGGGGGTGGTAATCGAAAAATGGGAAATGCCGAGTTCAATTGGCTGAACGCCACGCTTGGCAAACCAAAGCAACTTAGAATCTGGGTATTATTATTCAATGATCAAATCCCCATCGCCGGACAGATGCAGGAACGGTATTGGAAGGGTGGTAATAAAAATGAGTTCGTTATTTGTATTGGATTAACCGCAGATCAGGTAAAATGGTGTCATACTTTTTCGTGGTCAGACTCCCAAGAACCCAAGATAACCATCAGAAATTATGTTATGAATCACAGGGAGCTGGACTTATTAGAATTGGCACAATTTACTGGCCCAGAGCTTGAGAAAAAATTTAAGAGAAAGCAGTTTAAAGATTTTGCTTACCTCACTGTTGAGCCTCCATTTTGGGCGATCATATGGTGTCATGTACTTGTGTTTCTGATCACCGTCGGGATAACCTTTTGGAACGTACTCAACGACTTTGATAATGAAAATTTTAACAGTCATTATCGAAGCAAGACAACAGAGCAATTCCTATGTAAAATTTCAGCATGGCGCGAAAAAATGCAACTACGATTCAATAATTTGAAATGGTGGTGATCGTGCCAAGTATAATGTAAAACTTAGTTTAAACAAATAAACATTAAGTCTATGAAACCAACCCTCCCTCTTTCTATCGGTTTTGTTATTAAAAACCCTACCAAAAAACCCCTTAACGCTGTAATATTTGGTCACGACCAGTTTTTATTAGCGCCAAATTATGGCTCAGACGAAGATATTGAGATACTGCCTAATAATAACGCCCTCACCTATGGAGGGTTATTATTGGCAAGTGCGCGCACCGATTTCCGAAGCTCTTTCTTCATGATAAAAGCTACTAGCGAAGAACAGGCACAAGAAATCATACACCATAATTACAATGGAAGCTTAAAGGCACAAGTATCTTCGAATCCGGTCTTTCCACAAGACCACATCCATGGAAGTCAAAAAGACAAAACAGCCGTCCTTCTTCAGTATAGCTGTGATATTAACGCTGAGAACAGTTTTCAGGTCAAAATACTGCCAGAAAGTCAACTCGGAATAGTGTTTTATGATCAGAAATTAACTTCTGCCATGATGGACACTTACGAGATAGAACAAGGGGTAAAGGTAGATCGGAATTATTGTATGTATAGTGATGCCGATGCTGGGTCTGTAATTTCTGACAGTTAATGAAAGTAATAGTTGCAGGAGGCAGAGATTACAACGACTACAATGAGCTCTGCAAGGTATGCGACTACATGTTGCAAAACCAGACAAACATTGAAATTGTTAGCGGAAAAGCTCCGGGTGCTGATACTCTCGGGGAGACCTACGGGAAGGCCTCTGGTTATCCTATCCGGCCTTTCCCGGCGGATTGGAATGATTTCACAGAGCCATGTTTGATAAAACACCGAAGGGATGGCACCAAATATAATGCACTTGCAGGACATAAAAGAAACCGAAAGATGGCTGCGTACGCTGATGTTTTAATAGCTTTTTGGGATGGTGATAGCAACGGGACGCTTAATATGATTAACCAAGCAAAAGCCCATGGATTAAAGGTGAAAATCCACAGGTATAAAAAACGCATTAAAAATGGTGAAAATTCTAGCAAATAGTAGTTTACGAAACAGAACCCTTCGTCAACGAAAAGACTTATCGCCTTTGCTTAAGACGCATTGTCACCGATATCATTATCAGTCTGTAAAGACCTATAAAAAATGGCAATCCATGCTTTCAGGTAGTGAGATAAAACAAATTGCCGATTATTATGGAGGACAGTCAGAAACGCTAACATCATGAAAAAGAGAAAACGGTCACATCAAGACAGAATGGGATATATATGGACATGGACCTCGGATAAAACTATCAGGGCTTTTCAGTTACAAAGTGGGATATGCATAAAAGATTGGGGAGTAAGACTTTCCTTTTCTAAACAGGGGGTGTTTTTTGAAATAAAAATCCAAATTTTATGCATGTATTTTCAACTTTCTATTCCGGGTGTTATAGAGATGCCTGTTGAGTTGTTTGAAGCAAGAGACAGCAATCCAATTCAGAAATGATAAAACTCAAACCCACATGGATATAGGAATTGGTGTAGCAGTGGTCAGAAAACATAAACAGATGAGCCAACAAGAATTAGCAAACAAGTCGGGGCTCACTCAGGTTACCATTTCTCTTATAGAAACAGGCAAATCTAAGCCTCACTCCAACTCTCTGGATATGATTTGTGAGGCTCTCAAAACAAACAAACACACCCTCATTCTTCTGTCCTATGAGTGTATAGATGTACATGATTCAAAGTGGGGTTTATACTCCCTGCTATATCCAGCAATTCAAGAATTAACCCTGAAATTTGTAGGGGATTAACAATTATAAATATAAACTGTATATCATGAGTAAAACAATTGGAGAACAAAGAGTCCGAGTAGAATTTAACCCGGATGACAACGGTATGGTCCAGCAGCTTAAACAAAAGACTGCTGAACTGATCAATATCGTCGATCAAATCAAGGATAAAGACCATAGATTAGCAGCTTTAGCAATGACGGCTTACGAGGAAGCTGCTATGTGGGCAGTTAAATGCGCAACCGCATAACAATTATTAGGTGTTTATACCTATTATAAAAGGGGGTAGACCCCCCCCTTTTATAGGTATTTACACTATTCTTTCCTTCCTATTCTCTCCTGTATTTTTGTATCATATGAGTTGCAAATTATAATCTAGTCCGCACCTAGTTACTTTATGTAGATATAAAATCTGAATCCTCCTTTCCTATAACCGTTTACGAGCCCAAAATAATTTGATTCAATAGCACTAGAACTAATGACACTGAGAGAACGGTTGATCATGGCTCAATATTATTACCATAGAGGTTGGCAAAAAATACTGACGCCTCTTTTGACGCAATATGCGCGCCGAGACGCGACAAAAGTCTATTTAAAGGCGTGTACTTACGAGGTGTTCAGCAGGCGAAAAGCCTGTGTTCCTGAGTTAACGATAACCGCATATGTGGACCGACAAGCTGATATTTTGATTGAGTCGATACGCTATCCCCAAACTTGGCACTTAGCTCCGTATAAACGTATTTCACAGGCTATAATCCAATTCTTGTGTCGAGTGACCATTTCTCACTCTCCATCTTATTTTGAGCAGGATATTGACCCTATAACAAATAAAGCATACTGCCATTGCAGGTGGTGTGACAAGAAATTATTAATTCCGTATATTGAAACTAAATTGAAAGAAACATTCATTAACACTCAAAGAGCCAAACATGAGACATAGAGGAAGGTTAGTTGAAATGCTCGTTATAGAACAAATGTCTGACGGCGAACTATGTGATGTAGTAGTTCCAGCAGGATCGATCATCGAATGGGAATCAGAAGATGACTGGAATCATGATGTAACAGATGAGGCAATTAACGACTGCGCGGTCTATTTATCTGAAAACCCAAACACGAAGCGTATAAATCTCAATTAGATCATGAAGCTAGATTTATCAAAATACACTACCACATCGATATTAGCCTCCTATGAATTTATATTTTCTCAATGGATCGGCGGCGAAATGAGCCCCCCAGAAGCGCGGGAAAAAGTACCAACCATTTATATATTCAAAGAAGTTGTGCAAGAACTACGTGCTATCTATTTGGATCGTGAGGATGCCTCACCTGACCATCTAAAGCAGGTAGAAGACAGCGCGGTAAAGAGGGTTGCTGACTTCGCTCAGTTTGATGAGGAAGTTCTCCAAAAAATTATCGAAAAAATGTATGATGAAGTAAAAGAGAGGGTTCGGGAACATTTAAAGACACCTCCTATTAAATAAGAGGTAATTATATACCACTTTGACCCAGTTTCAGTCATTTTCTCCCATGGTCTAATCCCTTCCTCTTTTCTTCCCCCTTCCCCCATTAATTTAACACTAATTAAAATCCAAAACAATGAGCAAAAAACAAACTGACACACCCAAAAAAGCTACCGAAACCGCAAGCGATGTTTACCACAGAACCCTTCATTTTGACATCATGGATTTTCTTATAAAATACAAAGAACTTATCGTAGAAGTATGGGTGCCAGTTTCTCCAAAAGACTTGACTCTTGATTTTGCTTGTGGAGGTAAATCTTCCAAGGAAATTGAGGAAATACGGCGAGATTTTATGACAGATAAGGCAGCCTTAAATAAAAAAGTATCTGCTTTTTATAGGGCATATTGCGGAGAAATTAAATGGGTGAGAGTGCGGGGGTGGAAAGATTTTCCTCTTGGAGTTACATTCTCTTTTAGAGACTAATAAAATGTATTCTTATAAACGATAGATACATGCCCTCTCTAGAGTTTACCTCCCTTTCCATTGAAACAACTATTTCAAACTGAGCAGGGTCCGATGGAGATTGTTCTACTGAACATTCATGGGCTGTGTGTATTTTCCCTGTGTCCTTCTCTCTAAAGCGACTGCCTACAAGGGTTGGCTTAAGAGCTTCAAGTTGCTGGGCTGCGGCTTCTCTTGTCGCAAAAATTAACTGATCGGGAAAAACGAATCTTTCAGGCGACTGATTTCGCTCAACATTTTCATCTGCGTCGTCCATAGCTGTCTTCATGACATCGAAGAAGCTTACATCCTTTTTAAGTTTAATATTGACTGACTTTTTACCTTTTTTCTTAGCCATGCTCCAACAAATATACAAAACCTATGCGGCAGTTAATTGGTCATACTTAAGCCGTCTTTCATGGCTTTGGTAGACGGCAAAACTAAACCTCTTCCCTTGTGATATTTTGCGGGTGTTGTAGCGATAAGAGAACTCATTGCAGTACCTCTGCATGTGCTTTCCTGTTATAAAATGGTAAGTACCATGAATAGTTCGTTTCACAGTACTGAAAAACCCCTCAATGGTATTAGTGTGTACAATACCTCTTACATATTCCTCGATCGCATGATTAACCTTTTGGTGATCATAGTATCCTCCTAATCGCTTGTATGCAGCATATTCATCGGTCATGATTGTTGCACGTGGTTTTATGTTTTTCAGCAAGTTTGGGATCAGGTGTTCTGCTCTACGGCTTCCCACGTGGAATAACCTAACTTCTTTCTGACGTTGAACAACCCCTAGCAAGACTTCTTTTCCAGCCCCACCTGACAATCCTCGGGTTCTTTTATGCTTTTGCTTGTTCGGTTCTTTTCCGCCCACAAATGTTTCATCAACTTCAACTATTCCTTCTAAAACCTCTGGTGCTCTGCGTTGAAATAATTCGCGAATTCGGTGAAGTACAAACCAAGCGCTTTTCTGAGTAATCTTTAAATCACGCGCTAATTGGCAACTCGAAATTCCTTTCTTGTGGTTACTACACAAGTAGATTGCCATAAACCATTTGCGCAAAGGAATTTTACTGTTTTCAAAGATACTCCCCACAGTGACCGAAAATCGCTTCCGACACCCGGCACACTTATAGGTTTTTCCGTCTTTGAAAGTATATACTTTCTCATGCTTGCAATGAGGACATTTTGGCTTACCCCCCCAACGCATCTCGATAAGAAACTCTCGGCAAGTTTCTTCCTCCTTAAAATACTCCATTAGGTGATATAGACTGTCAAATGCTGTTACCATACATTAATATACGGTCCTGCTACGTAATCTATTTGAGTTCTAAACTCATTAATAAAAAATTAAATCTTCCCTAAAATCATTTGACATGGGGTTTTCACCTGATCTCGTTCTTTTCAATCCTGAGTGAGGTCATTAAAACGGTCAATTCTGTGAGTCTAAAACTCAAATTTAGTTTTTCGTATATTTCCCATCAAACAAAATGTAACGTATAGAACGACAGTAATTAACATAAAACATAAGGTAGCGTAAGCTTTGTTTTTTGCCTTTCAAATCCGCAAACTTTGAATACTGAACAAAAATAAGCAATACGCTCATGCTATGGCGTGGGCTTGTTTATTTGTTCAGTGAGGGTTTTGCGGCCCTGAAAGGCAGGTAGGCTTTTGGTCCACGCCTCCTTTTTACACAAACCCTTGAGGATCACAGGGACATTACTTTATTAATGAAACTAAAATCAGTTACAGTTTTCCTACTACTAAGTGTTGCAGGATACAGCCAAAAGGGAACAGCCCATATTTCAGTTCATGGAGGATCATCTTTTACTTATGGAGAGTATTCTCAAACCACTTTTAATAATGATAAATACGACAACTTCTTATTTCCTTTTGAAGGAGGAGGAGCTAGTGGAGGATATCAATTTGGGTTTAGCTCCTATTATTACTTCTTAGATTATTTTTCTCTGGGTGTAAATTGGAATTACACGACTCATGGTGTAGATGTTGCACCCCGCGCTGATGGCTTTCAAAATTATTGGGCAGACGAATACATTGGTTACACCGCAGAAACTGGAACATGGACTCACAATACGATTCTATTTGGGGCCAATTCATCAATTCCCTTCGGAAAAGAAAAACGCTGGATGCTTGACGGCAGAATACTTATTGGGTTGGACGTATTCTCAGTACCGTTAATTGATGAGGAAGCCTTTCTGACTGGGAATGGATCAGACGCCTATATCTCTGGTGATGAATCCTTCACCTCTATGGTTACACAGTACGGTCTAGGGATCAGGTATTTTATCACGGAAAAGGTAGGGATTGGAGCAAGTGTTGATGTGTTCAATTCATATACAGGAGGAAATTCTCATGTGGTTTACAATTTCTACGATGATGGAATTGACTTTTATGAAATACAGCAACGGGCTGATGTCAATTTTACAGCAAGTTATCTAAACACGAATGCAAACTTGACGGTGCGCCTTGGAAACTGATCAAGGTCTTTCTTGTCCCTCATCGATAATGGGTGTTTTCCCGGTAGGTGCAGGTAACGGAGTACAAGCATCTTTGTATGTGGTGCCAAATACTCGGTTCTTGGATCACTCCGGGTCCGTACCAATTCTGGGTCATAGTGGTATATAATTGCCAAATGAGCCACACCCCCTTGCGTAAAATATGTTACGAAGTAAGAAATGTAAGATGTGGCTGGAAGGTAGCACAGGGAGTAGGATTCGAACCCACGAAGGCGTAAGCCAACGGTTTTGGAGACCGCCCCATTTGACCGCTTTGGTATCCCTGTGTGTAGTACCCTCGGAAGGATTCGAACCCTCAACCTCTGCTTAGAAGGCAGTTGTTCTGTCCAGGTGAACTATAGAGGCATTTTATTTAGTTCCCCCGGTGGGTTTCGGACCCACGACCACCTGTTTATTAAAAGACAGGTGGTCTAACCAACTGAGCTAAGGGCACGTAAATATTTATAAGGCGCTGCATCTTTCTACAAGCCAAAGGGCTTTTGACACTTTTTATCACCTTTAGGGGGTGATTCGGGACTTCAATCCACCACCGTGACTATACCCTTCACTCCTTATGCGGAGAGCCGTAGGTTCATGGATGCGACTCCCGCTTTTGGTTGTCATCCAGCTAACCATTCGGCCACAAGGGCGTAAAACGAAAAAAGCCCTCACATTTGTGAAGGCTTCTACGCAATTTCTATATATCAAAGAACTACACATAAACCTTCGGACGGGGTTCCCCCCATCTGCCGAAAACTATACATGTGGTCGTTATATTCATATTGCTAAGCTAGGAAAAACTATCCTTTTTTTGTTAAACAATCAAAAGTATTTCCATTTTCAGTCATAATGTACGCATGTTGTTTATCAGAGAGTTGATGTATTTTTGCTCCTTCTCCTGAAACATACCCATATATACAATCGTCAACCATAACTTGTCCAGTGTCTTGTGCTTCTTTAAATTTTTCTGGATGGTTATTTTTCATGATAATGGTATAGCTATTGCCGAGTGAAAAATTCATTTCTACTCCACTCCCACTTATTTTTCTTAATGTAAACATATCTGTATGTATTAATTAATGTATATCTACACCCAATATACAAAACTTGAGAAGGTAACAGGAGTCGAACCCGTGTCTTGCAGTCCGTAGCCGCACGCTTTTCCAATTAAGCTATACCTCCTAATGGTACCCCTAGCGGGACTCGAACCCACAACCGACGGCTTAGAAAACCGTTGTTCTATCCAGTTGAACTATAGAGGCATATTCTTTAGTTCCCCCGGTGGGTTTCGAACCCACGACCCCCTGTTTAAAAGACAGGTGCTCTAACCAACTGAGCTACGAAGGAATAATACGTGTAAGGCCAGCCTTATCTCCTTTTTGAGACAGGTCTAGCCTTTGGTTTGTATTTCCTTCTTAGTGTCATTAGTAGACTTTAAATTCACCCTCTTTTGTCGCGATGGCCGGATTCGAACCGGAGACCTCCTGTGTGTAAAACAGGCGCTCTGAACCAACTGAGCTACATCGCAATAAAACACATTATTTTCTTTACTTGTGGAGGAGGCGAGACTCGAACTCGCAGCCTACTGAATGCAAAACAGTCGCTCTATCCAATTGGAGCTACACCCCCATATTAATTATTAATACATTCATTACCTTTCTTCTCATTTTCTCACCTGCCTTGGTGCGCCCTGATGGTTTCGAACCATCGACCTTTACATTATGAGTGTACCGCTCTAACCAACTGAGCTAAGGGCACAAAATATTCTTAAGGGGCCGCGTCTTTCTACAAGTCAAAGGGCTTTACACACTTTGTCATCACCTTTAGGGTGCGATGCGGAGCTTCAATCCGTCACTCTGACTATAGCCCCCCACTCCCTGTGCAGAGGGTTGTAGATTCTTTGACACGACCCCTTCTTTTGGTTATCCGCCAGACAACCAAAATTGAGAAGCGTACTGGATTCGAACCAGTGTGCGTGGTTTTGCAGACCACTACCTACATCCGCTCGGTCAACGCTCCTTAAATGAGACTACCAGTAGTCCCAGTTAGCGGAGTGACGGTGTTGAAATGAAAGATCAACATCAACTTCATCAATTCCGCTAATTAACTTTTGTATCGCCATACGCTTTTTGGCTCGGTCAGCGCGATGATAAGGCTTTCTATATTCCTTATCTGCGCTCCTCGACCTACAGCTATATGATGACCATTTTTTACGTTTCCACTTGGATTTCCAAGTATGGAATTTTTTGTTTTTTTTCATAGTTCTGAGTATTACACTCAGAACACAGCTTCAATCCTTATTTTCATAATCAATATTTTAGAGCGGTAGAGGAGGCTTGAACTCCCGGCCTTCTACTTGGCAAGCAGACGCTCTACCGACTGAGCTACCACCGCTTATTTTCTATCCCAATTCGCAAACCAATCACGTTTACCTACCCAGTGTCCAGCATAAAACTTCCCATCCTTAGGGCTATCCCACACGTTAGAGATTTCTCTAAAGTGTGGCATTAGTTCCCTTTGATGGTGTAAAGCATCTTTCACAGCTCTTCTGTGTTGGCGATGCCATATCTTTTTCCATGCTTTATCACTTTTAGCACACGTGTACCAAGCGATTGGCGTCTTTTTTTTACTTCTTGACATAATTCTAGGTTTTAAATACCTAGAACAGTCCTATTTTTTTCAAGTT
The DNA here is from genome assembly GCA_021776465.1 of Parvularculaceae bacterium. Classification (GTDB taxonomy): domain Bacteria; phylum Pseudomonadota; class Alphaproteobacteria; order Caulobacterales; family Parvularculaceae; genus Hyphococcus. The sequence continues at coordinate 30,265 of JAJFFU010000027.1, forward strand.
TTTCATTTCAATTTATTTTGAGCGGTAGACGGGCTTCGAACCCGTGACCTTCTGATTGGAAATCAGATGCTCTGCCAACTGAGCTACCACCGCTTGTTTATTTATCAACGCTTCATAAATATTGTACTCGGTACGGGAATCGAACCCGTCTTTTCAGGTTGAAAACCTGAGGTCCTAACCGATAGACGAACCGAGCAGATTTCCTCCTCAGGTTCGCTTTCTTGATCAGACATGTTCATTCTTCGTACCATTACTAACATTTTAATTATTCGCGGTGTATACGGGACTCGAACCCGTGGCCTCCCGCGTGACAGGCGTGTACTCTAACCAACTGAGCCAATACACCAATTATTATTTTGCTGTCCGGGAGGGGTTCGAACCCACGACCTCTTGATTAACAGTCAATTGCTCTACCAACTGAGCTACCAGACAAAATTACGAGCTGCACTGCTTCCGCTCGAACGAAGGTCGCTTTCGCCGCTTGGTATATTACAACTCCAACAGCTTCCTATCGAAAGCTGTCCTGTCCAGTGGGAGACTCCGAGGAGTTTGACTGTTCAACCTTTAGGACTTAAACCTGTTGGCAAAGCAGGATTTGAACCTACGACCTCCTGAGTATCAGTCAGGCGCTCTAACCAACTGAGCTACATGCCAATATGTAAATAGACCCCCTTTCTTCCTCCGATCTATTAAATGCCGATCCGCTATTATCGACTTACCCTATTCTAGTTGCGCAGGCGGGATTTGAACCCGCGACCTGATGGGTATGAACCACCCGAGATGACCAGACTTCTCCACCGCGCAATATTATTATTTGAGCCTTGAACAGGGATCGAACCCGTGACCTACTGATTACAAATCAGTCGCTCTACCAACTGAGCTATCAAGGCAAAAAAAACTTGTGGTACGGGTTGGACTCGAACCAACGGCCAGCAGATTTTCAGTCTACCACTCTACCAACTGAGTTACCATACCATATGTCAAAAAACTTAGCATAAAAAAAGCCCCGATTTTCATCGAGGCTTCCTGTGCTTTGCAATTTTCTACTGTTAACCGCCGCTACTCAATAGAATTCTGGCACAAGAAGCCTGAAGATCGGTTTTAATCCCAACCGTATTGGCTTGGGCGCGTTCTGCGCCGCAATTTCTTGCCCATATATTCATAAATCGTAACATTGAAGTCTAACAGTTTTATCCCCTTTTAGGGTTGACCCAAAGGTATAAACAAAAATATCAATAATCCTAATAAAAGTACGGATTATCGCAAAAGATAATACAATTTAGACCTTATGAAGATCAAGATAATGGCATTAAAGTTGTACTTCAAAACGCGTTGGTTTCGGCAACGATATGGGATTAAAGTTGAAAAAGCATTAAGCTGTCCTACTTACTCCCGGTAGTTTATACCCTGACTCGGCTTTATATAGGAGGCGCATCTTGTCAAATTACAACCCCCCTTAATTAGGTTTTATAAAAAATAGTTGTACGTTTGTATTGAAATGAACAGAACATTACATCAACAGTATTTACTCTCGCTACCGAGTGTCTCTTATACTCACGGTGTAAATGCTGTGTATTGATTTTAGTGAAAAATTGATTCAACAGAAAGCCCCGTGAGATTCTCATGGGGCTTTTTCGTTTTGGGTATTTCGGGTAGTAGCGTAGCTCGGTTATCGCGCCTGCTTTGGGAGTAGGAGGTCGCAGGTTCGAATCCTGCCTACCCGACTGTGAATGTAGCTCAGTTGGTAGAGCGCTTGCTTGTGGTGCAAGTGGTCGGGGGTTCGAGTCCCCTCATTCACCCTAAATGGTATTAAAAACAGAATAAGCCAGTTTTAAATCCGGTTTTTGCATAAAAAATGCAGATACAGGGATTAAGATAGGTGAAGAATCTGTTTTAATGTCACATACGGAGAGGTGGCAGAGTGGCTTAATGCTCTCGATTGCTGATCGAGCGTCCCCCAAAAAGGGGACCGAGGGTTCGAATCCTTCTCTCTCCGCTAGTGGTTTGATGTGATAAATAGGGAGGATTGGCAGAGCGGTCGAATGCGGTAGTCTTGAAAACTACTGGCCGAGAAATCGGTCCGAGGGTTCGAATCCCTCATCCTCCTCTGTTTGTTGTTCATTTATGAATGACAAATAGGTTTGTTTATCAAATAAAGCAAAATATGAGACACTAAATTGGAGTATATCGAAGCGGTCAAACGAGACAGACTGTAACTCTGTTGCCTTCGGGCTTCGTAGGTTCGAATCCTACTGCTCCAACTGAACTTAAAAAATTGAGATGAAATGAAAGTAAGGATTAGTTATATCGGCATTAAGTATTTTCCTATATCCTCTATTATGAAATGGGCATCGCTGTTTAAGAGGCACACATATATAAAGGGATTTCGGATTAGAATACTCGGGGGCATTTTAATGTTAGAGAGAAGACTGCTCAACAAAAATTATTTAAAATTGCAAAACAGCGTAGGGAGCAATCCAATCATCGCGTAGAGCAATTTAAAGCTTTGAATTAAACTACTGATTAGTATGCGGGTGTGGTGGAATTGGTAGACACGTTAGATTTAGGATCTAATGCCTTACGGTGTGGGAGTTCGAGTCTCCCCACCCGTACAAAAGCCGAAGATTTCTCTTCGGCTTTTTTCATTTAAAATCTAGTCGAAAAAAATGTCAGGTACAACATAGGTACAACATTTTAGTATTTTGAAGACAACATTTGTATTAATATCAAATGTTTCTACTTGGTTTTAATCCTTATGAATTTACTATCAAAATAATAAATTTTGGGTAAATCACAACCTTACTTCTTTGTAAGGGGGAGTTTATTATCATACAATATAACCGCAATTTAAACTCGTAAAATACTTCCATCAAAAGACTACGGCATAAAGCCATTGCTCTTTCCCTTGCTTATTTATTCCGTTTCCTTTTGAGCCAAGATTTTATCTTCCGTTTGGGTTCTGCTTAAATATTGTTTAATCTAAAATTTAAGTATTATGACAACAAATGCAAGTAGTACCAGAAAAGGTGGTAAAACAACCACTACAGTTAAGAAAGAAGTCAAAGAGAAATTGGCTAAACAAGCAATCGGTCTGGAAATTCTGAATCTCAGTATTGGGAAGATAGTTACAGATCCATCGCAACCCAGAAAGACCTATAATGAAATACTTCTGAAAGGGCTTTCGGAGAGTATCAAAAAGCACGGTGTACTTCAACCCATCACAGTTCGAAAATCTGGAAATGATTATATAATTGTAATGGGAGAACGAAGATATCGTGCCAGTAAATTGGCAGGTAAGAAAACCATACCGTGTATTGTTAGGGAATATGAGAATAATGATGTTCTCGAAGTCCAAATAATCGAAAATCTTCAAAGACAAGATGTTGAACCTACTGAGGAAGCAGATGCAATTGCCTATTTGAGTGAAAAGTATTCGCCATCAGAAATTGCAAAACGATTAGGACGAGGCGATAATTTTATTCGTCAAAGATTAAAATTGGCAGGACTCATAGAAGGGTTTAAGGTCTATGTCCGTCGAGGGGAAATGACGATTTCGTTAGGAGTAGGTGTTGCACTTTTTGAGCCAGAAGAACAACAGATGATGCTGGAAACAATGGGCGAAG
>JAJFFU010000028.1 GCA_021776465.1 Parvularculaceae bacterium
CGCTTGATGCTGCTAATTCAATTCCCCCATTGACCGCCTTCGATGTGGCGTTACAGACGCGGGCGCAAGAATTCGCCGCAGCGATCGACGCCGGACCTGAGGCGGAGGCGGCGTTCATCGCCGCGCAACCCTGAACTGGACGCATGTGTGTGGGCGGTCTTAAGCTTCGGGGGAGGTATCCGCATCTCGAAAAACCAAGCCCCGTTCTTCCCGACGGGGCGGAGAATAAAGTAGGCTCTCTTTCTTTCGTGAATTCTCCAGACTGTACGGCAATGAAAAAGCAAACAGAATTCGTTTATCGACTGGCGACAAAAGCTGAATGGCTCGCAACCGAGAAAACCGGTGTCGCCCCGACCCGCGATATCGACAGGCGCGACGGCTATATTCATTTGTCGACCCGCGAACAGGTCATCGAGACCGCGACCTTACATTTCGCCGGCGCCGCTGATCTTTTGGCGCTGGAAATTCCGCTTCAGCCGCTCGCCGATCAGGTGAAATTTGAGCTCGCCCCAAAGCGCGGAGAAAGTTTTCCGCATCTTTACGGCGTGCTGCGCCGCGAACATATCGCGCGCGCCATCGGGCTTGTCGGTAAAGACGGCAGTTTCCAGTTCGGAGGCGAAGCGTGAGGGCGCCGTTGTTTGCGGCGGACTTGGCCGCCCGCGCAGCAACGACCCTCGATCCGGAAACGGCCCATCGGCTGACCATCCGTATGCTGAAGACGGGGCTTGGCCCGAAAGCCTGCATTCGCGACAACAGCCTTGCGGTTTCGGTCGCCGGTATCGATTTTTCCAACCCGCTGGGGCTGGCGGCCGGCTTCGACAAGGACGCCGAAGTCCCCAATGCCGTTCTCGATCTTGGTTTCGGGTTTGTTGAAGTCGGCGCCGTGACGCCGCGGCCGCAATTCGGCAATTCGCGCCCCCGCGTCTTTCGCCTCTGGAAGGATGACGCGGTTATCAATCGCTACGGCTTTAACAATGACGGACTGGACGCTATCGCCCGCCGCTTGAAACGCCGCCGCCGCAAGGGTGTCGTCGGCGTCAATCTCGGCGCCAACAAAGATAGTGACGACCGTATCGCAGACTATGAAAAAGGCGTCCGGGGCCTCGCCGGCCTTGTTGATTTCTATACGGTCAATATTTCATCACCCAACACGCCGGGCTTGCGGGCGCTGCAGGGGAAGGATGCACTTGCTGGTTTGATGACGCGCGTTCTCGCTGCGCGCGATGACGCCGCCGCGGGAACGCCCGTGTTCCTGAAGATTGCGCCGGACCTGACCGATGAAGACAAGACCGATATTGCAGACGTCGTAAAAGACTTGACGCTGGACGGGCTTATTGTCTCCAACACGACCATTACGCGGCCGGATACGCTCAAAAGTGCGCGCATCAATGAGGCCGGAGGGCTTTCGGGCCGGCCGCTATTTGCGCTGTCTACGGAATTGTTGCGGGAATTTTCCCGAGCGCTCGGACCTGAGACGCCGCTTATCGGTGTCGGCGGTGTTGCTTCGCCGCGCGATGCATATGAGAAAATTCTCGCCGGCGCCTCGCTAGTACAGCTCTACACCGCGATGGTTTATGAAGGGCCCGGCCTGCCGGCGCGTATCCTGCGGGCGCTTCCAGATATGCTAAGGGCCGACGGCTTTGAATCTGTCGCCGATGCTGTCGGGGCGGAACATCGCTAGGGCGAAAACGACGCCTTTATGCGTGGCATGTAAAAAAGCAGCGTCGCGGCGCGTAAGACAAAATACAGCGAAAACGCCGCCCATAACCCGTGATTGCCAAATTGCGCGCCAGCCCAGAGTGATGCGGGCAGGAAGATCGCCGTTGATGCAATCATGGAATCACGCATCTCTGCCGCGCGCGTTGCGCCGATAAAAATGCCATCAAGCTGAAAGCCGACGACAACGATCAGGGGGCTGATGACCACCCACGGCATGAATATCTTTGTGGTGTCGCGAAGCGCGCCCTCCGGCGTCAGGAGCGCCAGCAGCGCATCGCCGGCGAGCCAGTAGACCAGCGTAAAAAACATTGCGGCCACAATGGCGAGTTCAAAGGTGCGCCGAACCGCCGCGTCGTAGCGCACCCGCCCGCCCGTGCGGTCGCGCGCGCCCATGGCTTGCCCCACCAGCGTTTCCGCCGCAATTGCAGTGCCGTCAAGCGCCAGCCCGGTAAACAAGAATAGTTGCATCAATGTTTGGTTGGCGGCGAGGGTGACATCCCCATAGGCGCTTGATCGCTGCACGAACCAGGCAAAACAAAAAGCCAGCAACAATGTGCGAATAAAAATATCGCGATTGACGGAAATGGTGCGGCGGATCTTGTCCGCCGACCAGAAGTCGCCGACACGCCAATGCGTTTTCAATCCGCCTTTTCTCTTGAGCAGCATGATGACGAACAGGAGGCAGGCGAAAAATCCGAAGACTTCCGCAATCAACGTGCCGGCGGCGACACCGGCGGCGCCCCAGTTAAAATGAACGACGAAAAGATAGTCGAGGCCGATATTGATCAGCGTAATCGCAACGCTCGCGATCATTAAATAGTCTGTGCGTTCGCGTGCTGAGAACCAGCCAAAAGCCGCATAGGAGGCAAGCACAAAAGGCGCCCCCCAGATGCGGATCGCAAAATATGTCTCCGCGCCCGCGAAAGTGTCAGGCGATGCGTCCGATCCGATCTGCAACGCCTGAAACGAAAAATAGGCGATTGGAAATTGCAATAGAACGAGCAGTGCGCCGATGGCGCCGCCAATAACGGCCCCGCGAACGAGCGCGGCGCGCGCTTCCGGTTCGTCCTCCGCGCCCGCGGCCTGGGCAGTGAGGCCGGCGACGCTCATGCGAATAAAGCCAAAGCTCCAATAAGCGAGGGAAAAAATCACCGAGCCGAGCCCGATCGCGGCGACATCAAGCGGCCGGGCCGAATGAGCAAGCGCCCAGACATCAACGGCGCCAAGGAGCGGCGTCACTGATGAAGCGACCGAGGCCGGCCAGGCGAGCGCAAAAATCCGTCGGTAGCTGATCGGCGCGGACGCGCCTTGGGTGATCATAAGTTCATTCTCAAAAAACGGCCCTACGCCTTAGCGGTGCGGATTGTTTCTGTCACGCGCCTTGCGAACATTGGCAAGCAGGGCGACACTCTCGGCCTATGACTGATGACTGGAGAAAATGGGAGACGCCGCCCGGCGGGACCGGCGATCAATTCGACGGCGCAGCGATCGGCGCACTCGCTCATCTATATCGCGGCGAGGTTTATCGCTCGACGATCTGGCGTACGCGGCTCGACACCACCACCAACTGGTCTGTTGTCACGCTCGGCATTGCCTTGTCGATTACCTATGCGAGCCCGACCGCATCGCCCTTGCCCCTATTGTTGGTCGGTATACTGATTTCGATGTTCCTCATTCTTGAGGCGCGGCGCTATCGATTTTTCAATGTCTGGCGCGCACGGGCGCGGTGGATCGAAACGAAATTTTATGCGCCGATGCTGTTGCGCTCATCATGCCCGGAGCCGGGCGAGTGGCAGGATGTTCTTGCGAAAGATTATTTGACGCCTGAATATCATATCGGTTTCTGGCGGGCGATGGGACGGCGCATTCGCCGCAACTATATGTGGATTTTTTCGTTTCAGGCGGTGGCCTATTACGGAAAGATCATCATTCATCCGACGCCGCTTTCATCGTACAGCGAATTTTTTGACCGGATGGCGCTGGGTCCGATACCGGGCGTCGGGGTTTTTCTTCTTGGCATTGCCTTTCACAGCGCCTGGATATCGCTCGCCCTGGTTACTGGGGTGCGCGACAAAGCCAAGCACGCCGGCAAAGATGGCGTCGGCGGCATGGGCTAAGGGCCTCATGCGGCCTGCGGAAAATCTTTCATAGATTTGTCATCGCCCCGCAACGGGTCATTCACAAAAGGCGTGCATCTGATCTGCTGAAAGGCGCTGTCTTTTCGGGAGAAGGCGCTCTTTTTCGTTGTGTATGCGGGCGGCGCAGTTGCGTTTTTTCGTCGCCCGTTTTTCTTACCTGCGCTTGCGCATAGTCGTGCATACGGAAACACGACCACTCAATCTGAAAACAAAAGCTTCAGCCCGTCTGGCGTTTCCACGACCCGGTAAAAACATGAGCGCCGGTCCGTATGACAGGCGGGGCCGGTTTGCTCGACCACAAGCTGAATGGCGTCCTGATCGCAGTCGGTGCGGATCTCAACGACGCGCTGAACATTGCCGCTGGTTGCGCCCTTACGCCAAAGTTCGCCGCGCGAGCGCGACCAGTAATGAGCCTCGCCCGTCTCGATCGTTTTTTTCAGCGCTGTTTCATTCATATAGGCGAGCATCAGCATTCGCCCGTCATTGGCGTCCGTCGCTACTGCGGGGATCAAACCGTCGGCGCCATAGGCAGGCGCAAAACGTTCAGTTTCTTCTATGGATTTTTCGTTCATAGGCGCGATCATAGCAGCACCGCGCCTGTTGCCTAGCGCCCGTTATTGCGCGCGAGCCCGAGGCCCGCTAGCAAGCGGGGCATGAGCTTGCAGTTTTACGATACCATGGCGCGGAAAAAGCGCGCCTTTGAACCCGCCGATCCGAAGCGCGTGACGATGTATGTGTGCGGGCCCACGGTCTATAATTACACCCATATCGGCAATGCCCGCTCGGCGATCGCCTTCGATCTTCTGTTTCGGGTGCTGCGCCATGAATTTGGCGCGGACCACGTCAATTATGCGCGCAACTTCACCGACATCGACGACAAGATCATCAAGGCGTCGAAGGAGACCGGCGCGCCGATTGATGAGATCACGAAGAAGTTTGCGCAAGTCTATCTCGACGAGCTTGGCGAACTGAACGCGCTGGCGCCGACTGGCGCGCCGCGCGCAACCGAACACATTCCGGAAATGATCGCGCTGGTCGAACGGTTGGTTGACGCCGGCGCGGCTTATGCGGCCGATGGCCATGTCCTGTTTTCTGTTGAATCGTTCGCCGAGTACGGGCGGCTCTCCGGGGCTAATCGCGACGAGATGATTGCCGGCGCGCGTGTTGAAGTTGCGCCTTACAAGAAAAACCCGGCGGATTTCGTTCTTTGGAAGCCGGCGGCGGAAGATGAACCCGGCTGGGATAGCCCCTGGGGCCGAGGGCGTCCGGGCTGGCACCTTGAATGCTCGGTGATGATCAAGAAGGGGCTCGGCGAGACGATTGATATTCATTGCGGCGGCCAGGATCTGCGCTTTCCGCACCATGAAAATGAAATCGCCCAGAGCGCCTGCGCCCATGACGGTGCGCCGCTCGCACGCTACTGGATGCATAACGGATTCCTCCGTATGGGGACAGACAAGATGTCGAAGTCTATCGGCAATGTCGTTCTGACCCATCAATTATTGAAAGACGGCTGGCCGGGCGAAGTGATCCGCTGGGCGCTCCTGTCGGCCCATTATCGCCAGCCCCTTGAGTGGACCGAGGATTTGTTGCGCCAGTCGAAGCGTCAGCTCGACCGGTTCTATCGACTGCTGGAAGAGGTTGCGGACGACATCGGCGAAGCGGCCGCGCCGGAAAGCGTCGTGTTGGCATTGAAAGACGACCTCAACACGCCAGAGGCCTATGCCGGTCTCCATGAGCTGCGCGATATTGCGGCGCAAATGGACGGCGCCGCGCGCCGCAATGCGATTTTGCGGTTGCGCGCCGCGGGACGCTTGATGGGCTTTTTCGAAGCAGACCCCGCCTCGTGGTTTAAAGGGGTGGGCGGTGATGGTCCGACGGCGGAGGAAATTGACGCGCTGCTCTTAAAGCGCGCCGAGGCTCGCAAGGCGAAAGACTTCGCAACGTCCGATAAAATCCGTGACGACCTCGCGGCGCAAGGAATTGTCATTGAAGATGGCGCTGACGGCGCGACCTGGCGGCGCGAGTAACAGCTTATGCGCCTGATTGAAGCCATCGTTCCCTCCAGCAGGATTGATGCGGTCAAGCGGGCAATCGAAAAATG
>JAJFFU010000029.1 GCA_021776465.1 Parvularculaceae bacterium
GCGTCAAAGAAGATTGTCGCCTGCTGCGGAACGTCGAAATCCGATTTTGACGTTCCGCCGAAAATATTGCCGCGGAAACGATCATTGAATTCGTGCTCCAGATTACCAGTGAACTGATAAAACTCAGTTTTGAGTACGTCGCGACGACGTTCAATCCGTGCGGGCACGAGGCCGTTGCTGACATCGGCTTGCAAATCACCGACAAGACGAGACAACACGCCGTCTCCGTTCACAGTGAAGTCGGTAACATCGACATTGTCGGTGTTGCTGCGAATAAAGACCTCAAGAAAGTCTTCCTGCCGCTCGCCGTCGAATTTCGAAAAGAGGCCATCAAACGACAACACTGTTCTCTCGGCCACACGGAACTGGACCGCGCTGGTGATGCCGAGACGCTGCTGGTCATAATCGAGCCGTCCATAACGCGGAATTCGTGCGTAATAGGAGTTACGCAGGGTTTCGCAATCGGTCGGCAAGGGATCACCCGTACAAGGCGCGCCGCCAACCGAACGGAATACGCCGAAATCATCAAACCGAACACTCGAAAAGCCCTCTTCGCGAATTGTGCGGTCCTGATAAGCGACCGACAAAAGCGCGCCGAATGTCTCACTCGGGTTTGTATAGGAGACAAGGCCGCCGACACGCGGTCCGACATCTTCTGAAAGATCGTTATAAAGCGCCGACCCAAACAACGTACCGGTAACACCGGGACCGTAATCGAACGGTTGCGCTGTTTTCAACTCGACGTTAGCGCCGAGAGAGCCCTCTTCTACCGAAGCAGACTGTGTTTTTCGCACGACCAACTCGTTAAAGAGTTCGGACGCAAATGTGTTAAAGTCAAATGACCGTGACCGGTTGGAGCCGCCGCCAGCATCAGATGCGCCGGTCGTCGAAATTGATTCCATGCCGTTAATCCGCGTACGGGTGAATAGTCCACCCAGACCGCGAACCGTTACCTGTCGACCCTCACCCGCCTGACGGCTGATTGAGACGCCTGGAATGCGCTGCAGCGATTCGGCCAGGTTCAGATCCGGAAAGTCGGCGATGTCTTCTGCGACAATCGCGTCAACTATGCCTGTCTCGTTGCGTTTGGTTCGCAGCGCAGCGCCGAGGCTGCTTCTAAAGCCTTCGACGACAATGACGTCTTCCGCGTCGGCTTCATCATTCGGAAGTTCATCAACTTGCGCTGAGGCGACACCGCCCAAAGTAAGCGCAGTGGCGATTGCGATCGCCGATGCCCCGAGGCGAACTCGCATTTCGTTCCTATTCAAGGTCATGGATTTCCCTCCCTATATGTTTGTATCGACCCTTAAAATTCCTTATTTATGACACCGGTGTCATTAGAATTGCTACCGGTGTCATTTTTGAACAGTAACTGAAACTGATTTTACACGCAAGTCCTGAGCACGAGCTAGACGAGCGCCGTGAATGCAATATACCATATAAAGGCCTGCCCCTCGTTGCTCCGGCTAAAAAATATCGGGCTTACTCATATTGTACACCACTAAAAGTTGTTTCGCGGACTATACGACACCTGTCCGTTAAAGAGGGTGCGCGGTCCACTTCCTACTAATTGCTTCGTCGCAAAGGTCGTCTCTGTTTAAATTGATCCCACTAATAAGTTTGCACAAAAATGTGATTCACTCCCCGAACACATTAAAACTGTTCAGTCGCCTTCCCCGTTTATACTAGTTCTTGAAATTTTAACTGGTGATCCGCCGACTGTTGCGAAACCGCGCAAAGAAAAAGCGTTTACTTCAACAATGCCGCACCAACTACGCGCTCGCCGTTAATCACTGACACGCCGGCATCGCTGTCGGTAAAGACGGTGCAATGACGCCGACATTCCAGTTCCAGGGAATGCCGCCTTGCGCACGCCGCGCCAGCGCGGCAGTATTAACGGGGGACGCCAGCGCAAGTCACCAACAGCAGCTGCGTACACGGAATACCCCGATAGACGCCCACGTCTCCGACAGCCGCATCGCGCACATGGTTTGCGCTCCTCGAGGTGTCCGATAAATTTGTAAGGCTCGGCGAATAATTCACCGCCATGCCGCCACATATTCAGAATAAGATGAAATATAGTATTTTGGAAAGATCGCTTTCGGAGCGCGCGTGAAAAAGATCGCTGTTTACGTGCCTGCCTGCCGCCCGTTTGCGGCAACTTCCGAAAGGCGCAAATCCTGTTTATAGAGCTGGTCGTGCAAAAAGATCGCATCGAGCACCCGCTCTTCACACACTGACAGTATTTTACGCGTCTGCTCACGGATTTCAGCCGACTGATCTTTTTTTACAGCCTCCAAAAGCGCTCTCTGATGATCCAGCGCATAGGGCATAACGCTCTTCATTTTCACATAGAGCCAGTAAATGCGCATGGTTGTATCTTCCAACTGGCGGACCCAATGAATCAACAACGGATACTTCACCTGCTGCGCCATAAAGACATTAAAACGCTTATTCGCTTTCAATAATTTCAGCGCCACGGCATCGTTGGTAATCGGCTCTTTGTGCGAAATCGCGTCATTCAATTTGACCAATTGACTATAATCGACCTGCGCCGTCGCCATCGCAAAAATATCGGGTTGCAGCATTTTTCGCATCGCGAAGTTCTGCCGGACATCCAGCAAAGTTAACGGCGCAACCCGAGTAATCCGCGGAGAAACGGAGATCAGAAACTGCTGAGCCGTCAACTGCTCCATAATGTTTCGCGCAGTCGTACGGCTGATATCGAACATCTCCGTCAAAATGTTTTCCGAGACTTTTTGACTGGGCGCCAGTTTCTGCGTGACGATCGCATCCATAATGAGATCATAGACGCCCGCAGAATCCGCGCCGTTTAGTTTTTTCTTTTTGTTGTCAGTCATTTTGTTTTCACTGCGTTCGGAAACATTATTTTCCTGCGATTCTCTACACTTATGAATAATGTTGTCCAGAAGCGCGCCAATTAAGAGTGCCATATAAGATATTAAGGCTGTTATAATTTGGACAGCCGGGTTATTGTGGTCAAAATGGCTTTACAACAGGGATAATAATGACTGCTGCAATACGTTCAAAAGCGAGCGCGTCCAGCGCCATACAATCATCGCCCTCACGCCGTGGTTTCGTGAAATTCGGCCTTGCCGCCACGGCCGCGTTGGCGCCCATGATGAATTTCGGCCGTTACAAGGTATTTGCGGCGAGCGAGCGTACTTACAGCGCCAAAGCCATTGATCTCGTCAATCGCAGTCTCGTTATCGACATGTTGTCCCTGCTCGGAGATTTGGGCGACATGCTGGTGGCCGGCTACAGCGCCAAATCCAAAACATTAGATGGTATGGCCGTCACCGATGAGCACATCAAAAAGCTGCGTTCGGCCGGCGTCAATGTTTATCACCCGGCGGTCGGGCTTGGCGGACGCGAAAGCGCGCTCGCCTTTCTTGCGCGTCTGAATGGCTACGCCGCCAAACGTCCGGACGTATTTCAACGCATAGATACTGTCGCCGATATGGAACAGGCGAAAGCCAGCGACCGGATCGGTTACATTGTCGGCATTCAAAACGCGCAACATTTTGAAAGACCCGATGACGTCAACGAGTTTTATCACCTCGGGCAACGTATCAGCCAGCTTACCTATAATTCCCAGTCCCTAATTGGGGCTGGCTCAACGGATCGCGTCGATGGCGGCATCAGCGATTTTGGCGCGGCAATCGTCAAACGCATGAACGACGTCGGCATGGCGATCGACGTCTCTCATTGCGGCGACAAAACAACGCTCGACGCATTCGAATTGTCCGACGCGCCAGTACTGATAACGCACTCAAATGTCAGAGCCCTCGCCAACGGTCATCCGCGATGCAAAGCTGACGAAGCGATCAAGAAAATGGCGGATTCCGGCGGCGTCATGGGTATTACCGGCGTCCGCAATTTCGTGCGCGACAAGGAGCCCACCACGATCGAGCACATGCTGGATCATTTCGATCATGTCGCAAAACTGGTTGGCGTTGAGCATGTGGGCATCGGCTCTGACATGGATGCGGATGGCTATGACGACGTGCCGAAAGACGCCTATGAGCGGCTTAAGAGCGGCTACAAAGACACGTACAAGTTTCGCGGCAAACTCGACACGGACGACTTTGACCACCCCCAGAAAATATTCGACCTGACCGAAGGCCTGATCCGCAGGGGCTATTCGGATTCCGATATCGAACTTGTTCTGGGTGGGAACTTCAAGCGCGCGCTCGGCGCAATCTGGAAGCCATAAGTCCAAACGAGAGTTTTTCAGGGGACATTACATGAATTTTCTGCGCACGGTTTTGTTTGCGAGCATTCTTGCGCCAGTCGTTCGTATTAAGTCGAGCTTCGCCCTTCGTCCTATAAAACATACGACGATCCCTCCCCGGCTTGCCGCACCAGCCTTACGCGCATGATTATCGTTGCTCCATTTCGAAAAATTTCCCCTTCATCACTCAGTAAAAACGTTAGGCGCCGGGATTTCGCAAACTCGCCCAAACCGCCAACTCAACATTACGGATAGAAAACATGAAATACGGTTTTATTTTCGCGCTAATGATAGCCAGTCTTCTGGCTTACGCGCCGACAGCAAACGCTGAAAAGAACTCTTTTGATCTCGTTATCCTGAATGGCCGCGTTGTTGATCCTGAAACCGGCCTCGACGCTATTCGCAATGTCGGCGTCCGCGGCGACAAGATCGCCGCAATCACAAAAAAAACGATCGTCGGTAAGCGCACCGTCAATGCAGAGGGACTGATCGTCGCCCCCGGATTTATCGACATGCATGCCCATGGACAGACCATTCCATCCGGACGTGTCCAGGCGCTGGATGGTGTGACTTCTGCGTTGGAGTTGGAATCAGGAAAATACCCAATTTCCAGTTATTACGACGGCGCCGCCGCGGAAGGTCGCCCGATCCATTACGGCGCGTCGGTTAACTGGTCGCGCGCGCGCATTTCCGAACTCCTCAATCATGATCCCGCCTCTCACAACGATGAGTTTGCGCAAAGTCCTGATCAACTGGACTGGCGCTACTCCGTTGCAACCGGTGAACAAACCGCCGCCATACTGGCCCGCGTTCAGAACGGCCTAGATGAAGGCGGCATCGGCATCGGCGTTTTGCTTGGGTATGCACCCGGATCCGGCAGGGGTGAGTATTACGCTCTGCATGATTTGGCGGCGAATAACGATGTGCCGACCTTCACTCATGCGCGGTATCTGTCGAACATCGAACCCGACAGTTCCTTCGAAGGTTTTCAGGAGATGGTCGCCGTATCTGCAGCCACTGGCGCACACATGCATGTTTCACATCTCAACAGCATTAGCTTGCGCAATATTACATCCATCCGGGCCATGATTGAAAATGCGCAGGCCAATGGCGTCAAGATTACTGTCGAAGCTTATCCTTACGGCGCCGGATCAACCGCCATCGGAACGGCGCTGTTTGAAGGCGAAAACTGGCAGGCGCGAATGGGCGACATAAAGAAATCTGATTTTACGCTTGACGGAACGCCCCTCACAGACGCCGAATTTGACAGGCTTCAAAAAGAAGCGCCGCGAACAGACATCGTCGTGCACTTCCTGCATCCGGAGACCAATCCGGACGACCGCAATACGCTCTCTCAATCGATCCTCTTTCCCGGCGGCGCAATTGCATCAGACGGTGGGAACTGGCGCGTGGACCGGGAAGAAGTCGCCAGCGACGTCTGGCCAATTCCCGCCAACGCCGAATCTCATCCGCGCAGCGCCGGCACGTTTTCAAAGTTTCTGCGCGTCTATGTTCGAGAGAACCAGGACATCAGCCTTAGCGACGCGCTGGCGAAGTTAAGCCTTATTCCGGCGCAAATCCTGGAACAGGCTGTCCCTCAAATGCGGCATAAGGGAAGGCTTCAAAAAGGCGCCGACGCAGACATCGTCGTTTTCGATATCGATACAGTCTCCGATCGTGCAACGTATGAGGAGCCCGCTCAAATGTCTGTCGGCTTTGAATACGTCATCGTCGCGGGGGTGTCGCTCATTGAAGACGGCGTTCTCGATACGACCGTGTTACCGGGCCGCCCGATCCGTCGTGCGCCAGCTAATCCGTAAAATCAAATAACCTCCATGGCTTATGCTGGAAACTGCTCCGTATACAATTTAAGTAATCAGAAACGAGATTGAAATGAACGTGAAATACAACTGGCGGAGCGCCGCGGCGGCTCTGGTAATCATTTCCTTGTCGGCGCCGCAGCCGTTGCTTGCTGACGATAACGCCGTTGAAACGACAAGAAGCGCCAAGCCGCAGGGCCTTAAAAGCCTTGAGGACTTTGTTGACGGCGTTATGGCGCAGCAGATCGCAAGCCGGGAAGTCGCCGGCGCAACCATCGCGGTCGTCCACAAGGGGAAAGTCCTGCTCTCCCAAGGCTACGGTTTCGCCGACATAGACGCCGGCGCGACCGTCGACCCCAATGAGACGTTGTTTCGTCCGGGATCGGTGTCGAAACTGTTCACATGGACTGCGCTGATGCAGCAAGTCGAGCTCGGGCGGATAGACCTCGACGCCGACGTCAATAGCTACATTGATTTCTCAATTCCGCCCTTCGAAGGACAACCGGTATTGGTTCGCCACTTGATGTCGCACAGCCCCGGCATGAGTGACGTGAGCGGGATTTCGGTGCAGACGGTGGAAGAACTCACACCTTACGGTGACTGGATCAAGTCGCATATCCCTCTGCGCGTCTGGGCGCCGGGAACTGAAATATCTTATTCAAATTACGGCGTGGCCCTGGCCGGCTATATCGTCGAACGTGTTTCGGACGAGCCGTTTGCCGATTACGTCGAAAATCATGTCTTCAAACCACTGGGCATGAACGCGACGACGTTTCGCGAACCACTGCCGGCTGATCTGGAGCCGCGCATGGCGAAAGGTTACAAGATCGAGGATGGCCGGCTGATTTCGCAATCGTTTGAACTTTTCAGTTCGATCATGCCGGCCGGTTCCGGCACGTCCAGCGCTGCTGATATGTCACGCTTCATCGTGGCGATGCTCAATGATGGGCGCCTTGGCCGCACGCGGATACTCGATCCTGAATCCGTTCGTTTACTGATGACCGATTCCATTACGAATGCGCCTGACACGCTGGGCATGGCTCATGGGTTTTACGTTGTACGACAGGCAGGCCCGCGAATGGTCGGGCACGGCGGGAACACAGGTGATTTCCACTCCAACTTGATTCTGGCGCCTGAGGCGGACTTTGGCTTTTTTGTTTCCGTAACAGGCGGCGACCAGAGTTCGCCCGGTCGAACTGAACTGACGAACGCCATTCTCGGCCGCGTCTTTCCGCAATCGCCAACCGCCCGCGTCAGCGCACCCGTTGGCGAGACGGCGCCTGTCGGGTCCTTCCGTGCGAACCGCCGCAATTATGCGCGCGAACCAAACACCGATTACGACACCAGCGTGGTATCATCAGGCGATAATGCGATCATCATAACCAGCTTCGGGGAGTCAACGTACTGGGAACGGATCGGGCCGATGACGTATGAAAAGGTGACCGGCGCGCGGCAAGGCGGACCATTTGATCGCGTTCTTTTCTATGGCGAGGAAGCAGCGTTGATGATGTCTTTTGCATCCCAACCTTACATGGCCTACCGCCGGATCGCACCAGCGGAGCCACAATAACGCGCCAGGAAGGCCGCGCCGACGCAACGGCGCTTTTCGAAAAGATTGTTCTGAC
>JAJFFU010000030.1 GCA_021776465.1 Parvularculaceae bacterium
ATGGCGCCGCAGGTAGCAACGACCACAGAAGCGGTCGTCAAAAGTGTCTTCTTAAACATTGGGTTTCCCCCGTTGCTGCAGTTAAACAAAATCGCGATAATGACCGAGGTCGCTGCGGTTCTATTTTTCGGACGTTTTTAAGACACCGCACGTACATGGCGACATCCCATTGGCCAACGTCAAGAAACGAAAGTCCGCAATCTCCCCTGAAATCATCCCGTATTAGGGATAGTTCATAATCGCCTTTCGTTCAATCGCCCAATTGAATAAAAATTACATAAAACCCTACAACCAGAAGGGGAATTTGCACGCAACCGACAGGCGAATTTAACGCTGACGCACGCGCGGAGAATGCATATTGAACTGAGTTTGCGTCGCGCGGACCAAACATCGTCCGGCCAACCCCGAGTCAATAAAACACCGCTCGAATAAGGTGTTGGCCGAAAGTTACGATGCGCGAGTCTTTGGGCTTACCAAAGGTCTTAATGCTTTATTAACCCTCACAAACCCTTTAAAATTAACGTTACCCGGAGGCAAAAACAGCTGTTGCAAAGTTGCAACCCTCGACGCAATTTATTTCGGTTAACTATTTTAACCTGTTACGTTTTTTCAAATCGACGATGCCAACAGACACGTTAATAATCATCGCGCCGAAGGCAAAACGGCAATCGCAAAACCGGTTGCTTTGCAAGCGTCAAACGCGCCCGCGGAGAGCATGAATTGAAGAAGAATTGTCAGCGCGGTTTTAGTCTCCTCGAGCTAATGGCGTCGCTTGCGATTGTCTCGCTAGTTTCGGCAGCGCTGTTTCAGTCGATGGCGGCATGGATGCGGCTATCGGCGCGTGCGTCGGCGGCGGCCGACCAATCTTTAACGGCAATCGCCGGCCAGCAAATGTTCGATCGCGCCGTCGGCGAGCTCACATTTGCCTGGCCGGAAGAAACAGCATCTCGGTTTATTGGCGCATCTGACGGATTTTCGGGTCTTTCGGCGGCGGCGCTACAGGGCATCTACCCGCGCTTGGCCGCTATTCAGGTGTCGCTCGAAAGGCCCAGCGACACACAGCGCGGGCGGATCGTTTACCAATCCGGCGCAACGAATTGGACGTTGCAGGAATTTGACGGAACGGCTTCTCTTTCATATCTCGGGGCCGACGGTGATTGGCGCGCAAATTGGCCGCCTTCGACAAATCCAGAACCGGGCCCTTTCGCAGACGCAGCTTTTTTTGAAACGCCGCAATTGCCGCTCGCGATACGCGTTTCCTTCAGTGACGGTGATACTGCAAAAGCGTGGATTGCCGATATATACAGCGATCCAAGGATCCCACAACGTCCGCGAGATTTGCAATGACCGACCAATATCAAAAACAGAGCACTGCGCAAAAGCGGCAACATGGTTTTGCGCTGCCGCTCGTACTGGTCGCGATTGCATCGCTCGCAATAATTACACTTGTCGGATACCGCGCTGTCGCCGGCGCAGCAGCAATTGTCATGGCGATCCAGGACGATGCACGTGTTGAACAGGCGTTTTTTTCTGCCGAGGCCGAAGCCGCTTTCACCTTCCTCTCATCGCCCGCGGTTGAGGGGGGGATCGCGACAGGTGACGGCGCCATTATCGCGAATGAATCGCCCATTGGCGAGGCGGGCGTTTCTGGCCTTGGCGAGCGTCAGTACTGGAGCGCGAACGGCGAAAGAAGGATCAGCGCCTACGGTTCGTCAGCAACCACAGTTTCCTATTTTGACGCAGCGGGCTTCGCACCCATCGACCTAATGTCCGAAGAGGACCTCACCCTGCTATTGTCAGCAGCGGGATTTAGTGGAAACGACGCTGAACTGATGGCGGCGCGTATCGCCGATTTTCAAGACCATGGCGCCCAACGGCGCTTTCGCGGCGCCGAACGGGCGGATTATCGATTGTTCGGCATAGCAGCGCCTACGGATTCCCCCCTTCGCAAGCCGGGCGAATTAGCCGCCGTGCTTGGATATGCCGATCTGGCGCCCCCCTCGAGCTGGGATTTCATGCTGGATAATGTGAGGTTTGGCGGCCTTTTCAGTCAATTCAAACCGCGATTGGGCCCAGAAATCCTCGCCAGCTTATTTGTCGATGCCGGCGATTCCCCGATTGCCTCGGACCCGCTCGAAAGCTACGGTATTCAAGACGTGCAACCTACGGAAACGGCGCGGTTTTTGCTTTCTCATCAGGCGGACGGCCGCTTGACGCGACGGCGCGCCGTAGAGATCATGCGGACCGCCAATGCGGCGGATAAACCGTTCCGCAGGGTATGGAATTACGACAAGGTTAATGATGATAACGGCGCGGCAACGACAGCAAGCGAGCGACGCGACATGGCGCCGGTATATCAGCCCGCGGCTGTCGCCGATCCACGCTGACGGGCGGTTTGTCGCCGATCAGCCGCCATTTGCCGTCCGACCAACAGTTTTTGTACTTTCACGGGCCGTTTGCAGTTTTTCGCGCGTGCGTATTTCTGGCAAGAACGCCAAAGCCCGCGCTGCGGCTAAACTTGGGGTCGCTTTTCGCCAAGGACACACCGACCCGCAAACGCGGCTGGTTCGTGACGATGTTGACCCGCTCCAAGCGGGGATTTGGAGCTGGGACGGCGAGTTCGAAATAAAATCAGGGACAAAAGCGTCTACGGTGCGCGTTATTCCCGAAACGCTTGCGCGCGAAGGCTATGACAATGGCGCGCGCTTGGTGCGTTGCATCGATGGTTACGAAGGACAGGTTTGGCGCGACAGCGCATTGATCGCCTCGCGCTGGTGGCCAAATACGCCGACCGGACGGGATTGGCAGCAATTTTTAAGGGCCGCAAAAGCATCCGCTGAAAGCAGCGCATCAGAAGCCCCAATTCCGTGTGACGCGCCGTTTCGCCGTGATTTGCCTTTTGTCGATTTAGAGCCTGCCAACCTCCGGCTCACTTTGGCGCCCGCGCGCGTTGCCGGCATTTCTGCTTGTTTACTCTTGTTGGTCGCGTCGTTTGAGGCAGCGCAATATCTGACCCATAAAAGCGTATCTGCGACGCGCAGCGCACAGATAGAAGCGGCGCTTTCGGAAAACAGCGCCGCAATCGAGGCCCGTCGCCGCGCGTTGACGGCGGCTGGCGGGATTGAACAACTTGCGGCATTTGGCAGCGCAAAGCCGGCGGCGCTGGCATACCTGGCCGTCGCGTCAGAAATCCCGGCCGATAAGGCCCGAATCGCCAATTTTCGGCTATACGACCAACAGGTTGAGGCGCGGATTTTGATGCCCGAAGATGCGCAAATCAATATTCCCGATCTCGTTTCCCGCCTGGAAAAGAACAACATTCTCGCCAATGTATACGTTGAACGACGTAACGCGCGCACGATCGGCGTCACTGCCGAAGTCGTTCCGATCAAAGCGCCGAACGCGGAATCGCTAGAGTTGCGGGATTAAAACGCAGTTATGATGCAATATTTCGAACAGTTTAAACAGGCGCTCAATCTGCGCACCTCTTACGGGTTGATCGCGCTCGGCTGTTTGCTCGGGATCATGCTGATTGTTCGCCTCAATGATGCGACAATGACCGCATCGGCGGCGCGCGTTCAGGTCGAAAATCGTCTGGCGCGACATGGCGGCGCGATTGACGAAGTCACCTGGCAAGAACGCGCCGACAGCGCTGAACAGGCATTATCGGAATGGCAGGCAACCCGCTGGTCGGGTGCGACCTCTGGCGTGATCGCCGCGGAGTTGCAAAGCGCAATCGGACGCGTGATCGACGCGGCGCAGTTAACGCCCCTTAATATCACGGTGGAGCCCGGCCCCGTAGAGTTGCCAAGTGGTGCAGTTTTACGCTTTACCGTCGCCGCTGAATCAAGAACCGGTGACAGCGTTGCAAAAACGCTAGCGGCATTTGCCGCCCACGAGCCAATGATCGTCGTTGATGGCATGAATGCCGTATTTGACGAACAATCCAGAGGCCGGTTTTCGGTTTCTGGATACGCCCCGATTTCCATTGCCGTATCGCAACCGCAAGTGAGTGGCTAAATGCGCCCGTTTCTGACAGCCATTTCTGCGATTGCCGTGATTGGCGCCCTCGCCGGTTGGCTGGCGGCAGGCGGCGGCGGCGGTTCGACCCGGGACGATCAGACAGCCTGGTCCGTAATCGAGCGTCCACAATCTGGCGATGCTGAACGGTTGAAACTGTATACGGCGCTGATGGCGACGGCGCATTTTGGCGCGGCGGCGGCCGTTGTGGCGACGACAGGCGAAATTGAAAACGAATCAGCCCCATTAATCGCAGCCGTGTTCGTCAAGGACGGTGAAATTGCGGCAAGTTTTTACGGTCTCGATGAGACCATCATTACAGCGGGCGTCGGCGACCCTTTGCCCGGTGGGTGGATCATCAAGGACGCCTCGCTTGAGCGGGTTATTGTTGAGCGAAACGGCGAAACACGGGAAATTATGGTTTTCCCACATGACAATCCCGGGATATAGCGCAGCGCGCAAACACAACCCGTGGAAATAATCACATTGCCGGCGCGACATTTCTTTGAAATGTAGTCCATCGAATCGGTCAACAGTAAGAAAGCGTATGCTGGCAAATAGAATGATACAGTTTTTCGACCTTAATAGATCAGACAGCGCCCGAGGCCAGAAATTGGCCGGGCGCGCCCCTGCTGCTTGCCCCCTTGGCTTTCGGCGCGGCTCCGTCGCCTCGGCTATAAAAACCGTCGGCGCGTGTTTGCTTGTAGCCGGGTGCGCCTTGAGCACACCGTTCCCTGATTATTCTATTACATCCAATGAATCAGTCGCCAGGACGGCCGAAAATTCAGAGACATCGCCCGATGTCGCAGAGCCGGACGAGACCAGTGAAACGCAGAAACCTGGCATCAGCCGATTACGGTCGGTACCGGAAATCGGCGATTCCAGAAGCGGCGGCAATGCAGCCACAGCCGTCGCGCCACCGCCGTTCAGTGTTGAAGAAGTTGATACCGTTGTCCCACCGCTCGCACTCCCCTCGTTCATAGACCTCGTATTCGGACAGATTTTGAATGTTCCGTATGCAACCGGCCCCGGCGTCGCACAACGGTCGGAAATTGTGCAGTTACGTTCATCGGGTACAATGTCGGCGGAAGTGTTTTTTGGGCTCGTGTCGATGACGCTCAAAGACTACGGCATTCGGGTCGCGCCTGAGGACGGCGTTTATCAGGTTCTTGAAGACAGCGCCTTGATTGCGCGCATACCGCGGTTCATCAAATCGCGGGCGCGCGCCGATACGCCCGCAGGCCTGCGGCCGATCGTGCAATATGTTGAACTGAACGCCATTGATGCGAGCACGATGGCCGGCATTCTTAATCAGGCCATCGCGGACAATAATCAAAACCTCACGATTAGCGCTCAGTCCTCGGGCAATTTTGTTGTGCTGAATGGCCTACCCGAAGATGTAAACGCCGCTCTTTCGATCGTATATGACATGGACGAGTTGCGGTTCGCCGGAACTCAGGTGCAACGCGTTTCGCCGCGATATTGGAGCGCCGGCGATCTCGCTGAAGAATTGCAGAGAATTCTGGGCGCCGAAGGCTGGCAAGTCAGTTTGGATGCGCGCAGTCCAATGCCCGTCCTCTTACTTGCTGTCGAGCGTTCAAACGACATGTTGATTTTTACACGTGAAGATCAAGCGCGTTCGCGGGTTATTTACTGGGTTCGAGAGCTTGATCGTCCGACACAGCAAGGCGATGCGCCGCAAGTGTTTGTCTATTCTGTGCAAAATATGGACGCAGCAATCCTTGCCAATACCGTAAATCAGGTGCTCAGCGGGATTGATGCGCAGTCCGGACCGCCAGGCCTCGCCGCCGCGCGCGCGCGCGCGGCGGCGTCGGCGGCCGGCGACAATGGCGGCGGTAGCGCAGTTGTTGGCGGCCTTGTCGTTGACCCGCTGGGCAACAGGTTGATTTTTTCCGGCACGCCCAACGAATATGAACGATTGATTCCCCTTTTACGCCAGCTCGACCTTCCCCCGGCCGAGGTCTTGATCGAAGTGATGATTGCGCAGGTCCAGCTTACTGACAGTACCGATTTCGGCGTTGACTGGACCATTCGTAATCTGAACGACAAGGCGTTCAACAGCACTTTTGCGCCCGGCACGGACGCAGCCTCTGGGATTTCCGGCATTGCATCGAGTGGAGGCTTTGGCCCTGGCGGCGTCGCCTTTGGTGTGTTGTCGCCAGACGTTCGCGTCGCCATTGATGCGTTCGCCCAGAA
>JAJFFU010000004.1 GCA_021776465.1 Parvularculaceae bacterium
ACGAACGCCGTCGCCGCGCGCATTAATAACATCGGCTTCAAGGGCATCGATGGTGTCTTCGATGCTCTCCACAAACGGCGTCATTCGAGACGTCAGCCGCGCGGCGATCTTGACAACAAGGGCGCCCGGACTTTTGACGACGATCGTCCCGTCAGCGATTTCGCCCCGAATATCCTGCGCCGCTTTCAACCGGCGCCGGCGGGTCGTGATGACCCGGCGTTCATCGGCCCAGATGCGAATAGAGACCATATCTTCCGGATCCGCGCCCTCGTTCAGATTAACGCCGCGCAGATTGACGACCAGACCATTATCGAAATGCGTCACACGCGGGCGCGTTTCACCAGCAAGCAGCGCATTCTGCGCCGCATACGGAATATCATGCTGAGCGCGGATCCATGTCCGCGTCTCCTCATTATTCATATTTAGATGAAGCCACGTCCAGTCAAATCCAGCCGCACTGGAAACAACGTCTTCCCAATTTTGCTGAACGGCAGCGCCGTCTTTAAATCCGAAACCAAAAACAAATGGCGGGCCGGTGTCGAAATCGCCTGCGGTCGCGTCTGTGTCGTCCATATGCGTTAAATAATTTTCTGGCCGGTTTTGGCCCAATCGTCGAGAAACGCTTTGAGACCTTTATCCGTCAACGGATGACTGGCAAGCCCCTTCAGAACACCCGGCGGAACCGTTGCAACGTCAGCGCCAAACAATGCTGAGTCCTTTACGTGATTGGCGGAGCGTATCGACGCGGCGAGGATTTCCGTACGGAAATCGTAATTATCATAAATCATCCGGATTTCCCGGATCAATTCCATCCCGTCAATGTTGATATCGTCAAGACGCCCGATGAACGGAGAAATGAATGTCGCACCTGCCTTCGCCGCCAGCAGCGCCTGATTGGCGGCGAAACACAAAGTCACATTCGTCTTGATCCCCTCGCCTGAGAGCGCATTACAGGCGGTAATGCCGTCCATCGTCAGCGGCAGCTTGACGCAGACATTCTCGGCGATGCCGGCGAGCGACTTGCCTTCACTGATCATCTTATCGGCCTCAAGGGCCGTGACTTCGGCGCTGACCGGCCCGTCGACGAGATCACAGATTTCGGCGACCACTTCACGAAAATCTCGGCCCGATTTCATGATCAGGCTTGGATTGGTGGTCACGCCGTCAACGAGACCAGTCGGCAAAAGTCCCTTGATTTCGGCGATATCGGCGGTGTCGACAAAGAATTTCATCTGGACGCGGCTCCCTGGATTCGCGCAGAACCTACATCGGTTTGCAGCGGCGGCAACATGGCGGCGTGATAGCGTAACTACAAGCCTCTGAAGACGAACTGGGGCCTCGTCAACAAACCGCGAGCGCCCGGCGCAAACCCCTTGTTTCCGCAAGCAAAGGTTGCGATATCGCCGTCTCGATTTTCCCCCGTTTTAGGCGTAGGCTTCGCCGTTCGAAAGCCGCGCAAAAATAGGGCGGGCGCGCGACGAAGGCGGCAACGAGACGAATGACAAAGATTACTCCTGAAGACCGCGCCGTTGTGGTGCGATTTGCTGGCGACTCCGGCGACGGCGTCCAGCTCCTCGGCAGCCAGTTTGCGGAATCAACGGCGCTCTCGGGCGCCGATTTCTCGACCTTCCCGGACTTCCCCGCGGAAATCCGGGCGCCGGTCGGCACGACGTTCGGCGTCTCGGCCTTTCAGATCAACCTCGGCGCAAGGCGCATTTCGACCGCCGGCGATCAACCTGACGTTCTCGTCGCCTTCAATCCGGCGGCGCTGAAAGTAAACTTGGGGACATTGCCGAAGGGCGCCCTCGTTATTTTAAATACGGGCGCTTTCAATGCGCGAAACTTCGCCAAGGCGAATATCGAAAAAGATCCCCGCGAAACGGGTGAGCTTTCGGATTTTCAAGTCATTGAGATCGACGTCTCGGCGCAAACGCTTGAAGCGGTAAAACCGCATGGTCTTTCAAAATCCGACGCTGAACAATGCAAAAACTTTTGGGCGCTCGGATGTGTCCTTTGGATGTTCGGCCGCGACCGCGATCCTATCAAACAATGGGCCACGAAGAAGTTCGGAACGAAAGCGCCGGAAGCGCTCATCGGTAACATCGCAGCACTGGACGCCGGCCATGCTTACGCCGAGACCGCAGAGCTTTCCGCCGAGATACCGCAATTCGTCGTCGGCGAGGCGCCGATGGAAGCGGGCCAGTATCGCACCATTACCGGCGCCGAGGCTCTGTCACTTGGCCTTGCCGCCGCTGGCGAACTCGCCGGCAAGCAGATCATGTTCTGCGGCTATCCGATCACGCCGGCCTCCTCGATCCTGCATTACCTTTCGCGTATGGGCGAGCTTGGCGTCGCGACGTTTCAGGCCGAAGACGAAATCGCCGCCTGTTGCGCCGCCATTGGCGCGTCGTTCGGCGGCAAGATCGGCGTTACGTCGTCCTCCGGTCCCGGTATTGCGCTTAAAACAGAAGCGATCGGCCTTGCTGTGCAAACAGAATTGCCACTGGTCGTTATTAATTCCCAGCGCGGCGGACCATCAACCGGCCTGCCCACCAAAACTGAACAATCCGATCTTTATCAAGCGGTGTACGGCCGAAATGCCGATACGCCGGTTCCGGTCCTGGCGACAGCTGGCCCCGGCGATTGTTTCGACGGCGCGATCGAGGCGACCCGCGTTGCGTTGCGCCACATGACGCCGGTTTTTCTGCTCACCGATGGGTATATTGCCAACGCTGCCGGCCCGTGGACGATACCGGATATGGATGATTACGAGCCGATCCTCCACGGCGCCGCGCCGAAACCTGTCGATGACCCGGTTGAACTCAAAAAAGCGATCTGGGATCGCAGCGGCCAGAGCCTAGGGCGACCCTGGGTGTCGCCGGGCATGAAAGGCCTTGCCCACCGCATCGGTGGGCTCGAAAAAGACATTGCCACGGGTGACATTTCCTACGACGCCGACAATCACCAGAAAATGTCGGAAATGCGAGCGGCGAAGGTCGCCGCTGTCGCCGATTTCATTCCTGATCAGCGCGTTGAGCAAGGCCCGCAAAAAGGCGGCCTTGCGGTCGTCGGCTGGGGCTCAACCCATGGCGCGATCCACCGCGCGGTTTCGGTCGCACGCGAACAAGGCTTGGAGGCTGCGCAGATCCATTTGCGCTGGCTCAACCCGCTACCGAAAAACCTCGCCGAGCTACTCGCAGGCTATGACCGCATTCTCCTGCCAGAAATGAACATGGGCCAGTGCGCAACGCTGTTACGTGACAAGCTTGGGATTGAGGTCGTGCAATTGAACAAGGTTTCAGGACAGCCGTTTAAAGTGTCGGAGCTTGTTGAGGCGATTGCCGCGAACCTGCCAGCGAAAGCGAACGTGAAGGCGGCGGAGTGATGAAAAAGATTTTCCTTTTCTCCGCCCATCCCCGCGAAGGCGGGGACCCAGCAAACGAAAAATGCTCCGCGATGCGCGTCAGATCATGCCGACTGGATTCCCGCCTTCGCGGGAAAGGACGGATAGCAAGTACCGGAAAAATGTCATGAACGCTCCCCTCACCGCTAAAGATTTCGCCACCGATCAGGAAGTGCGCTGGTGCCCCGGCTGCGGCGACTATGCGATCCTGAAATGCGTGCAGAAGACGCTCGCCGATGTGGGTGCGGACCCGGACAACACCGTCTTTGTTTCCGGCATTGGCTGCTCCTCGCGCTTTCCCTATTACATGAACGCCTATGGCTTCCACACGATCCATGGGCGCGCGCCGGCGTTTGCGACGGGATTGAAACTCTCCAATCCGGAGCTGGACGTCTGGCTGGTCACCGGCGACGGCGACGGACTTTCCATCGGCGGCAATCATTTGCTGCATGTGCTGCGCCGCAATCTCGACACGCAGATCATGCTCTTTAACAACGAGATTTACGGCCTCACCAAGGGGCAGTATTCGCCGACCTCGCGGCCCGGTACGCGCTCTCCCTCAACGCCGGCGGGCTCGATAGACGCGCCCGTTTCCCCTTGCGCTTTCGCTCTCGGCGCCAACGCCAAATTCATTGCTCGCGGCATCGATACGGACGCCAAGAAACTCTCACCCGTTTTAAAAGCGGCGCGCGAATTCAAGGGCGCAGCCTTTATTGAAATTTTCCAGAACTGCATCGTCTACAACAAGGACGTGTTCGACGATTTCGTCGCCAAGAAATCGGCCGCAGAAAACCAGCTTCATGTAGAACATGGGAAACCGCTCACTTTCGCCAACGGAACCAAGGGCCTGAAGCTCAATCCCCAGACATTAGCGCTGGAAATCGTTAACGTTGGCGACAACGGCGTGCCGGAAGCGGAAACTCTCGTCCATGACGAGACCAACCGGACGATGGCGCAGATGCTGATCAGCCTGCCGATGGCAACCTATCCGATGCCCTTGGGCGTCATCTACCGCGAGCCCAACGCGCCCTCCTTCAACGACGCCTTCTGGAAAGCCCACGCCACGCAAGGCAAACGCACCGGCAAAGTTGCTGACGCCCTGCGCAAGGGAAGCGTCTGGACGAAGACATAGATATGCCGGCGCTGCCGACGCCACTCGTTTCAACTGACTGGCTTGGCGAACATCTGAACGATGTCAAAATCATTGATGCTTCGTGGCGCATGCCGGACGCCGGTGTTGCGCGCGATGATTATAATAAACGCCACATACTAGGTGCGGTGTTTTTCAATATTGATGCGATTTCAGATAAGGCGACGGATCTGCCGCATATGCTTCCCGTGCCGGGCGCTTTCGCCGACGCTGTCGGCGCCATGGGCGTTTCGCATGAAGACGCGATTGTCGTTTATGATGATATGGGTGTGTTTTCTGCGCCGCGCGTTTGGTGGACATTTCGGGCTATGGGCCATGAACGCGTTGCCGTGCTGAATGGCGGCCTCAAAAAATGGCTGGCCGAAGGGCGCAATGTTACAGACGCTTTGCTCACCGCACAGCCCGTAGAATATGACGCATCGCTACAACCTTTACTGGTCCGCAACGCGATTGGTGTCCGCGCCGTCATTGCTGACAACACAAGCCAGATAATCGATGCGCGATCGGCGGAGCATTTTTTCGGGCGCGCACCGGAGCCGCGGGCGGGTCTTCTCTCCGGCGCCATGCCCGGCGCGAAAAATGTATCATTTGATAGGCTTCTCAACGACGACGGGACGATGAAGCCGCCTGACGTGCTCAAGGCGGTTTTCATCGCAGCTGGTATTGATATGGACGCGCCCGCGATCACCACCTGCGGATCGGGCGTTACCGCTGCAGTCCTCGCACTGGCGCTTGAAAGCCTTGGCCATCGCCGCTGGAGCCTTTACGATGGCTCATGGGCCGAATGGGGCAAAGAGGAACATGACCGCGCAGAATACCCAATCGTCACCGGCTGATCCCGACGGGAAAAGACTATCGGTTACGATTACTTATCTCGAGCAGAAGGCGCAGCCGATCCTGCCGACGCCGGCGCGCCCGCGTGGAAAAATCGCGATCCTGCGGGTCGAGGAGACCCCGATCCATTACTATCGGTATCTCTACCGCCTTGTCGGTGATCCGTGGAAATGGGTCAGCCGTCGACGCCTCGACGATGAAGCCCTGACCGAAATCATTCATGACCGATCCGTGTATGTCTATGTTCTTTATGTGGACGGCGCGCCGGGCGGCTTTGCTGAAATCGACAATCGCGACAGGGATGGCGCGGAGTTAAAATTCTTCGGCCTCGCCCCTGATTTCACCGGGCGCGGCCTTGGCCCCTTTTTCCTGACGAACATCGTTGACCTCGCCTGGTCTCTATCGCCGAAAAAATTGCGCCTTGAGACTTGTTCACTCGACCACCCTGCCGCGTTACCGCTTTACCAGAAGATGGGCTTTCGCGTTTACGACCGGCGCGATGGCGTCGTTGACCTCATCGATTGATGAGTTCCGCCGACTAACGAACAAGCGCAAGATACAATACCTTCCTCAAACGGGCGCCCGTTGATCAAGTGATATGCCGGACGCTGTTCAGTCTTCAGCCTCCAGAAGCCATAGTTCGACGATATGGGCTGACTGCGCGATCCATCCCGCCGCCTCGTTTCTTTTTTCCAGCGGGGCCGCGTCGTCATCCAACAGCGCAACGAATTCACGCACGGCGCCCTCAATGCCTTCAATATATTCGGGCCACGGTTTACCGCCCTCCGCCACAGCGCCGGAGGCTTCGATTTCGGTCAGCTTGGCGTTAATCGCATCGATCACAGGTTGATAACGGATACGCACGGCGGTCTGGGAGAATATCTTCGGCGGGTTTTCCTCGCTCGCGAGCATCCGGTAGACAATCAGATAAGGCGGCAGCATTTCGCTGTCGAACCCGCGCGACGAGGCATCTATCCAAAGTTTAACAGTCTCGTTTTCGCAGTCAGCATCTGCCAACTGACGCGCCGTTTCTGCAGCGACGCCGTCGCGACGCTCCGGCGGCCAACGTTCCATGTCGTTCAAGTTCAAAGCCCGAAGTGA
>JAJFFU010000031.1 GCA_021776465.1 Parvularculaceae bacterium
CGCGCATTGCCGAGCAGGATCGGCCGCGGCGCTATCAGCGCCAGTAATTGATGCTGATCGATTGGCATGTCGGTTTCGCTGGCATAGGCGCGCGCAAACCAGTGCGGATAATTTTCCGTCATGGAGGCAATACTTTCTCCCGGCTTGCCCCGATTAAGCGAGGCGCCGCCGGTGCCTGATTGATGGGCAATGACGCCGTCGATGCGCGCGTCGAAAGCGGCCGCATAAAGCGCCGCCTTGCCGTATCGTGAATGGCCCCAGGCGATGTAGGCGTTTTTATCAAAGCGTTCGTCGCTTTCGAAGGCGTCGGTCATGCGCCCATAGAGCCAGGCCCAGGCGGCAACCGCGCCCCAACGCGTTTCGTCGTCGTCATATCCGGTTGAAAGTCGGCGCAATTCTGCGAGCCCTTCTTCGCTCCGGTCCGGCGCAACGGAACTTGGAAAAAACGACGCAACCGCATAGCCGCGGTCAAGAATTTCCTCGTAAGGGGGCGTGCAAATAAATCGACCAAAGACATAACTCGCGATGGATCCGAAAAAACCGCCATTCATGGAGTCTGCGTCATCGGGCTGTGAAACGCCCGAATGCGGCATCGCGTCCCACGACGGACAGAACGTCTGCATCATGATGAGCGGCGCCGGTCCGGCGGCGTTATTGGGAACGACCACCTGAACCAGAAAGCCGCCGCGATCCATCACCTCTTTCGTTTCAACAGCAACGCCGTTGAACGTCGCCGTCGCCGACAGCGTCCACTCTTCAAGGCGCCCGCGACCGCCAAAGGCGGTCTCGTCAATCACCCGCTTTTCGATGATGCGTGTCGCCGATGCATCCGGCATCGCGCCAATAACGTGTCGCTCAAAGGCCGCGCGCAATTGCGGCGCGCGCTCATTGCGCCAGGCCGCGACGTCGTCGCTTTCGCTCAAAACCGGCGGTGTCGCGACGGCGCCGTTGGGCTTTAAATCCGTCCATGCGAGCGTGAGCTTTACGCAAGACGACGAAACCGCAGCGGCGGCGAGTAAACTTAGGATTTTAAAGACGCGCATGAAGTACCTGAACAAAAAACTCACTCTAAGCTTTCACGAGACCGGTATGCGCAGAAGGTTTCAAGTCACATTGCGGTCAGATGGATTTTAAAGGCGGCGAAAAACCAGATAGGCGGGCGTTCGACCTTCCCTTGCAGCCTTTGCCGCATAACGTGTTTCAGGCCAGTCGGCGGGTTGTGCTTTCCAGTCCGCCGCGCATTGCGCCGTCCATTCAAGCCCTGAAGCGTGGCGCGCATGCATCAGCGTCCAGCCGATATAGTCCGGAATATCAGACGCGACGCGCAACTCGCCGCCGGGGCGCAACACCCGTGTCGCTTCAGCAAAAAACCACGGCGAGATCATGCGCCGTTTGTGATGGCGCTTTTTCGGCCAGGGGTCTGGATGAAGGACAAACAGCTTTGACAACGATCCGTCCGGCAATGCCTCGAGCAAGGGCCGCGCATCGCCGAAATGAATACGGATATTTTGAAGACCCTGATCGTCAATTTTCGTCACCAGTTTGGCGACGCCGTTCACAAAAGACTCTGCGCCGATCATACCGACCGATGGGTTTTTCTCCGCCTGCCAGGCGAGATGCTCGCCGCCGCCAAACCCTATTTCAAACCAGAATTCCGTCACGTCCGGAAACAGCGCCACCGGGTCAACGGGTCCGTCGTCGGGATCGGGCGCAGCGATAGTCGGCAAGAGTTCTGACATCAGTTGCGCTGGCCGAGCGCGGAGCGGCTTGTCTACTCGGCGCCCGTAAAGATTGGGAAGATATTTGCTGTCTGTCATAGTGGCGCGTCTATAGCGCCGACGGTCACTATTGTCTCGCCCGCCTTGCGTTCTTTGTCGCTGCTGCGCCAAATTGGTTGGACAATCTGGATGACGGACAGACAAACGCGGATGGCATGAAAAAAAGGCGGTATTGGACAGGCGCAAAGCGCGCGCCGGCGCAGGACAAGTTTTTTATCGACGCCCTGGATCCTGATTTGTGGACGCGCGGCGATGGAACGGACTGGGACGCCTGTTGGCATACAGGCATGCCTGTGCGCGGCGTTTATCGGAAAATGAAGCCGGGCCAATGGATCAATCATATTCCGGGCAATCATGCGCTGACGGTAAAATCCCTCCTTTATCAGTCGCTCGATGCAGCGCGCCGCCGGGCGCCCGCGGCGCTTAAGGATCGATATGAGTTTTTTCCAGACAGCTATTTGATGCCGGACGATTATCACGCGCTTCAACGCGAAGCGTTCGATCACCCGCAAAAACGCTGGATCGTCAAACCGAAAAGCCTGTCGCGAGGCCGCGGCATCGAGGTCATCGCCGATGCGGGCGCAGCGCCGGCTGATGAAAAAATGCTGGTCCAGAAATATCTGAACGAACCACATTTGTTCGACGGGCGAAAATATGTCCTGCGGTGTTATCTCCTTATAACATCTGTCGAGCCGTTGCGGGTTTATCTGTACAAGGAAGGCTTTGCAAAACTGGCGTCAGAGCCATACCGCGACGGCGATTTCGACAATCTCTATGCGCACCTCACAAACCCCGATGTGAATGCTCTTAACGATTCGGTCGATACGGCGGTGGAATTTCACAGCTTTGCCGATTACCGCAAATGGCTCACGAAAAATGGCGGCGACGCAGGTGCGATGTTCAGCGCTATTCGCGATATGGGCGCCATCACGGCCATCGCAGCGCGAGAGCATATGCGTGAGCGCCTTGCCAAAACCGGCGCATGGGCGCGCGGGTGTTGCGAGTTGATCGGCATGGACTGCATGGTCGACGCCGATCTCAAGCCGTGGCTATTGGAATGCAACCTCAGCCCATCACTCGATGTCTGCGCGGAACCGGACGCCGGCGGCGTCATGGAAGAAAATATCAAGCGCGCAGTCGTTACCGATCTTGTCGCCATGTCGGGCCTGAATGACCGCGCGAGGCGGGATGTTACCCCAAACGATATAGCTGCGATGATTGCCGCCAGCGAGCGTGAAGGCGACCGCGCCGGCGGTTTTGAACGCATTTATCCAGACGATGACGCCCGTGAATTTTTCCCTTTCTTTCCGGCGCCGCGCCATGCCGACATCGCGCTCGCGGAAGCGATGAACGAGGGCGTCACGGACGATTATTGCCTAAAAACCAATGCCGCGGGCGAGTACGCCTTTGACGACGAACTCGTCTTGCACGGTGGAGAAAAAAATCAGCTGATGTCACCGCCAACCGCCGGCGCGTATATATGGTTGCGCGCGGGCGCCGGCGATCTTCCAAACGATATCGCCCGCGATCTCACCAATTTCTCCGACGCCCCGGGCATGGGCAAAGAACAAGCGCTCAAAACCGTGTGGGACACCCTCGCCGACTGGGGCGCGGCGGGCTTGCTGTCGCCCGCCGGCGAAGCGCCAGCAACGGAAGACAAACACTCGCCGCCAACACCGTCAGCATGGGTCGGAGAACATTCAGTTTATTTGGAAGGCGTGCTCTACCGTATTCGTGTTGCGACGCCGGAGATTGCAAACCGCCTGGAACCTGTCCTTGCCCCACTCGCCGCGGCGACCGACAGGAAAAGTGACACAGAAGTTTCCGTGCATACTGATCGCGCCGGCTATGCCATCGCCGTCGGATCTCGGCTGGTGCGCAGCAATTTACGCCTTGCCGAAGTCGCCGATGCGCTTTGCATGGTCCTGAGTGACGATGCAGTGGGGCGGGGCGATGGCGATGCGCCGCTCCTGTCTGCAAGCTTGTGGCGTATTGGCGATAAAACGGCGCTCATCGCATCGTCTCAAAAATCGCGCTGGGATTGCCTCGGCGTTGCTTGTCTTGAAGGAACTTCCGCAACATTGATTTCCGGCGCGTGCCGTCTTGGCGGATTGCCCGGCAGGGCGCTCCCGTTACCACTGCCAGCGAGGATCAAGGCGGAAGACACCGGAAACCCGGCGCCCTTCGTCAGTCAGTGGGCAAATGAAAACCGTGGCGCACTTATCGCTTTAGAAAATACGCCTGCCGAGGAGTGCTCTGTGGACGTTGTAATAACGCCCATGTTTCAGGCGTCGGTGGAAGAGCCTGTGATAACCCGGCTCATTGGACGCCCCGCGTTTTTGTCCTTGGCGTCGATGATTGCAGACCGCGCATTGTCCGCAACGGCGGCGGCGCGCATGGCGCATTGGCCGGGCGCAATTTCCTGCAGTGAAATTAAATTCGGCGACCGGCATACCGGTGCGCGCGCCATGGTCGAGACCATATCGGCGCTATAAAAAAACGGCGCTCCCGCGGGAACGCCGTTTTGTAATTGGTCTACCGATGTTGCTGAAGCAAATCAGCCGCCGCCTTCAACGGCTTCTTCGGCGTCATCAGCTGCTTCTTCAACAGCTTCCTCAACGTCTTCTGCGGCTTCCTCAGCAGCTTCTGCGCCTTCTTCGTAGGCCTCTTCTACTGCTTCGGCCGTTGCTTCAGCAGCTTCCGCCGCTTCTTCAGCCGCTTCCTCAACATAGTCGCCAGTCGCTTCGGCCGCTTCTTCGACTTCTTCAACAACCGATTCAGCAGCATCCTCATTGTCAGCTTGCGAGCAGCCGGCCAGCAAAAGCGCCGCAGGCGCGCCGACAATCAGCGCACGGCTTAAACGCGCCAACATTTTTTCACGCTCGTTTTTCAAAATCGTCATAAGTTCTGCCCCGTTCATATTTAGTGGACGCCTTCGCGCATCCGGGAAAATCCGCAGCAAACCCTGCCGCGGACGCCGGCCACGTCGCGTCGTACCATATTGCAACGCGAAGATAACGGCAATTTCCGCCGGGTGACCCTTTTTTCACATACGCAGCCAGCTAAAACGCCCGGAATTCGCGCCCGTGCCGGGACATTTTGACGCAACCAAGTCTAAAGCGCTGATTTCAACGCTTCAACGAGGTTGGTGCGCTCCCAGGAGAAACCGCCATCTTCGTCCGGATCCCGGCCAAAATGTCCGTAGGCGGCCGTTCGTGCGTAAACGGGCCGGTTTAGGTCGAGCGCGCGGCGAATGCCCGAAGGCGAAAGATCCATCGCTTCGCGAAGCGCCCGCTCCAGCGCCATTTCATCGACCTCGCCCGTGCCGTGCGTATCGACGTAAACGGAAAGCGGTTGCGCGACGCCGATCGCATAGGAAAGCTGGATCGTGCAGCGCTCGGCGAGTTCGGCGGCGACGACGTTTTTGGCGAGATAGCGCGCGGCATACGCTGCAGAGCGGTCAACCTTGGTCGTGTCCTTGCCGGAGAATGCGCCGCCGCCATGGGGCGCTGCGCCGCCATAGGTGTCGACAATGATCTTGCGCCCGGTGAGGCCTGCGTCGCCATCCGGCCCGCCGATGACAAACTTCCCGGTCGGGTTCACGTGCCATGCGCAGTCTTTTGATATTTCGATTTCTCTAAGGGCGCCGCGAATATAAGGCTCCACGACGTCGCGAACTTTCGCCGAATCCCAATCCTCATCGAGATGCTGCGTCGACAACACGATCGACGTGACTTCCGTCGGACGACCATCGGCGTAACGCACTGTGACCTGACTTTTTGCGTCCGGCCCGAGACGGCCTGCGTCGCCTTCGCCGGCGTGACGGGCTGTCGCGAGGTCTTTCAATATCCGGTGGCTGTAATGGATCGGCGCCGGCATGAGCGCATCGGTTTCGCGGCAGGCATATCCGAACATGATGCCCTGATCGCCTGCGCCCTCGGCGTTAGCGTCGGCCGCATTGTCAACGCCCTGGGCAATGTCCGTGGACTGACCATGCAGGAGAACGTCGACTTGCGCCGTCTCCCAGTGAAAGCCGTCCTGCTCGTATCCGATGTCACGGATGGCGTCCCGCGCCGCCTTGATAAAGGGCGCAGGCTCAACACCGCCATTTATTGTCAGCGCTTCGGGCGCACGAACTTCGCCGGCAATGACGACGCGGTTGGTTGTCGTCAGCGTTTCGCAGGCAACGCGCACGTCCCACGGGCTCATGCCCGCTGTTTCCGCCTCGCGATAAATGAGATCGACGATTTCGTCGGAAATCCGGTCGCAGACCTTGTCTGGATGCCCTTCGGACACGCTTTCACTGGTAAATTGGTAGGACTGACGCGCCATGGATATCCGGGCCTTTCATATAATGAAAAGTTTATATGGCGCGCCTATAGCGAATGGCCGCCGCCCTGTCCAATATCAGCGAAAGCGGCCTGCGCGCACGCAAATATATCAGTTTTTCTTAGCGGTTTCAGTTTCCGAAATCGAGCGAACAAGGTCCAGCACGCGTTTTCTGACGATCGGGTCCTCGATCTGCGTGTAGTAGCGGCAAAGCTGCACGCCTTCCTGCGAATGGAGGAGATCCATAAAGGGATCGCTCGGCGCGTCGTCTTCGGCAAAGCCGCGAGCGCCAACCTCGGTGTCGTAGTCGTCGTAGAAAAACTGCACCGGCACTTCGAGAAGACCGGAAAGCTGCATCAGGCGGCCTGCGCCAATGCGGTTTGCGCCCTTTTCGTATTTCTGAACCTGTTGAAATGTAAGGCCCAGAGCCTTTCCCAACGCATCCTGGCTCATGCCAAGCACCATGCGCCGAAGGCGGACACGCCCGCCGACGTGAACGTCAATCGGGTCCGGACCGCCCTTCTTTTTCAGCGGTGTTTTCTTGCGGGTGGTTTTTTTTGAGACGACGGGTTTCGCCGCTTTCGTCGTTTTCGCCGTTCTGGCCATGATGTCACCTTCTGTGACGTTACATCCGCGCTTTGAATTTCACGCCCGGCCCTACTGGCCGATCGATTATTATGGCTTTTTTACCGTATCGCGTAAAGGTTGCAGCCTTCGGCCGACTGCGCGCGATAATATATGGCCCCAGAGGCCGGCCGCCAGCGCGCAGGCAATCATGAGAAAATAAAGGGCGTCACCGACGCGATCATAGATCGGCGGCGAAATCGCCCGCGGCAGCGCAGCGTTAATGCTCCCGCCGTCATAAAGCGGGATGCGCGCCAAGACCTGACCATGCGCATCGATGAGCGCCGAAACGCCGGTATTAGCTGAGCGCGCCATGGGAAGGCCGGTCTCGATGGACCGCAACCGCGCCTGGTCCAAATGCTGGCGCGGTCCGGACGTGTCGCCGAACCAGGCGTCATTGGTCACGGTGATGATCAATTGCGGGCGCTCGCCGTCCGGGTAAACAGCGCCCGGGAAAATTGCCTCGTAACAAATCAGCGGCGAAAATTTTATTCCGCTGGCGGAAAGAACGGCCGGCCCTTCGCCCGCCGCAAAACCAGCGTCGCCGTAAGGTGTGAGCTGCGCAAGGCCTATGGCGTTCAGTAAATCGTAGAAGGGAAGGTATTCGCCGAAGGGAACGAGATGATGTTTGTCATAGTGGCTGATTGAAGGATCGCCGCTCGCGAAACCTTCAACAACTGCAAGCGCATTGTAATACCGATAGGTGTTGTCGGCATTGATGCTGCGGCGTACCGCGCCGGCGATCAGGCTTGCCCCTTGCGGCAATTCGGTAGCCAGGATGTCGAGCGCTGTGTCGGCTTCATCAAGAAGCGGTGCGGCATTTTCCGGCCAGATGACAAGGAGAGGCGCCCCGTCTGATGCGCCATCTGGCAAATCGCCAAGCGAAAATTCCAGATTGCGGTAAAAATTATCGCCCCATTTGTCGGGGTTGATTTTGTCCCGTTGATTGATGTTCGGCTGAACGATCCGGAGGTAAGCGTCGGGTTGTTCAGGCTGAGGCAGCGCGAGCGACAAGCGCGCAAAACCGACCGCGAACAAAACAACGACGCCAATGACCGGCGCTGCACCCCATAGCGCTGTGCGGCGCGGGGCGACGCCGCGTGAAAGGCCAGCGGCCGCCGATCCGGCGATCGCAATCACGACGAAACTTAATCCGTATGCGCCATACCATGCCGCCGTCTGGGCGCCGGCGGCTGTGCCTGCGAGCGCCTGGCCCGACAGGTTCCATGGCAATCCGGTCAGGATGTGACCGCGGAGATATTCGAAAACAGAAAAGACCGCCGCAAACAGGATGATGCGCTGCCAGCCCGGTCGCCAAATCCCGATACAAACGAGCGCCGCAGCGCCGGAAAAAAGGGCAAGCCCCGCCGGCATGGCGGTCACGGCGATCGGCGCCATCCATGCAAACTGGTCGGCCTGGACGAAAAATGAAAACGCCATCCAGTATACGCCGGCAAGGAAATAACCGAAGCCGAACCACCAGCCCGAAGCAAAGGCGCGAAGGCGCGGGCGCGCGCTGTCTGCGGCGCCATCCAGCAAAATGATGAATGCCGTGAACGCAACGCCAAGCAGCGGCAGCGCGTAGAACGGCGCCAAAGCGAGCGCGCCCAGAACGCCCGCCGCAAACGCACATGCCGCGCGGCGCCATCCTGTCAGCGCACGCGCGCGTCCCGCGATTTCCTGGAGCTGGACGCCGATGCGCGCCAAGGCCTGATCCATCTCGCGCCTTTCGGGGCTATTCCGCTGCTTCGTTTTTGGCGCGCGTTGACGGGCGAATGCGCAGACGCCGAACTTTGCGCGCGTCGCCTTCGGCGATTTCGATATCGAACCCGGACGGGCTGGAGATTATTTCGCCGCGCTGCGGCACACGGCCCGCGATGGAAACAACATACCCGCCAACCGTGTCTATCTCATCGTCATCCAGGTTAAGTTGCGCGCCGGTTTCCGTTTCAAAAACGTCAAGTTCTGCGCGCGCATCAGCGACCCAACCGCCGTCAGCAGCCGGTGTTATAGACGGCTCTTCATCGTCGTCATGTTCATCATTGATGTCGCCGACAATTTCCTCGACGAGGTCTTCAATCGTAACGAGACCATCCGTGCCGCCATATTCGTCAATGACCAGCGCCATATGAATGCGCGAGGCTTGCATACGCAACAACATGTCAGTCACCCGCATGGACGGCGGCGCATAAAGAAGGTCCCGGCGCAGAGACTTCAGCACCGGTTCTCCGCCCGCCTCAACGGTTCCACCGTTAGAGAGCAGGCCGACGACATCTTTGATGTGAACCATTCCAACGGGGTCGTCGAGATCGCCGCGATAGATCGGCATGCGCGAATGGCCGGCGCTTGCGAATGTCTTGACGAGTTCGTCGAGTGGCGTGTTGATATCGACCGCGAAAATATCGGCCCGCGGCGCCATGACGTCAAAGACCTGTTTTTCATCAAACGCGATCACGCGCTCAATCATAGCGCGGCGGGCGTACGAAAAAGTGTCGTCATTTTCGCCGGCAAGACTGGCTGCGCCGTCTGTCGGCTCGACAATGTCGGCGACGTCTTGCTCGCCAAATATCGCACGGATGCGCCCCAGAATACTGGTCTGGCGCGCCTTGTCTTCGGGATCTGGGTTGTCGTTCGTCATCATTCTTCGTCGGCTACGGCGTATGGGTCGGGAACGCCAAGTGTCGCGAGAACCGCGCTTTCCTGCGCTTCCATCGCCGCCGCGTCTGCCTCTTCCTCGTGATCATAACCAATTAGGTGCAACATGCCATGGACAAGAAGGTGCGCCGCGTGATCGCGCAAGGACACGCCGCGGTCCGTCGCTTCCAATCGGCTGATTTCGAGCGCGAGGGCAATATCGCCGAGGTAATCGAGACCGGGCAACGGGGCGTCGCCAGCCGGAAATGAGAGAACATTGGTCGGGCGGTCCATGCCGCGAAATTCGGCATTTAAGGCGGCGATCGCTGCATTGTCCGTAAACAGGACCGACACTGCGTTCTTTGCGTCGGCGCAGCGCCTTCGCACGGCGCGGAAACATAAT
Organism: Parvularculaceae bacterium; assembly: GCA_021776465.1. Classification (GTDB taxonomy): domain Bacteria; phylum Pseudomonadota; class Alphaproteobacteria; order Caulobacterales; family Parvularculaceae; genus Hyphococcus. The sequence goes on from JAJFFU010000031.1 coordinate 9,769, forward strand.
TCGCAAAGCGCCTCGGGCTCGATTTCCGCCCAGCCATCGCAATCCACACGCACGTCGCAGACCGTCTCGTCCGTCGCAATCATCACGGTTGGCGCCGTTTCCGGTCGCGCGCGTCATAAGCGGTAACGATGCGCGCAACGAGCGGGTGGCGCACAACGTCTGCGGCAGTGAAGCGCGCTTCGGAAACGCCCTCGACGCCGGCGACCACGGACAGCGCATCAGCAAGCCCGGATCGCTCACCGCTCGGTAAATCTGTCTGGGAGGGATCGCCTGTCACCGCCATATGAGCGCCTTCGCCGAGCCGGGTCAGGAACATTTTCATCTGTTCCGGCGTTGCGTTCTGGGCCTCATCCAGGATCACCGCAGCGCGCGCCAGGGTGCGGCCGCGCATGAAAGCGATTGGCGCAATTTCGATATCGCCCGCGGCAATGCGGCGCTCAACATAATCCGTATGCATCATATCATGCAGCGCGTCGTATAGGGGACGCAAGAAAGGGTCGACCTTGTCCTTCATATCACCGGGGAGAAAGCCGATGCGTTCGCCCGCTTCGAGCGCCGGGCGCGATAAAATAATCCGCTCAACGGCGCCGGAGAGCAACAAGCCGACCGCATGGGCGACCGCGAGATAAGTCTTGCCCGTACCGGCAGGCCCGACGCCAAACGTCAAATCACTGCCATTGAGCTTATCTATATAGGCGGCCTGGTTCGCGGACCGCGGCACGATCAGGCGTTTCGGTGTCTTGATGGCGCGCGCGTCAACAGCCTCCGGCGATTTCATCACATCGACATTGCGCGCCGCGGCGCGAACATCTTCCGCGGCCACCGCCTCGCCGCGTTTCAGCCGCGCATAGAGGCGTTCAAGGGCCGCAATCGCACGCACCCGCGCACCCTCAGCGCCGGTCACGGCGAAGCGATTGCCCCGCGGGTCAATTCGCACGCCAAGGGCGTCTTCCAATATGGCGAGATGGGCGTCGTGGCTGCCGGAAAGTTCGGCGGCGAGCCCGTTGTCGTCAAAGTCGATATGCGCAACTTCGCCGGCGGTCGGTTGTTCGCTCAAGCGGCGTCCTCACCCTCATCATTCAGCGCGCCGGCAAGCGCATTTGGCGTCACGCCCTCAATGCGCACCGGCGCAATCGATCCTATCATGGAATCTGGCGCTTTTGCGTGAACGCTTTGCAAATATGGCGAGCGGCCAATGAGCTGGCCCGGGTGTCGGCCCGGCTTTTCGAAGAGAACCGGCAGGATCTGGCCTATCTGGGCGGAATTGAACGCAACCCGCTGGCGCTCCAGCAACGCCTGAAGACGGGCCAGCCGGTCATCCTTTTCGACCTCAGCCACTTGTTTGCGCATGGCCGCGCCCGGCGTACCGGGCCGGCGGGAATATTTAAAGGAATAGGCCGAGGCGTATTTGATGGTCTCAACGAGGGCCAATGTCTCTTCAAACGCCTCGGTCGTTTCGCCAGGGAAACCAACAATAAAGTCTCCGGAAATCGCAATATCGGGCCGTGCGGCGCGAATTTTCTCGATCAGCCGGACATAATGGTCCGCGGTATGGCCGCGGTTCATGGCTTTCAGGACGTCGTCGGCGCCGGACTGCACGGGAAGGTGCAGATACGGCATTAATTTTTGCTCCTCGCCGAGCGCCGCGATCAGACCGTCATCCATGTCACGCGGGTGGGAGGTGGTGAAGCGGATACGCTCGATGCCGTCGATTTTCGCCAGATGACGACAGAGCTCGCCAAGACCCCAATTTCCGTTTTTGGCGCCGCTCTTATCGCCAGCGGGCGCAGCGCCGGCCCAGGCGTTGACGTTCTGGCCAAGGAGCGTGATCTCCCGCACCCCTTGCGCCGCAAGCATACGCGCCTCGCCAACAACCGCATCGACGGATCGGGAGACTTCGGCGCCGCGTGTGTAAGGAACGACGCAAAACGTACAGAACTTATCGCACCCTTCCTGCACCGTGATGAACGCCGCCGGCCCGTCAGCTTCGCGCGCCGCCAGCCGGTCAAACTTCTCTTCGACAGCAAAGTCAGTTTCGAGAATGGCGCCGCGGCTGCGCGCATCGCGCGCCAGAAGCTCCGGCAGGCGATGATACGCCTGCGGACCAATGACCATATCGACGACCGGCGCGCGGGCGGAAATTTCCGCGCCTTCCGCCTGCGCCACGCAGCCCGCGACAGCGATGGTCATATCCCCGCCAGCCTCAGCACGGCGGGCCTTGGCCTTTTTCAGTCGTCCGAGGTCGGAATATACTTTCTCGGCGGCCTTCTCGCGAATGTGGCAGGTGTTCAAAATGACAAGGTCGGCATCGTCCGGCGCCGACGCCATTTCATAGCCAATCGGCTTCAAAAGATCGGCCATACGCTCGGAATCATAGACATTCATCTGGCACCCATAGGTGCGGATGAATACTGATTTTCCTTGTTTTGGCCGCAAATCCGTCATCTGACGCCATCTATAATATATGAGCGCCGGTATGTAGGCGGCGCGCGCGGATGATGCAATCCGGTGGCGCGACACCGCCTCGCGAGAATTTGAGGATGTGTGTTTTGCGCAACCGCGCGGCCTGGCTTATTTCCCTGAATCAGTCGGGCGGGCGTAATGAGTACAGAGTATTGGTAATATGAAATTCGTAGCGGCAGTTTTTTCAGGCGCAATGGCCGCCCTTGGCGGGACCGCAAACGCGGCCGACAACGATGACAATCCCGTCGTCATCGAACTTTTTACGTCACAATCTTGCTCGTCATGCGTCGCCGCGGCGGCCTATTTCGAAGATCTCGCAACCCGGGACGACGTTGTCGCCCTTGGCTGGCATGTCGATTACTGGAACGCATTGCAGACGCGTCATGGCCGCTGGGCTGATCCATACTCCGACGCTGCGCACACCGAGCGTCAACGCCGCTACAACCACAATTTGCGCGCAACAAACGCCGTTTATACGCCGCAAATCGTCATCAATGGCGCCAACGAAGCCGTTGGCTCGGCCCGCAGCGACGTCGAAAACCTGATCAAGGATGAAAAAGAATTCCCGCGCTCAGCGCAAATCACGTCCCTGCAACGCAAGGCCGATGGCGAGATTGTTTTTAGCCTCGCGGGAAAAGGCGAGGTCGTGCTGGTTTATTTCATGCCAACGAGCCAGACCGCTGTGCGCGGCGGCGAGAACGCGGGGCGTCAATTCAACGATATCAATATCGTCACTGACGTAGCGATGCTCGGTGAGATATCGGATAAAAATACGTTCAATGCGGCAGCGCCCGCCAAGGGCGAAAATTGCGCTGTGCTGGTGCAAGCGCCAGAGCAGGGCCGCATTCTCGCGGCGCGATACTGCTCGAAAAGTTAAGGTCTACTCAGCTGCAACGACAGCAGCGCCTTCGGCCGCTACGCCTTTGACGTAGTCCTCGCGCGCCTTGCGGTTCATTTCGTCAAACTCCTCCGCACGCTGATCATCAATCGCCGTCAGATCATCATAATCAACATCGGCAAAACCGATGACGCCCATTTCGGTGTAAGCGCCTTTTACCTTGTCAGACCACAAGCCGATATCGCGCACGATTGGCACAATGCGCTGGAAAAGCGTTTGCTGAAAATGCTGCTGAAAACCGGATTCCTTTTGCGCAGAGATAAAATCGTCCGCCGGCAAACCGAGATGTTCGTAAAGTTCGCGCGCCTCAAACCGGTCGCGCATCAAATAACACGCCTCGATCAGGAACTCTTCGCGCTCGTTGCGTTCAGCTTCCGTCAGTTCCGGATAATAATCACGCAACGTAACGCGCCCAAAGGAAACATGCCGGGACTCATCCTCCATGACAAAAGCGTTGACCTGTTGGGCCAGCGGGTTCTTTGCGATCTCGCGAATATTGTTAAACGCCGCCAGCGCAAGACCTTCGATCACAACCTGCATAGCAAGGTAAGTCATGTCCCAACGGGAATCGCGCAGCGCTTGATCAACAAGCGTCTGAAGCGGTTTCGTCATCGGATAGGCGACATCGAACCCTTCAAGGAATTTTTTATAGGCTTCCACATGACGGGCTTCGTCCATCACTTGTGTCGATGCATAGAACTTGGCGTCGAGGTCCGGCACTTGCTGCACGATTTTCGCCGCACAAATGAGCGCGGCCTGTTCGCCCTGCATGAATTGCGAAATAATCCACGACTGCATGTGCCGGCGCAGCTCGACCTTTTCCTTGTTGCTCATCTTCGCCCAATAGGGCGTGTGAAACGGACCAGACAATTCGTCCGGGATCTGCATCGGATTTTCAGTGTCGAGTTCCAACGACCAGTCGATGCGCTCTAGCGCATCCCACTGCATGTCTTTGCCCTTCTGATACAGATGCATCATCTGCTTGCGGCCGTCGTCGTAATCCCAGTCAAACGACGCCTCAAAGCCTTGCGGCACGGTCCAGACCGGATCGATATCGGGGATCGGATAAAGGTCGCGTAAGGAAGCCATGAAAATCTCCTGGGCGCAGCGTTTATCAGGTAAACTGGTTAGTGCATTACACTGGTGAGTTTACCACATATTGTCAATCTTCCATCATTAATTTTGGCGGAATCTGTTAACAAAGCACCCTCTTTGGGCGCAATTAATCGCCGGATTTCTCAAGCGGCACGCCATAAAGCTCAAGCCGGTGATCGACGAGCTTGTAGCCATGTTCTTCGGCGATACGCTTTTGCAGCTTTTCAATCTCTTCGTTGACGAATTCGATGACTTCGCCGCTGCGCAAATCAATCAGATGGTCATGATGATCGTCGCTCGCCTCTTCGTAGCGAGCGCGCCCGTCCTGAAAGTCGTGACGTTCGACAACGCCGGATTCCTCGAACAGGCGCATTGTCCGATAGACGGTGGCGATGGAAATATTTGCGTCAATCTCCGCCGCGCGGCGGTGGATTTCTTCCACATCCGGATGATCCTCAGCCACAGAAAGAACCCGCGCAATGACCTTGCGCTGTTCGGTCATGCGCATGCCTTTTTCGACGCAGAGTTTTTCAAGACGATCCACGATCGGTCTCCCTTTAAGCACAACCCTTATCCCTGTGCCGGGCGCAGGTTTCAACTGAAAAGCGAGCGCATTAGATGTTCTTGCTCATAATCACCGCATCAGCGCCAGATCGGTAATAGGCCTTGCGCCGGGCGGTATCGGTAAATCCGGCGCGTTTATAAAGGCGCACAGCCGACATATTCGCCGGATCGACTTCGAGATAGATCGCGCCGGCCCCAGCGCGCTTCGCCGCATCGAATACCGCACCCAGTAACGCGGCGCCAGCGCCGGACCCGCGCGCGTCCGGCACAACACCAATAGATAAAAGCTCCGCTTCTCCCGCCGCCGCACGCCAGATGGCGAAGCCGATTGGCGGCATTTTTTCCAGTTCACAAAAGACAATCTCGACACCTGCCGCACAGAACCCGCCAGCGACACCATCTGCGCCCCATGCGTGCTTTCCGAAAGCCGCTTCCTCAAGCGTTGCCAATACCTGCGCGTCGGACTTTTCCGCGCGACGGATAGTATAGGGCGTCATAATTTTTGCTTCATCGCGCCTGCGGATTTGACGCCTGAGGGTTTTGCATCAGGCGGGCGCAAATATAATGGCGCTGGCGGGCCGGCTGGGGCCGGCGCAGCAGCGGTTAAAGTCGCCACCATAATCGGGTCAATTTGCGGGTCGGCGTCCGCCTCGCCAAAACCGTGTTGCGCCGGCAAAAGCGCGCTGCCTGTTCCAACGCTCAAGACGCTTCGAATGGCGGCGGAAGAGATCTGTGCGGCGGCCTCCTCAGGGGCCGCGACAAAAGGCGGAACGACGCAAACACCATCTCGATAAAGGCCCGCGTAAACCTGCCCGCGGCGCGCATCGATGACGCTCGCGACATCTCGGCCTTCCTCGTCAACATTTCGCGCCAGCGCTTCAAGGCTGGTGACGCCGATTACCCCGGCGCCGGTTGCAAGGCCCATAGCGCGCGAAAAAGCGAGCCCAACGCGCACGCCCGTAAAGCCGCCGGGTCCGACAACAACACCGATGCGATCGAGATCAGCCGGCGCGACCCCGGCCGCCTTGAAGACCGCCGCCGCCATTGGCGCGAGGCGCTCGGCGTGGCCCTTTTCGCGATCTTCAACTTCCACGGCCAACGCATCGCCATCGCGCGTGATCGCAACCGAACACCGTTGCAGCGCCGTATCTACAGAAAGGATCAACATGGGGGTCGCCGCATTTGCGGATCAGACAATCTTGCAGATTTCTTCGAAATCAAATCGCGGACTGCGCGGAAAAATATTTTCATCCGTGCCGTAACCAATATTACACAGGAAATTCGACCGATGCTTGGTGCCGGCGAAAAACGCCTCGTCGACGCCAGCCTTGTCAAACCCCGACATGGGCCCGCAATCAAGACCAAGCGCGCGGGCCGCGATCATGAAATAAGCACCCTGCAGCGTTCCGTTGCGAAACGCGGTCTCCTCGATCAGCGCGTCATTGCCGGCAAACCAGCTCTTGGCGTCCGCATGCGGAAAGAGTTTTGGCAACTGGTCATGGAACGCCATGTCATGGCCGATGATCACGCAACAGGGGGCCGCCATGGTCTTGGCGCGGTTGCCCTCCGCCAGGTGCGGCGCCAGGCGTTCTTTTCCTTCGTCGGAGGTGACAAAGACAAAGCGCGCCGGGCTGCAATTGGCTGACGTCGCGCCCCATTTCATCAGATCATAAACCGCCTGCATCAGCGGCCGCGAGACCTCGCGCGCTTCCCAACCGTTGCGAGTGCGCGCCTCACGAAAGAGAACGTCGAGCGCTGCGTCATTGATGATTTTGTCGGACATTGCAGTATCTCTCTTTATGCATACGGCGAACTGGAAACGACTTAAATCGGCGGGCAAATGCGGCCGGTATGAATAAACGTCAGACCGCCGCCTCGACCTTCACGACTTCCGGCACATAGTGCTTTAACATGTTTTCGATGCCGGACTTTAGCGTCATGGTTGAGGACGGGCAGCCGGCGCAGGCGCCCTGCATGGACAAAAAGACGACGCCGGTGCGCGGTTCAAAATGCTTGAACACAATATCGCCGCCGTCAGCGGCGACAGCCGGGCGCACGCGCGTTTCGATCAACTCAATAATCTGTTCCACCGTTTCGCGATCCTCGCCCTCATAGTCGTCGAGGGACGTGGCCGGTGACGACGTCGGTGCGGCGTCTTCATTCAGGATCGGCAAGCCGGCCGTGAAAAAGTCCGCAATGGCGCCAAGGATCGCCGGCTTAACGTGGAGCCATTCGACCGCTTCCGCCTTTGTCACAGTAATAAAATCAGCGCCAAGATAAATCCCCATGACGCCGTCCGTTTCGAACAGAAGCCCGGCCAGCGGCGAGCCGGCCTGCGCCGTTTCAAAAGTTGGAAAATCAATGCCTAACTCGCCCTCGCCCAATACCGGGCGTCCGGGCAGGAACTTCATCGATTGCGGGTTCGGCGTGTCTTCGGTCTGAATAAACATGGGGCGTTTTTTCCATTGCGCGCTGCCACTGTTAGGTAGGGTATCGCCGCATCGACGACAAGGCGTCGCGCCGCCAGGTAAATCACCATCACGCACGTCCAGCGGCATAAAACGAACGCGCTTGACGGCGTCCGAATTACCGAAATTTCGTCCTCCGCAAAAACCGCCAGAAAAATGACGGCGGGCCCGTCTTCTTGCGTCAACCCGGAGGGCGGCGTAACGCTATCGGCAATAATTGACCCGGAGTGAGGCTGCATGGACGACGATACAATCAAGGTTTCCGACGAAGAAGCTCTTGAATTTCACAAGCGCGGCAAGCCCGGCAAACTTGAAATTACGCCAACCAAGCCGATGGTGACCCAGCGCCACCTGTCGCTCGCCTACAGTCCCGGCGTCGCCGCGCCAGTAAGGGCGATCGCGGAAAATCCGGATACCGCCTACGACTACACGTCAAAAGGCAATATGGTCGCTGTTATATCCAATGGCACGGCGATTTTGGGCATGGGCGATCTTGGCGCACTGGCGTCAAAACCGGTGATGGAAGGCAAGGCCGTCCTCTTCAAGCGCTTCGCTGATATCGATTCGATTGATATCGAGGTCGACACCAAGGACCCGGACGAATTCATCAATGCGGTGAAGTATCTCGGCCCGGCATTCGGCGGCATCAATCTGGAAGACATTGCCGCGCCGGAGAGCTTCATCATCGAGCAGCGCTTGAAGGAGCTCATGGACATTCCGGTGTTTCATGACGACCAGCACGGCACGGCGATCATCGCGGCGGCGGGTCTCCTGAACGCCCTCGATGTCACCGGCAAGTCGATCAAGGACATCAAGGTCGCCGTTTCCGGCGCCGGATCGTCAGCGCTCTCCGTGATCGGCCTGATCAAGGCCATGGGCCTGCCTCATGAAAACGCACTTGTCTGCGATTCCAAGGGCGTTCTTTACAAAGGCCGAACCGACCGCATGGATCAATGGCGATCGGCCCACGCAGTGGAAACCGACAAGCGCACGCTCGCCGAAGCCATTGATGGCGCAGATGTTTGTATCGGCCTTTCCGTGGCCGGCGCCGTCACCCAGGACATGATCAAGTCCATGGCCAAAAACCCGATTGTTTTTGTGATGGCTAATCCGACGCCTGAGATTCTCCCTGAAGAAATTCAAGCCGTGCGCGACGACGCCATTATCGCCACCGGACGTTCCGATTATCCGAACCAGGTGAACAATGTGCTTGGTTTCCCTTACATCTTTCGCGGCGCGCTGGATGCGCGCGCGCGCACCATCAATGACGAAATGAAAATTGCCTGCGCCGAGGCGCTGGCAAAACTTGCACGCGAGGATGTACCGGACGAAGTCGCCGTCGCTTACGGTAAGCGCCTGAAATACGGACCCGGCTACATTATCCCGACGCCATTCGATCCGCGCCTCATTTCGGAAATTCCGCCGGCTGTCGCAAAAGCCGCCGCCGATACGGGCGTTGCGCGAAAGCCATGCACTGACCTTTCCGCATACAAACAATCTCTCGCCGCGCGGCTCGACCCGTCGGCGTCGTTCTTACAGAAAATATCCTCATCCCTGCGCGCGTCAGAAACGCCGAGACGCGTCGTTTTCACAGAGGGTGAAGAGGAGGCGGTTGTGCGCGCCGCCTACATTTTCCAGCAGGAAGGCCTCGGCACGCCGGTGCTCATTGGCCGCGAGGACATGATCAAAAACGCCCTTGCTGACGCCGGCCTGCCGGTCAACACGAAATTTGAATCTTACCATTCCCGCACAGCGCCTCACAACGCAACGTACACGGAATATTTATATCAGCGCTTGCAACGACAAGGTCATTTGCGGCGCGACGCCCAGCGCCTCGTCAATCAGGACCGGAATGTTTATGCGGCCTGCATGCTCGCACACGGCCATGCCGACGGCATGGTGACCGGCGTCACCCGCCACTATGACGTTGCGCTCAACAATGTGCGCCTTGCGCTCGATGCCCGGCCCGGCGAACGCATGATCGGCCTTTCGGTTATTCTCACCAAAAACCGGACTTTGTTTATTGCAGACACGAATGTGACCGAACTGCCAAGCTCGCAAGATCTCGCGGAAATCGCCATGCAGGTCGCCCATGCGGCGCGACATCTTGGATTTCCGCCGAAAGTGGCGTTCGTTTCCTATTCAAATTTCGGTAATCCGAATACAGAGCACTCCCGGCGCGTCGCCGGCGCGGTCAAAATTCTAGACCAGCGCAGCGACGTTGATTTTGAATATGAAGGGGAAATGACGCCGCGCATGGCGCTTAACGAAAAACTGCGCCAGCTCTATCCGTTTTCGCGGCTCAAAGGCGAGGCGAATGTCCTGATCACGCCGGGCGTTCATTCGGCTGCAATTTCGACCAAGCTACTTGGCGAGATCGGCGGCGCCATGGTGTTGGGGCCGATACTGATTGGTATGGAAAAGCCGGTTCAGATCGCACAAGTCGGCGCTGGCGTTACAGACATCGTCACACTCGCTTCCATGGCGGCGTATGAACTCGACAAGGAGCACAGAAGCTGGGCAGAGAAAACGGCGTAAAGCGTTCGCCATGATCGCTCCGTTTTCACAGCAAGTTCATTGGCGCGCCGGCTTTCCCCCGCGTAGCCTCTACGACATGAGATATTTTTTCCGCCCGCTTTTTTTATTTCTTGCCTGTCTGACTTTCGCTGGTTGTGCATCAGCGCAAACCGCAATTGAGCGGCGCTTTATCCCTGACGCTGGCCTTGAGTTTCCGGCATTTGCACAAAGCGATGACCGCTCATCCACGCGTGTCGAGAACACTGCCTGGAATGAATTTCTTATGCGATACGTTGCCCCGAACGCAGACGGCGTTAATCGCGTCCGGTATGGCGACGTTACGCCGGACGACCGCATATTACTCGGCGGGTACATCGCTGCGCTCGAAGCAGCAGATCCCGCATCGCTGTCGTCGGACGAACAGCTTTCTTACTGGATCAATCTTTATAACGCCGTCACCATCGCCGTTGTACTTGATCATTATCCGCTGTCGTCGATCCGCAAAATCAAAAGCGGGCCCTTCGATTTCGACGGGCCATGGGACGATAAGCGCGTAACCATCGCCGGGGCCGCGCTTTCATTAAACGACATCGAACACGGCATTATCCGTGCCGTATTCAACGAACCGCGCATTCATTACGCCATAAACTGCGCGTCTATCGGCTGCCCAAACCTGCGCAGCGAGGCCTATGAAGGTACAACACTAAACCACACGCTAAGCGAACAGGCGCGGACCTATATCAACCATCCACGCGGCGTATCCATCGACGAGAGGGGCCGGGTGACGGCGTCAAAAATATACGCCTGGTTTCGCGAAGATTTCGGCGAGAACGAAAGCGACGTCCTTGGCCATATTCGCCAATATGCAATGCCTGAACTTATCGGCGCGCTAGACGGCGCAACTAAAATTCAGCGCTACAATTATGACTGGTCGTTAAACGGAGCCGGCCCCGAATAGGCGCTCCGAACCATTACCCAACACCGCCGCCACAACAGGAAACTTGGTTAACGCCAAACGGCAATGCGTGACCGGCGTGCGGTTTGCATCCTGCTCCGCAGTTGCAAGGGGGCAAACTCGCGCGTTAGCCCCACCAACCTTCGCGTTGAGGATTTCCGTCGTGGAAAATATCGAGTTTCTGGGCATTTTGATCGTCGGGATTGCCGTCGCTGGCTGGTATTTCCTGAATGAGGAAAAAGGCGCCGATGGCGATATTGGCCTTCTCGCGCTCAAGCCTGACACCGTAGAAGCGCCGCAACAGCGCCGAAGCCGGTATCGGATGAAACCGCGGCGCGCCGTAAGAGCGCGGGACGCACGGTCCATTGATGATGCAAAAGCTGCGGAAGCGGCCAAACCCGCCTATCGCGAGCTCGACGATGCAGCGCGGGCCCGGCGACGTTTTCGCCGTCAGGACGAGGCGCGATACCGCGTGAAAGACAAAATGGACGGCGACTTCGCTCCGCGCGATCCGGAAGGTTGATCGCACCGCCTTCGCGACCACCACCCAAACGAAAAATCGCCGCATGCCGGCATTAATCCCTTTCGCGATCCGCGCATGCCGATTAAGTCTCGCCCATGGACATCAGCGACACTCAGGAACCGGCGTCAATTCGTCGGCCGGGCGATCACCCCTCGATCCCGGACGAGAAATGCGCCGTACTGATCGTCAATCTCGGCACGCCGGACGAGGCAACACCGAAAGCCGTACGACGGTATTTGCGGGAGTTTCTTTCCGACTCACGCGTCGTGGACTTCCCCCGCGCATTGTGGCTGCCAATTCTATACGGTGTGATTTTGAATGTGCGGCCCGGCGCGACGGCGCGAAACTATGCAAAAATCTGGCGCGATGAGAGCAACGAGTCGCCGCTGCGATATTATACGCGCGCGCAGGCGAGCGCGTTGCAGGATGTTTTCGGCGACACTGTCCTCGTCGACTGGGCAATGCGTTACGGAAACCCGTCGATCAAAGAACGAATGAATGCGCTGATCGAAGCCGGTGCAACACGCATTCTGATATTACCGCTTTATCCGCAATATTCAGCGACTACGACCGCAAGCGTCATTGATGCAGTTGGCGCGGCGCTTGGCGACATGCGTTGGCAGCCAGCCATTCGGACCGCGCCGCCGTTTCACGACGAACCGTCCTATATCGCCGCCCTCGCCGCCATAGCGCGCCAGCGGATCGCAGGTCTTGGGTGGACCCCGGAACGGGTTTTGATTTCCTTTCACGGCCTGCCGGAACGCTACTTTCTCGCCGGCGATCCCTATCATTGCCATTGCGCCAAGACAGCCCGGCTCCTGCGCGCGGAAATGGGGTGGGCTGACGAATTCGCGCCGATGACGTTCCAGTCAATTTTCGGCCGCGAAAAATGGCTGGAGCCAGCGACGGAGAATGTTCTGAAATCGCTTGCCGGTGACGGCGTCAAACGCGTCGCCGTCATCACACCGGGCTTTGTCGCGGACTGCATAGAGACACTCGAAGAGATCGCCATCGCCGGGCGTGAAACATTCCTTGGCGCAGGCGGCGACGCCTTTGACGCCATTCCCTGCCTGAACGATTCCGCTGAAATGACGACAGTTCTTGAAACGATTGTCCGGCGCGAAATGGCGGGTTGGATCGCACCGTCCGATAATGGGCGCGCTTAGCCGCGTTTCACCAGATCAACAAAAGAGGCGACATCTTCGTCAGTCGTACGAAACGAACAGATAAGCCGCTGCATCTTGCCGCCAGCGGGGTCGCCGGGCGTAATCCACGGATAAAAGATATGCCCTTGATCGCGCAGTCGTTCGGCCACGCCAGCGGGAAAGACCGCGAAAACTTCGTTGATCTCGGTCGGGTAAGAAACCTTAACGCCGTTTATAGCGGCCAGGCCCGCCGATAGTTTCTTCGCCATGGCGTTGGCGTGGGCCGCAAGGTCGAGCCACAATCCATTTTCAAAATAACCGTCAAACTGCGCCGCGATAAACCGCATCTTCGACCAGAGATGACCGGCGCGCTTGCGTCGGAAGTCAAAATCCGCGGCCTTCGCCGGGTCAAAAAAGACAACCGCCTCAGCGGCAATGCAGCCGTTTTTCGTGCCGCCGAAACAAAGGACGTCAATACCGGCGCGCCAGCTCAAATCCGCAGGCGCCGCGCCAATAGCGGCAACGGCGTTAGCGAACCGGGCGCCGTCCAGATGCACCGACAAACCGGCATCGTGCGCTGTTGCGCAAAGCGCCGTTAATTCGCTCGCGGAGTACACCGTGCCGCATTCGGTTCCTTGCGTCAGCGAAAGACAGGATGCAGGAGCGCCGTGCGGCGGGCGTTCGGGAAACCCGGCGAGCGCCTTTGATACAGCATCGGGCGTCAGCTTTCCGCCAAACCCGGCGACAGGCAAAATCTTTGCGCCGCCGGTGAAAAATTCCGGCCCGGCGCATTCATCCATTTGCACATGCGATTGTTCGTGGGCGAGGATCATGCCGTAGGGCGGCGACAAGACAGACAGCGCCAGGCCATTGGCGGCGCCGCCGGTCGCCACAAAGAAAACGCGGCAGTCTTTTTCGAAGATATCACAAAACCGCGCTTCAACTTTTTTCGTCAGCTCATCGCCGCCATACCCGGGCGCCGCGCCGTCATTGGCGCGCGCAATGGCCTCAAGGATCTCCGGCGCGGCGCCGGCCCAGTTGTCCGAAGCAAAAGTCATTGGGCCTCACATATCAAAAAGGCCCGACCGCGAAAACGCCGCCGGGCCAATCTCAACAAAGAAAACGGGAATTATTCCGTGATTGCCGTAACCGTCGCTGTACCGACGGCGCCGTCATTGGCCGTGTAACGCGTGGAGTCGCCAACCTTCGGCTCCGCGGACGGTGTTTCAAAGACGACGCAACTATCGCCTTCTGCTGTAGCAAAGCACATCTTCGACGCGTCCGCATCGTAGGTGTATGTCGTTTGCGCGCCCTCTGCGAGCGTTGCGCCGCCGGCGCCATCCAGCGTCACCACAACGGTCTCGCCAGTGTCGCGTTTGAATTCAATCGTTGTAATGGCCGCCATGGCCGATGTCGCCATCAAAGCCGTCGCCGCCGCTCCAATAATCAGTGTCCTCATGATATTCCCTCCACCGTCTGCTTTTGCAAAATCTGCTTTTTTAGTGGGCGGACGCTAACGCGCAGGACAGGCGCTGTCCCATTACTTTTTGCACAAATGGGGAAAACTATTTGCGCAAATCAGCGGCCAAATCCGCATGATTGTTGACGAGACGCGCCGCGCCCGCCGTTGTCAGACGTTCGCCATGATCGCCGGATACGTGCCCGCCGCCGAGAAATCCCCATACGGTCATGCCCGCAGCGACGCCCGAACGCACACCGTTTTCGCTGTCTTCGATCGCTACGCAGTGCTCGGGAGCAACGCCGATCTGTGCAGCGGCATAGAGGAAAATATCGGGCGCAGGTTTCGCATGGGTCACAAGATCAGCGGAGTAAATATGCGGCGCCGCGAGCTCCCAAAGCGCCATCCGTTTCATTTTGCTTTCAAGAAAATGCGCACGGGACGATGAAGCGACAGCGACGCCGTAGCCATTGTCATGGGCTGAACGTATTGCGTCCGACGCGCCGGCGATGACAGCAAGAGATTTCATTTCTTCCCGGCGCGCGCTCATCAGGCGCGCTTCCAGATCATCGGGGGCCGCGCCCAACTGCGCGCGAAAATCGTCCGTCACCGCCGCAAGAAATGCATCGTCATGCATGCCGATGAACCGGCGCATATAGTCTTCGCGGGAGTAGGAAAGCCCCAATTTAGCGAGCGCGCGCCGCTCTCCGCGCATCGCCAGCACTTCTGAATCGACGAGGACGCCGTCGCAGTCAAAGATGATCGCCTTAAACATTGCCAGTCCTAAAAGGAACAATCCGGCCCGAAACCGGGGCGCCCCGCCGCATCCATTCTAGCGCTAAATAAATGGGGCGGTTAGGCTCGTGCAGACGACTAACACTTAAACGGGGAGAGATCGTCATGAAACGCACATTTGCCTTAACAACGGCGCTTGCCGTTCTCATCGGGTCATGCGCCGCGCAAGACGCCGCGCGTCCGGACGTCATCACATTCGGCGCCAGCATCGATCAAATGGAAACCGCACTTGGCGCTCACTGCACTACTATGACGACGCGGGAAACGCCGCCATTCATGCCGATCCACGAAATACAACATCAGACCGATTGCGACGGGTTTGAGTATTTCGGCGCGCCGCGTGCGGCCGAATTTGTATTTGGCGATGACGCCCTCATCTTTGTCTGGATCCTGACGGAGAAGAGCGAAGAAGCGGCCATGGAACAAGCATTTACGGAACTATACGGAACGCCAACTCATGACACAGAGGGGTTTACGGCCTTCGCTGACGACAACGCCGCCGTCAGAAAAGATGTTCCTGAAGCGTTATTTTATAGCCCCGCAATTGCCGATCAATATCGCGCATTTTTCGATGGTCAGGCCGCCGCGGCGCAATAAAAAAAACCCCGGCGCAATGACCGGGGTTTTTTAGTGTTTGTTGTTCGGCTGGTTTAGCCGGCGAGCACCGCCAGCAGCAGTAGCGCCACGATGTTCGTGATTTTGATCATCGGGTTTACCGCCGGGCCAGCTGTATCCTTGTAAGGATCGCCAACCGTATCGCCGGTGATTGCGGCTTTGTGGGCGTCAGAGCCCTTGCCGCCATGATGGCCGTCTTCGATATATTTCTTGGCGTTATCCCATGCGCCGCCGCCGGCGGTCATGGAAAGCGCCACGAAAAGGCCGGTGACAATCACGCCCATGAGCATCGCGCCGACTGCAGAAAGCGCAGCTGATTTGTCTGCGACAAGCGTTATCGCAAAGTAGAGAACCAGCGGCGACAGGATTGGCAGCATAGACGGCACAACCATTTCCTTGATGGCCGCTTTTGTCAGCATGTCGACAGCGCGGCCGTAATTCGGCTTCGACGTGCCGGCCATGATGCCGCTGTCTTCGCGGAACTGCCTGCGCACTTCTTCAACGACGGCGCCGGCAGCGCGGCCAACAGACATCATCGCCATGGAGCCGAAAAGATACGGCAACAGGCCGCCGACAAAGAGGCCGACAACCACGTAAGGGTTCGAAAGCGAGAAGTTCACCGCAACATCTGCAAAGAACGGAAACTCTTCCGGATGCGCGACAAAGTGTTTGATGTCTTCTGTATACGCCGCAAAAAGAACCAGCGCACCAAGCCCGGCCGAGCCGATGGCGTAGCCCTTGGTGACCGCTTTGGTCGTGTTGCCGACAGCGTCGAGTGCATCCGTCGTATCGCGGACAGATCCCTCAAGGCCGGCCATTTCCGCAATGCCGCCAGCATTGTCCGTTACCGGACCGAAAGCGTCGAGCGCGACGATCATGCCGGCAAGAGCAAGCATGGTCGTAACCGCCGTCGCAATACCGAATAGGCCAGCAAGGTTATAGGTGACAATGATGCCGATAACGATGACGAGCGCTGGCAAAGCCGTTGCTTCCATGGAAACAGCAAGGCCCTGGATTACGTTCGTGCCGTGTCCGGACTCAGATGACTTCGCCACGGATTTGACCGGACGGAAACCTGTGCCGGTATAGTATTCCGTGATCCAGACAATAAGGCCGGTAATCACCAGACCGACCACACCGCACATGAACAGGCTCAACCCTGTGAACGCAGCGCCGGTCGATGTCGTGCCGATGGTTTCACTGAAGCCGAAGACTTTGAATGTCACCGCAGCGATTGCGACGAGCGACAGAACGCCCGTAGCGACCAGCCCTTTGTAGAGGGCGCCCATGATGTTGGTGGAGCCTTTGCCGAGGGTCACAAAGAACGTGCCGATAATCGACGTAATGATGCACACCGCGCCGATCGCCAGCGGGTAGAACATGAATTGCGACGCTTGCTCGGTGAAAAGGATCGAGCCGAGGACCATCGTCGCTGCGATAGTGACAACGTAAGTCTCGAAAAGGTCGGCGGCCATACCGGCGCAATCGCCGACATTGTCACCGACATTATCTGCAATCGTCGCCGGGTTGCGCGGATCGTCTTCAGGAATGCCGGCTTCAACTTTACCGACGAGATCGCCGCCAACGTCAGCGCCTTTGGTGAAGATGCCGCCGCCGAGACGGGCGAAGACGGAAATCAGCGAGGCGCCGAGGGAAAGCGAAATCAGCCCGACGACCACTTCGCGGCTTTCCGGTGCGTTGCCCATGAGACCCGTCAGGATCCCGTAATAGGCGGCAAGGCCCAGCAGCGCGAGACCGGCAACAAGCATCCCCGTGACCGCACCAGCGCGAAAGGCGACGGAAAGGCCTTTACCAAGGCTTTCGCTCGCCGCTTGCGTTGTCCGAATGTTGGCGCGCACTGAAACGAGCATGCCGACAAATCCGGCCGCACCCGACAGAATCGCGCCGATGGCGAAACCAATGGCGGGAACGAAATTCAGTTTAAAGGCGAACAGCAAAACAAGGAACACAATCGCGCCGGCGATGGCGATGGTTGTGTACTGACGATTAAGATAGGCGGTTGCGCCCTCCTGAATCGCCGCTGCAATTTCGCGCATTCTGTCCGTACCCGTAGGCATGGAAAGGACTGCGTTCACGGTAAAGACGCCATACCCTATGGCCGCCAAGCCGGCCGCGATGACCAACCAAAGCTCTAGGCTCATGATATTTCTCTCCTGGAAATTCGCTTTAAGATCGTGGGGTGATTGCTGACATGGCCGCGGCGACACAACGGCCTGAAACCGTCACACGCGCGCTTCAATCAGCCCCCGATGAAAGACGGCCGGGAAATTGACAAAGGCGCCGTTGAAAATCAACCCAAAGTTAACGCACGCGCCGCATCGGCAAAGAATACATCAAAGGCGTAATGCCGCAGGCCCTATGCTGCGCGCTGGCGCATGGCCTGTTTTTCCGACGCTTCGGCGTCTGTCATCTCTTTAACCCAAGGGAATTTCTCGGCCGTTTCGTCTGTGTAACCAAGATTGCGGGCATGGGCGCTGCGTGGCCGGTCTTCCGTTTCGGCGTAAAACGTCCCGAAGGCGCGATCCCAGAAAAACTCGGCTATGCCGAAATTTCCCGTTTCGTCGTGGAAATGGTGGGCCAGGTGCCGCCTTTTGATGTCTCGCCAGAATTTCGACTTCGGTTCGAATGCGAGATGCTCCCCGGCGTGCAGGAACTCGGTGTACATGGTCATCACCACCATGCCGGCGATTGCCGCGGCCGCGCCCGAGGCCCCGCCGATCAACCAGCCGATGGGCCCGGCGATCAGCATGATTGGCGGCACCGTCGTGTGCAATCCGCCGAAAAGCACTGATAAATCATTGGGAAAACGGTGGTGATCGTAATGCACCCGCTTCCAGAACCGCGCCAGAAACGGCGTTTTATACATCCAGCTGCCATGCAGGATGAAGCGGTGGGTGATGTACCAGGACAATGGGAAAATAAGCGCGCCCACCGCGACTGCGAGGGCTGTCGGGACAATTGCTTCAAACGTCAGCGCCGTAACAATCACGCAGGCGATAATCATCGCCGCGTAAAATTGAACGCCCGGATAGGTGACATAGGCCCGGACGAGATCGTTGAACGTCATACGGTTGAGGAGGTACTCTTCCGCTTTCCAGGCTTTGTAGCCGACAAACAGTTTCATCACGCGGATTTCCAGTTTTGTTTCGCGAGCGCAGAATTAAGCCCGCAGGGCTCAGGTTTCAAGCTCAGAGCGGCTCTGGAAAACCCGGTAAACCGCTGGGTTTTCAAGGCTGTAATATCGCAGCGCAATAATTGATGGCGCTTTATGGCGCCTTTGCGCTTGCCGGTTGACCCTCGGGCCGGTATTCGCCCAAACTTAGTATTCGCGCTGGAATAGCGGAAGGTTGTGGAAATTGTCTCTTCTGCTTGCGCGCGCCGTGCCGTTTACCCGACGCCCATTCTCGGGCCCCACGCTTGGGGACTTTCCGGGGGACCTTGAAGGGCGCAGTCTCATTCGCCGGCCTCGCGCCGGCCCAGTGCGGGGGCATTGATGCCAGATAACCCGGAAAATGTCGGCAATGATGAGGTCTTGGCGCCGACGCCAAGCCGGAATGAATCTTTGCCATTCCGGAGCGGCGGCTTCGCCACGGTCATCGACGCATTGGATTATGCTGCGCAAGGCGAAACCGGCTACAACTTTTTCAACCTTCGCGGCGACGTCACGGCGCGTCTTACCTATTCCGAGCTACGCACCAGAGCCAAGGCGCTGGCCGACCGCCTCGCCGGTCGATATGAGCGCGGCGCCCGCGTCGCCATTGTCGCCGAGACGAGCCCGGAATTCATCACTGCTTTCTTTGCCTGCCAATATGCGGGTCTTGCGCCGGCGCCGATGCCGATGCCGGTCAATCTTGGCGGCAAGGACGGATATATCCAACAGGTTCGATTGATGGTTTCGGGCGCCAAGGCGTCCGCCGTCATCGGACCAGCGTCGTTAAAAGATTTCATGATTGAGGCGGTGCGCGACGAGGTCGAGATCCTGGATTTCGAAACGCTCGACGAATTGCCATCTGAAGCCGGCTCGGCGAAAGCATTCGGTACGGATGATCGTTGCTACATTCAGTATTCATCCGGATCAACGAGCGCGCCCAAGGGCGTGATCGGCACACAACGGTCTGTTTGCGCGAATTTATCCGCGATAACCAATCACGGTCTTTACGCCCGCGAAGGCGACCGCGCCGCGAGCTGGTTGCCGCTCTATCATGATATGGGCCTGATCGGTTTCATGCTGGCGCCGTTATTTGCACAGATGACCGTTGATTTCCTGACCACATCGGACTTCGTACGCCGCCCGCTCATGTGGTTGCGGCTCATCACCGAACACGGCGCGACGCTCACTTACAGCCCGTCTTTCGGATATGAGCTTGCCGCCAAACGCGCCGCGCGCGCGGAAAAAGGCGCCATTGATCTTTCCAGGCTGCGCGTTGCCGGCATTGGCGGCGACATGGTGCGCCCTGAAGCCCTGAACGCATTCGCCGAGGCCTTCGGCCCCATGGGTTTTGACAAAAACGCCTTCGCGCCAAGCTACGGTATGGCCGAAGCAACGCTCGCTATTTCCTTCCCGGAGCTTGGCAGCCCGATCACCATCGACGAAGTCGACATGCGCCATTACACGCGTTCCGGCATTGCCCAACCTGCGTCCGCCGTCACCTTACCGGAAAATCGTCGCGGCTTTGTCCTTTGCGGTCGTCCGCTCCCCGATCATGGGATCGTGGTCAGAAACGACGATGGCGAGCCCACAGGCGAACGCGAAGTCGGACGCATCTTCATCAAAGGCCCAAGCCTGACGCCCGGTTATTTTTCCGACCCGGACGCGTCCGCTGCAATGTATCATGGCGAGTGGCTCGACACCGGCGATATGGGTTATTTCCTTGACGGCCAGATTGTCATCACCGGACGGGCGAAAGATCTCATCATCATCAACGGCCGCAATATCTGGCCGCAGGATATCGAATGGGCTGTCGAAAGTGTCGAAGGTGTGCGCGGCGGCGGTGTTGCCGCGTTTTCTGTCGATGACGGGCGCGGCGAGCGGATCGTTGTCGTCGCCGAGCGCCGCGGCATGAATGACGAAGCACTGGCGACGCTGAAACGCGAAATCGCCGGCGTCATCCAGAATGCAGCAGGTGCGCCGGCTGAGGTCGTTCTCGCGCGGCCTCATTCCATGGTCATGACGTCTTCCGGGAAGCTATCGCGTGCGAAAGTGAAACAGAAATATCTCGACGGCGCCTTTAACGAAGAAAAATCTTCCGGCGACGCGGCGCTTCGCCCAGCGTTGGCCGAAGCCCGGGTCTGAACTGTTGAAAGCGGCCGTAACGGGCGGCGCCGGTTTTGTCGGCGGCGCGCTCATCACCCACCTGCTTGAAGAAAATATCGAGGTCGCGGCGCTCATCCGCGATCCGCGGCGGGTCAATTTTGACGACCGCGTCCAGATCGTTGAGGGTGACCTTGATAACGAAGCGGCGCTGGCCGCAATCGCCGACGGCGCGGATATGTTCATTCACCTCGCAGGCGTCACCTTTCCGCGCAGCCACGATCTTTATCACAGCGTCAATGTTGACGGCGCAGCGCGCGCGGCAGGAGCAGCCGCTAGCGCCGGCGCCAAATTCGTACACGCATCATCGATGTCGGCGCGCGAACCTGCGGTATCGCACTACGCGCGAAGCAAGCGGGAAAGCGAGGCGGCGGTAAAGGGTGCATCGGGCGAAAATCGCTGGGTGGCGCTGCGCCTGCCGGCGATTTACGGGCCGGACGACCGCGCCACACTGCCCTATTTCAAGCTCATAAAATCCGGCTTTGCGCTTGCCCCGGCGACGTCGCCGCCGGCGCGAGCATCACTGCTTTACGTTGATGACGCGGCGCGGGCGTTAGTCGCGGCCGGCAGGGAGCCCGTGGCCGGCGCCGTATTCGAAGTCGGCGATGAAACACCAGGCGGCCGCGAATGGCGCGAGATCGGCGAGTGTCTTGGCAATATCATGAACAAAAAAGTGAAGCACATTGCCGTCCCTCGTCCTGTGGTCGCAATGTTTCACAATATTTCGAGGGCGACTTCGGCACTTCGCGGCAAAAACCCGGATATACGCGCCGGTCAGGTCAATGAATTCTTTCATCCGGACTGGGCCGCGCGCGACAATTTATTCGCAGATGCTGTAAATTGGCGACCCGAAACGCCGCTCGCGGAAGGATTTGCAAAGACCGTGCGTTGGTATCGCGAGAACGCCCTGTTATAAGCCGGGCCGCGCTCCCGCGAGCGCCGCGTACCCGCGCTTTGATTGAAGGAGAATATTCATGTCCGGCATACGACAAGACGACGATCTTGTTTTCCGGAAAATCTGCTCGCTGATCGAGCCCTTGAATGAAAAGGGTGTCGAGTTAAGTCGTGAGACAGATCTGATCGCGGATCTTGAAATCGATTCTGTCGCCGTCCTCGACATGGTGATGGATATCGAAGATTTTTATGACATCTCTATCCCCGTCAACACGATTTCGGAAACGAAGACGATCGGCGAGCTTGTCGATGCAATTCACGAAATCAAAAAAGAGCAGGCTTGAGCGATGGGCCTATTCGAAAAATTCAGAGCGACCGCCGTTACCTATGAAGCGCTGAAGGAAAGCGCGGGCCGCGATCCTTTCGGCGTCTCCATGGATGAAATGAAGGGGCCGACGCGCGCCATGGTCGAGGGCAAGGAAATCGTCCTTGCGGGAACCAATAACTATCTCGGCCTTACCTATGACAAAGACGCCGTCGACGCAGCCAAGGACGCGGTTGTCGCCTCGGGTACTGGCACGACGGGATCGCGCTTCGCTAATGGCACCTATGCCGGTCACCGCAACCTTGAGCACGAACTCGCAGAATTCCTCGGCTATAAGCATTGCATGGTCTTTTCGACCGGGTATCAGGCAAACCTTGGGGCCATCTCGGCGCTGGTGCAGCCGCCCGAGGATGTCATTTTAATCGATGCCGACTGTCACGCCTGTATTTATGACGGGTGCCAACTATCCGGCGCGGAGACAATCCGCTTCCGCCATAATGATCCGGAAAGTCTCGACAAACGCCTTTCAAGGCTGAGACCCGACATCAAAGGCAAGCTCGTTTGTTTTGAAGGCATGTATTCCATGTTTGGCGATGTGGCGCCCGTTAAGGAACTTGTCGAAGTCGCCCACAAACACGGCGCCTACGCCCTTCTCGATGAGGCACACTCATTTGGCGTTTTCGGCGACAATGGTCGCGGCGTCTGTGAACGGGACGGCGTTCTCGACGCGGTCGATTTCTATACGGGTACATTCTCGAAAAGCCTCGCATCGATCGGCGGCTTCGTGGCCTCCAACCATCCCGAGCTTGAATATCTGCGATTTTCGAGCCGGCCCTATATGTTTACCGCCTCGCCGTCCCCCGCCAATGTGGCGGCGGCGAGTGCAGCGCTGGCGCGCCTGAAAGGCGATCAATCCATGCGCAAACAGCTCTGGGAAAACGCCCATCGCGTCTATTCGGCGTTTCAGCAGCTTGGCTTTGATCTGTGTGCGCCTGAAAGCCCGGTGATCGCTGTGAAGCTGGACAACCGCGAACAAGCGTTCCTGGCCTGGAATTTCCTGATGGAAAACGGCGTTTACGTTAACCTCGCCATTCCGCCCGGCACGCCAAATGCAACGTCGATCCTTCGGTTGTCGGTTTCGGCCGCACATACGGCGGACGACCTCGATATTGTGGTGGGCGCTTATACGGCGCTCTCCGAACAGCTTAACGCCGCGGCGACCTGATTGTCGCCGAGCGCCGCCGGCTCTGAAAAAGACATGGGAGACGACGTGCGATCAGGCTCACAAACGCGTTAGCCGCATTATGACCGCATTTTCGTCTCTTAAGGGCGCGAGCGACGTTTTAGGGTGTTGGGTTGTATCTAGTAGGTGAGAATTTGACGATGGCTTTGAACAAATCATTATGGATTGCGCTCGCAGGAACGCTGATGTTTGGCGCTACGGCTGCAAGCGACAAGGCCGAAGTCGATCTCTCCCTGTTTGATTTTGACCATGTGAGTTGCACGGGCGCGGCGAACGAAATCAGGCTTGTCATCGACGGATTGGACAACAGCGTTGGCCTCATCACGGTCGATCTTTATATGAACGACAATGACGGTTTTTTGAAGCGCGCCGGACGCGTTAAGCAGCGCCGCGCCGCCGCGAAAGCGCCCCATACGGCTCTTTGCGTCGCGGCGCCCGAACCCGGCGAATACGCTATTGCAGTGTATCACGATGAAAACGCCAACAAGACGTTCGACAAAAATGCGTTCGGATTACCAGCCGAGCCCTGGGGCATCTCCAACAACCCGAAAGTCCGGTTTGCGCCGCCTCATGTAGAAGAAGCGCTGTTTCCCGTAGACGCCGACAACGGCGCCGCAGTGGTCATCAAGCTGAACTGACGCTATAGGCGTTGTCGCAACGCCGTCGGCGATCATGGCGCGACGGA
>JAJFFU010000032.1 GCA_021776465.1 Parvularculaceae bacterium
GCGCGCCCGCGCGACGCTCGAAAAATCATGGCATGCGCTGGCGATGGATGCGTTTGACGCGATGGGCGCGCGCGTTGAAGAAGATGCGGCGCCATTCTGGCCGGGCGCAGAGGCGCCGCGCCGATGGCTCGCCAGCCCGCAAACCGCCGACATAACAGCGGAAGACGAAACGCGCGAACGACCGAGCTTGGCGCCCCCGAGCTGGATGTTGGAAATTGCACCGAAGGAATTGGCGCCGGTCCGCCTGTCGCCGTCGCGCCTCGCTGAGGAAGAAGAGGCGGGCAGCGATCAAATCCCGCAATCGGGCGCCGTCTATTCGCCAACGGCGCGCGATCACTATTTTCGTGGCCGCGTTTTGCATCGCCTGCTTGAACTGCTGCCCGATATTGACGGGTCGGCGCGCGGCGCCGCGGCGGACCGATTGCTTTTGCGACTGGCGCCCGACATTAGCGAAGCGGAACGAAATATCTGGCGCGATGAAGTTTTTTCAGTCCTCGACAATGAGGGCTTTGCACCGGTTTTCGGGGCCGGGTCACGGGCAGAGATTAATGTTGCCGGAGAGATCGGCGGCAAGATTGTATCGGGCCAGATTGACCGCCTGCTTGTAGGCGGTGGCAAGGTCGTCATTGTCGATTACAAAACCAACCGCCCACCGCCGGAGGACGTCGCCGATACGCCGCCGGCCTATCTTGCGCAAATGGCCGCATACCGCGCGCTTTTGCAGAAAATCTATCCGGACCATCAGGTCGAATGCGCGCTTTTATGGACCTTCGAGGCGCGCTTGATGTCGCTCCCGAAGACGTTACTGGATGAGGCCTATAGCCGATGGGTGGCGGCGGGTTGAACTTATGGTCCAAGGCCTTATCTTCCCGATCCAAGGTGCAACCGAACTGTAATTCAAGGAGTTAAAACCGATGGCGACGAAAGAAATCACTGACGCCAGTTTCGATACGGACGTTCTCGGCGCGGATACGCCGGTGCTCGTCGATTTCTGGGCGGAGTGGTGCGGCCCCTGTAAGCAAATCGGTCCTGCGCTAGAGGAAATTGCTGGCGAATACGCCGGTAAAATTACTGTCACCAAAATCAACATCGACGACAATCCGCAGACGCCGGGAAAATTCGGCGTGCGCGGCATTCCGACATTGATGATCTTCCATAATGGCGAGCTTGCATCGACGGCTGTCGGCGCCAAGCCGAAAGGCCAGATTACTGCTTGGATCGATGGCGTGCTGAAAGACGCCGCCGCTTAATCGTTTTCGCGCAGGACTTCGCCGGCAAGATAAAGCGATCCGCAAATCAGGATTCTTGGTGCGCCGCCTTCATTTGCGCAGGCGGCGCGGACGGCGTTTTCAATTGAACCAAAGGCGCTGGCGTTGAGGCCGGCGTCGATTGCGGCGGCGGCGACATCTGCGGCCGCAGCAGCGCCGTCACTGTCGGCGGCAATAATCAATGCGCGCTGGGCGACCCCTTCAAAGTTGGCGAAAAATCCGCGCGCGTTTTTGTTTGCTTGCATACCGGCAATAAGGATCAGCGGTCGCGGTGATCGCGCTTCCATATCGGCCATCACCGCCGCGACCGCGCGCCCTGCATGGGGGTTATGGCCGCCATCGAGCCAGATTTCGGGCGCTTCGCCTGATAGGTCCGTCGCAAGATCAATCAGAGGGCCGCGCGTCAGGCGTTGCAGGCGGCCGGACCATTTCGCAGACGCAATGCCGCGCGACAGCACATCGTGACCGATGGAAATATCTGCGGCGCGGAGTGCGGCGACGGCGAGGCCGGCATTGTCAGCCTGATGGGCGCCGGGAAGGCGCGGCAAGTCGAGATCCAGCAAACCGGCGTCGTCTTGAAACACGAACCGCCCGCGTTCAAAAAATGCATCCCAGTCCCGGCCCATGGCGTAGGCGCGCGCCCCAAATTCCTCTGCATGCTGAAGTAACACGGCCATCGCATCTGCGTTCTGCCGCCCTATTACTGCTGGCGCGCCCTTGCAGAAAATACCGGCCTTTTCTGCGGCAATGGCGTTGATTGTATTTCCGAGAAAATGTTCGTGATCCATATCGACCGGCGCGACGGCTGCGACGAGCGGCGTGTCGATGACGTTTGTTGCGTCAAGTCGGCCGCCGAGCCCGACTTCAAGCAACAAATAGTCCGCCGGTGTTTGTGCGAATGCGACAAACGCCGCGCAGGTGATCGTTTCGAAATAGGTGAGTTTTTCCTCGCCGACGGCGCGATCAACAGTGTCCAGCGCATTGATCAGCGCGTTGTCGGAGATATCCTCGCCGGCAATGATGATGCGCTCGTTGTACCGGACGAGGTGTGGCGACGTATAGACGTGTACGGACTTTCCATGGGCTGTCAGCATTGCCCGCAGGAATGCGATTGTCGATCCTTTGCCATTGGTGCCGGCCACATGAAAAACCGGCGGCAAGGCGCGATGGGGATCGCCAAGACGCGCCAGCGCCGCGTGCACGCGATCCAGTGATAAGTCGATAATGCGCGGCCTGCGCGCGGCGATGCGGTCGAGCGCCGCCTGAATGTCGGTCACAGGATTATCGCGCTCGCCCGCTTGCCTATTCCGCCGCCTTGTCGAGATGGATCGGCTCGGCGAGGGCGGGGCGCGGCATCGTCGCTACCGCTTTGGGCGCTGCAATTGCGGCTTGTTTCGGGTTTTTGACCAGCGTTCGAATTAATTTTGAAATGACGGATTTCAAGTCAGCGCGATGGACGACGAGATCGACCATGCCTTTTTCTTCCAGAAATTCAGCCCGTTGAAAACCTTCGGGTAGTTTTTCGCGGATCGTCTGTTCGATGACGCGCGGACCGGCGAAGCCGATAAGCGCGCCCGGTTCGGCGAGGTGGACATCGCCAAGCATGGCGAAGGACGCGGTAACGCCGCCCGTCGTCGGGTGTGTCAGCACAACGATATAGGCAAGCCCCGCCTCTTTGACCATTTCAACAGCAATGGTCGTGCGCGGCATTTGCATCAGCGACAGGATGCCTTCCTGCATGCGCGCGCCGCCCGATGCAGCAAAGACGATGAGCGGTGCGCGGCGGCTGACCGCTTCTTCGGCGGCGCGGACCATGGCCTCGCCCAGCGCCATGCCCATGGAACCGCCCATGAATTTGAAGTTCTGGACGGCGACCACAGCGTCCGCGCCGTCAATTTTGCCGGCGGCGACGCGCATAGCGTCCTGGCGGCCGGTTTTTTTTCGGTATTCTTTAAGGCGATCCGTATACCGCTTTTCGTCCTTGAATTTCAGCGGATCCTGAACCGGATCGGGAACGGCTATTTCCTCAAAGGCGCCATCATCAAAGGCGAGAACGAGGCGCTGATCGGCATCAAGCGGAAGATGAAACGAACACGCGGTGCAGACCTGATGGGACGCATCGAGGTCGCGCTGGAATATCATTTCGCCGCAGCCCGGACATTTGGTCCAGAGTTTGTCGGTTCCGTCGTCTTCGCGTTTGAAAATGTTTTTGATTCCCGGCGGAATATTAGAGAGCCAGCTCATAAGGGGTTACTCCTCTCGCGCGGCATGGACGGCGTCGGCAATATCGCCCGCGAGCTTCAACACAGCGTTAACTGCATTATTGTCCCCGCCGCCGCTCTCTTCAAGGGCGCGGGCAAGCGTATCGACGAGGGCCGAGCCGACGACGACCGCATCGGCGAATTTGGCGAAGTCGGCGGCTTTTTGCGGCGTTTTGATCCCGAAACCGACGGCTACGGGTAAGCCCGACGCCGCTTTCAGGCGCCCGAGCGCCGAGGAAACTGCTGCGTTTTCGCCGGCGGCCTTGCCGGTGATCCCGGCGACGGAAACATAATAGACGAAGCCGGAGGTGTTTTTGACGACGCTGGGGAGGCGGGCGTCATCGGTCGTCGGCGTCGCCAGACGGATGAAATCGATCCCCGCCGCGCGCGCCGGCAGACAAAGCTCAGCGTCTTCCTCCGGCGGCAGGTCAACGATAATCAGCCCGTCTACCCCGGCTGACTTTGCGTCTTTCAGGAATGTGTCGACGCCATAGGCGTAAAACGGATTGTAGTATCCCATGAGGACGATGGGCGTTTCATTGTCGCCTTTGCGAAAGGCGCGCACCATGCCCAGCGTTTTTTTGAGCGTCTGTCCGGCATGAAGTGC
>JAJFFU010000033.1 GCA_021776465.1 Parvularculaceae bacterium
CCGGATTGTTCTGTATACGCTGCGCCCGGCAATATAATATCGGCGCGGCGCGCGCCAGCGTCGCCATGATGGCCTTGATATATCACGAATGCGCCCGCGAAGCGCTTGGTATCGAATTCGTCAGCGCCAAGATTATAAACAACATCTATTTCGCGTGCTTCACAGCCGGCGAGAATACTGTCGAAATCGCGTCCGCCATCTTGCGGCAGAAAACCAAGGTCAAGCGCTGCGACGCGGGCAGCGGCATTATGCAGGACATTGAACCCATTCCAGCCATCCGTGACCGCGCCAACAGCTTTTGCCAGTTTCGCCGCCTCGGCAAGGACGGCCGCGCCGTCTTTACGAGTGAGCGCACCCATGCCGATGATGATCGCCGGGCGGCGGGCTTTTTCAAGCACGGAGAAGAAGTCACCCTTCCCCGATGCTAACGCCGATAGCGTATCCGCACCGGCGCCGAGATGATCATACTCGTAGGACAGGTCAGCTTGCTCGCCGATCAGGCCGATATTTAGATCAAGCTTTTGCATCCAGCTTTTGCGGATGCGTGCATTGATCATCGGCGCCTCGCGCCGTGGATTGGTCCCGATCAGCAGAACCGCGTCAGCGTCTTCAAGGCCAGCAATCCCTGTATTGAAGAGATATCGCCGGCGATCGCCGGCGCCGCCGATTTTCGCGCCGTCCTGACGGCAATCGAGATTTGCGACGCCAAGGCCGAGCATCAGATCCTTCAGCGCCTTGACGGCTTCGGCCGGCGCGAGATCCCCGACCAGCGCGCCGATGCGGTCGGCTGGCGTTGACTTTAATTTCTCGCCGGCAAGTGAAAGGGCCTCGTCCCAGCTCGCTGCCTGTAACCGACCGTCTTTTCGGATATAGGGCTTATCAAGTCGCTGGCGTCGCAGACCGTCCCAAATGAAACGCGACTTATCGGCGATCCATTCCTCGTTCACGTCTTCATGGACGACGGGCAAAATACGCAGCACTTCGCGGCCGCGTGCATCAACGCGAATGTTCGATCCGACCGCGTCCATAACATCGATGGTTTCGGTCTTGCGCAGCTCCCATGGCCGCGCGTTGAATGCATAAGGTTTCGACGTCAACGCACCTACCGGGCAAACATCGATCAAATTGCCGGTCAGCTCGCTCTCAACAGTCTTCTCAAGATAGGTCGTGATTTCCGCGTCTTCGCCGCGGTTAACGAGGCCCATATCGTCAACGCCTGCGATCTCGGTCGCGAACCGAACGCAACGGGTGCACTGAATACAACGGGTCATGATCGTTTTGATCAGCGGGCCCATATGTTTTTCTTCGACGGCGCGCTTGTTTTCCTGATACCGCGATCCGTCACGACCGTAGGCCATGGCCTGATCCTGAAGATCGCACTCGCCGCCCTGATCGCATATGGGGCAATCCAGCGGGTGATTGATTAGCAAAAATTCCATGACGCCCTCGCGGGCCTTTTTGACCATGGGCGTATTGGTAAAAATCTCGGGCGGCGCGCCCTCTGGGCCCGGGCGCAAATCACCGACATTCTGGGCGCAGGAGGCGACTGGCTTCGGTGGGCCGCCCTTCACTTCTATCAGGCACATGCGGCAGTTGCCGGCAACCGACAGACGTTCATGATAGCAAAAACGCGGGATCTCTTCGCCCGCCGTTTCGCATGCCTGTAACAGCGTCAAATCCGAGGCGACTTCAACGTCGCGGCCATTGACCTTGATGACGCGCATCTCGCTCATCGATGGTCCCCTTCATCTTCTAACAGTCCGAATTTCGGGTTGGTTTAAACGGCTTTTTCGCAGCGCGCCAGTGCGCCCCGCGTCGCGGTCACAGAGGGACAAATCCGTTCATTTCTGTGCGTTTTCAAGCGCAGATCGTATCGCCGCCAACTCCTCTGTGATCTTCGCCAGGGACTGGTCCCGGCGCTGCGCGGCAATCTTTGCAGATTCCTGACTGAGCCCGAGCCGTTGAAGTTGTGAGGCGCTTCGGCCGAATTCCTGATGAAGCAAGTCGATCCTATCGAAAATCGCTCGCGTCGACGACGTCAGGCTTGAAATTGCGGCCTCTATTCGGTCAAGCTTTTCTTGGATCTGCGCGTTTTCATCTGACATGCCGTCATCCTCCGGTTAGCGTGTCGGTTGGACGAATGATGAGTTTAAAGGTGCAATCGTGTATTTAAGAATCAAGATTGCTTTTGCACCATACGCTTCATGATAAATTCCGGGTCGGCGTGATTTCCAACCATAAAAAAGTACTTTTGAATTTTTTCAAAACCGTACCGTTCATACAATCTCTGCGCTTTTAGATTTTCGCTATATACGCTGAGATAAACCTGGTCGAATTGTTCGTGCAGCCAGAACAAAGCAAGATCGAGCAAGCGCCGCCCCAGACCGCCGCCTTGATGTTCCGGCATGATATAAAAGCGTATCAATTCTCCGGAACGCGGCGGCAATGCTTCCACCGGCAAATCACACGGGCCGGCGACAAGGTACCCGACAGCTGTTCCGTCGTTATCGGCCGCAACCCATACAGCAAAAGCGGGATCGTCCAGCAGGCGTTTATACGTCTCCGGCCCATGCTTTTCGTGAAGGAATTTCTCAAGATCGCTCGCGGCGTAAAGATGGCCAAAGGACTGGATGAACGTCTCGGCGCCGAGACCAGATAATGTGTCCGCAGACACCGCCGGCGTTGGTCCGTCGATACGGAAATCTCCGTACAATTCCGTCACGATGCAACTGCCCCTTAAATAGTCCTCGAATAGCAACGAGCGCCCAACGGTATAAGCCGCGGGCGCTCGGTGCAAATGCCTAGATGGCGCTACTAAAGAACGCGCTCTTTGAGATCTTTGGCGACCCGGAAAGCGACTTTTTTCGACGCCTTGATGCGGATCTTTTCGCCTGTCGCCGGGTTGCGGCCCCAACGGGCGGCGCGGTGACGAACTTGCAAGATACCGAAGCCAGGGATGCGAACTCGCTTACCCTTTTTCAGATAGCCGCCGATTGTATCGATGAAATTCGAAAGGAACTCTTCGGATTGTTTCTTCGGTATTTCATGGTTTTCAGCGAGTTCGGCCGCCAAATGCTTCAGGGTCAGCGTGTCAGGCAATGCCTTTTTCGCAGTTTTCTTTTTCGCTGCAGTTTTTTTAGCAGCGGTCTTCTTAGCAGCCGTCTTGCGCGCTGGCGCT
Source organism: Parvularculaceae bacterium (assembly GCA_021776465.1). GTDB lineage: Bacteria > Pseudomonadota > Alphaproteobacteria > Caulobacterales > Parvularculaceae > Hyphococcus. The sequence goes on from JAJFFU010000033.1 coordinate 3,179, forward strand.
TTACGGGCAGCCTTTTTTGCCGGCGCTTTGCGCTTAGCCGGCGCCTTACGGGCAGTTTTCTTTGCCGGCGCTTTGCGCTTAGCGGTCTTTCTTTTCACAGCCATTCAAAATTTTCCTTTGCGAATCAGTAAAAGCGAAATGCAGTGAAATCACGAGATTCGCTGCAATACAAGGCTTTTTGCGATTCACGACGAATAGCAACTGACCCGTTCAATGTTGATATGCGTTTATTCGGCTGCAACGCCCGCCATGGAAACCGCGCCGCGGTCGCTGCGATAGGCGTTGATGCGGTCTTCAATTTCACCGCGGAAGTGCCGTATCAGCCCTTGCACAGGCCAAGCTGCAGCATCTCCGAGCGCGCAAATTGTGTGGCCCTCAACCTGCCCGGCGACCTCAAGAAGCTTGTCGATTTCTTCTGTCGTCGAATCGCCCTCGGCCATGCGTTCAAGCACACGCCACATCCAGCCGGTGCCTTCGCGGCATGGCGTGCACTGGCCGCAGGATTCATGTTTGTAAAAATAGGAAATGCGGGAAATCGCGCGGACAATATCGGTCGACTTGTCCATCACAATCACTGCCGCTGTGCCGAGCCCGGACTTTACGTCTTTCAACGCATCAAAATCCATCAACACATCGTCGCAAATTTCGCGCGGTAAGAGGGGTACGGACGACCCGCCCGGAATAATCGCCTTGAGATTATCCCATCCGCCGATAACGCCGCCGCAATGCTCATTGATCAATTTCTTGAGCGGGACCGACATCGCCTCTTCGACATTACACGGGCGTTCAACATGTCCAGAAATACAAAACACTTTCGTGCCGTGATTGTTGTCGCGGCCGAACTTCGTAAACCATTCAGCGCCGCGGCGCAGGATCGTCGGCACGACCGCAATAGACTCAACATTGTTGACTGTTGTCGGACAACCATAGAGCCCGGCGCCGGCCGGAAATGGCGGCTTCAGGCGCGGCTGGCCCTTCTTGCCTTCAAGGCTTTCAAGTAGCGCTGTCTCCTCGCCGCAGATATAGGCGCCGGCGCCATGGGCGACGTAAATGTCGAAATCCCACCCTGACCCCGACGCGTTTTTGCCAACCAAACCAGCAGCATAAGCCTCGTCGATAGCCGCCTGAAGATTGTTACGCTCATCCACATATTCGCCGCGAATATAGATGTAACAGGCATGCGCTTTCATGGCGTAAGAGGCGATCAGGCAACCCTCGATGAAGAGATGCGGATCATGGCGCATCATCTCCCGGTCCTTGCAAGTGCCCGGTTCAGACTCGTCCGCATTGACCACAAGATAGTGCGGACGCTCGCCAATTTCCTTCGGCATGAACGACCATTTCAGACCCGTTGGAAAGCCTGCGCCGCCGCGTCCGCGCAGACCGGAATTTTTGATCTGCTGAATAAGCCAGTCATGACCCATACGGATAAAATCGGCCGTGCCGTTCCAGGCGCCGCGCTTTTTCGCCTCTTCCAGTCGCCAGTCATGCAGGCCGTAGAGGTTTGTAAAAATCCGGTCTTTATCTTCGAGCATGGCTCAGCCCTGTTTCTCTTCAATTGAGTTCGGTTTCGGCGCGACCGCGCCATGTTCTTTGGTCCAGCGCAAAAGCATCGGCGCGAACAACGCCGCAGACGCAACGACGCCCGCGATCAGGACGGCAATGCTGCCGGTGGCAAAATAGGAGGCGACGACAATGATCAGCACGAGCCCTTCCCAGAGCGCGATCTTGATCAGCGCGCCCGTCGCGGCTTTTTGTTTATGATCATCAGCGTTCATCACGCCGCACCCGCAGGCTCCGCATTTGGAATTTTATCCAACGGTTTCGCCGCGGACCCATCATAAAGCGACGGATCGGTGAGCGTCGTATTCTCGCCCTCCGGATCTGACGTATGCCGTTTCGGGTTTTGCGTTCCCGTTTTCACGTCTTTACCCGCGCGGAGATCGCTCAAGAGTTGCTTGAAATTTTCCGGCGTTAAATCTTCGAAATAGTGATCGCCCTGCTTTGTTGATATCTGCGCCATCGGCGCATTGCAGCAGGCGCCAAGGCATTCGACCTCGAGCCAGGACAATTTGCCGTCGTCGCTGATCTGCATTTCCGGGCCGATCTCGGATTTGCAGACATCGCGAAGGTCGTGAGCGCCGCGCAGCATGCACGGGGTCGTTCCGCAGAGCTGGACGAAATACTCGCCGACCGGCGCGAGGTTAAACATCGTGTAGAAGGTCGCGACTTCGTAAACGCGGATATAAGGCATATCGAGCTGTCGGGCGATCGACTCCATCATGGGGATCGAGACCCAGCCCTCCTGTTTCTGGCCGCGCCATAGAAACGGGATAACGCATGACGCTTGGCGACCATCCGGATATTTCCTGATTTGCGCCGCACACCAGTCCTGATTCTCAGTCGTCCATTCGAACGATTGCGGCTGGTCCTTGGCGGGGCGGCGATGCGCCATTGGGGCTCTCCTGACTGGGCGGTATTTCGCGCCATGTCTTACTTGATTGGCGGCGAATGGAAAGGGGCCGAAACGTCCCGCATTCCCACGAAAGCAGCGCCAGAGGGGCCCCTTTGCCGCATCTCGACAGGCCTTGCGAAGCGCCGCCATTCGAATGATAAAAAACTATGGATATTGGCGTTCCTTACCGCGACCTCGCCCGCGTCGATGTCGCGGCGCTGCAGGCCGCGCTGATCCCGCTCACCGACGAGGAGTGGGACGCCCGGCCGATTCGGCGCGCATCGCTCTCCGGCGGCCCGCATGCGTCAGCCGACAGCATCGTCATGCGGCACGAATGGACGCCATCGGTGTCAGCGCGCGGGTTTAAGACGCTCTCCGAATCGCTGCTCTTTTGGGCGGAGCGGAAAGGCCGTGACGGCCGAGCCATGCTGCCGTTATTTCGCGAAACCAATAGCGAATGCGATGTTTACACCTTTCCGGACTGGGTGATCTGGCAGGCGCACATTATGGACATTGTAACAGCGACGGTCGCGGCGATAAGCCCGATCCCGCGCGGCGTGTTAACCCGCGCCCTGTTTGTCCGCCTGGCGCCCGGCGGCGTTGTCGAGCCTCACCGCGACGAACAGAAGCTCGCAGCGAAAACCCATCGCATTCATGTGTGCATTTCCGATACGCCGGGATGCATTTACACGATCGGGGACACAAAGTTTTCCATGACGCCGGGCGTTGTTTACGACTTCAATAATTCCTGGACACATGGCGTACGCAATGACGATGAGCGCTCGCGCATCAATTTGATGCTCGAATATCTGCCCAATCCGGAATGGGTGCATCCTATGCCAATCGTTTTCGATCCGGAGCGTCAGGCGACGTTGAAAAAAGACTAATCGATTTCGATTTCATTCAAGGCCGCAGCGTCTTCAAAACAACCAAGGCAGATGACTTTGATGTTGTTCGCGCCGAGGGCGTCAAATTCGCTCTGGGAGAGATTATTGCAATCGGTGCAAACAGCGTCCCAGACACCGTCTTCGCCGCGCGACCACCAAAAACCCTTCTGTTCGCCGGTTTTCACCGACTCGATAATGTGCACGCACACGAATGTCTGTGGCTGTTCGCCGTGGGTGCCGCAGGTGACGGACGGGACCTGATTAATCATCATAGACGAACTCGATTTCCGCACATTTCACGCCAGCCTGTTCAAGCAGAAAGGAAAGCCGCCGTTTTTCCGTAACGGCCGAGGTATGCCGTACGCGAAATGGCCGGTCCAGTTCAACATAGCGCAAAAAAATCGCCGTGCCGCCGCTTGTGTATCCAACCCCGCGTAGCTGGATCGCCGCCTGTTGTACAACGTCACATAAATGGCTCGAATTTACGTGATCGCCCGACCCACCGTGAAACGGATGCGCCGGCCGGAAGGCGTTTGCAGTGGTCAACAAAGCATCGGCGTATGGACCGGTTTCATCCTCCAAGAAAGACGTGACGAAGACTTCGCCCTGGGTTTTCACGCCAACGGCGCCTGGTTCGGCGAAGGGAAATTTTTCCGGCGCGGGCAGCGCCAGTATTTTCGCCTTGGCCTTTGCCCGCCACCCTTCAAAATCGCGAGTCTCAAAGACAACGCCGGCGCCGGAGACATCGTAAAGCGGCCGGCCTTGCGCATCAACGAAAGCACATTCGTAACCGATGCCGGCGTCATCGTGCGTGGCGCGTCCACTTGCGGGGTGCGTCGCCCCCTCGCCGGTCTGATGCGTGCGCCACTTGAACTTCGTCAAGGCGCTCCACTTTGAACCGTCTATTCGATCCGTAAATCGCGAAACGCCGGTAAGTGCGTAATAATTGGTCGCTTGCACGGCAATATTGTCGGCCGGATTCAAATTCAGCCACGGCCACTCGCCGGCGTCGTCGCTACAGCAAAACGTAACCGCGCCGCTATCGTCGCGCGCGAAGTCGTAGCAAAAATCGCCCTGTTTCTGACGGGTCATGGGTGGGCAATAGCATTGGGGGCGTGGCACCGGAAGCGGCGCCACTGCTATCTGCGCAACTCAGTTGATGAAAATATTTACCGATCAATCTCGCCAAACACGACGTCAAGCGAGCCGATGATCGCTGAAACATCCGCGAGCATGTGCCCGCGGTTCATCCAGTCCATAGCCTGCAAATGCGGAAAGCCCGGTGCGCGGATTTTACAGCGATAGGGCTTGTTCGTGCCGTCCGAGACGAGATAGACGCCAAACTCACCCTTCGGCGCTTCGACGGCTGTGTAGACTTCGCCTTTCGGCACGTGAAAGCCTTCCGTATAGAGCTTAAAGTGATGAATAAGGGATTCCATGTTCCCTTTCATCTTCTCACGCTTGGGCGGCGCGACTTTGCCGTCAGCCGTCATCACGGGACCAGGCGTTTCACGCAGTTTCGCGATCGCTTGCTTCATGATCAGGATCGACTGACGCATCTCTTCAACGCGAATGATGTAGCGATCATAACAATCGCCGTTTTTGCCCACCGGCACTTTGAAATCATATTCGGCATAAGACTCATACGGCTGCGCGCGGCGCAAATCCCACGCCATGCCGGAGCCGCGCACCATCACGCCGGAGAACCCCCAGGCGAGCGCTTCTTCAGCGCTAACGACGCCGATATCGACATTGCGCTGTTTGAAGATGCGGTTATTGGTGATCAGTGTTTCAATGTCGTCGAGCTTTTCAGGAAACTGATCGCACCATGCATCAAGATCGTTGATCAGTTCCGGCGGCAGATCCTGATGCACGCCGCCAACGCGGAAATAAGCCGCATGCATGCGACTGCCGCTGGCGCGCTCATAGAACACCATCAGCTTTTCGCGCTCTTCGAAGCCCCAAAGCGGCGGCGTCAGCGCGCCGACATCCATCGCCTGCGTCGTGACATTCAGGAGATGTGAAAGAATGCGTCCAACTTCGGAATATAATACGCGGATATGCTGCGCGCGTTTGGGAACTTCGATCTCAAGAAGTTTCTCCGCGGCAAGGCAAAAGGCGTGTTCCTGGTTCATCGGCGCGACGTAATCGAGGCGGTCGAAATACGGAATCGCTTGCAGGTAGGTTTTGTGTTCAATCAGTTTTTCGGTGCCGCGATGCAAGAGCCCGATATGCGGGTCAACGCGCTCGACGACTTCGCCGTCAAGTTCGAGCACCAACCGCAACACGCCATGGGCCGCCGGATGTTGCGGGCCGAAATTGATCGTGAACGGACGTTCCGATGATTTATCGGACGCTGAGTCTTCTATAACGCGATGATCATCAGCCACTTTATTCGCCCTGCCCGCCGGAAAATAATGCGAAGACTTCCGGACCGGTCATTTTCTGTGTGTCGTTTGCAAACTTATAAGATGACGGCTTTTCGTCGATGAAAATTTCGCTGATGAACGCGAAACTCTCCGGCGCCTCAAACGCCTGAACCGACACCGCATTATGCGAGCCGTCGCGCATGCGCCAGAAAAGCGTTGATCCGCATTTTTTGCAGAAACAACGTTCGCCATAATCAGAGGACGTGTACACACCGAACTGCTCGTCATTTTCAATATCGACACGCTCGCATGTAACGGCCATGAACACACCGCCCGTCCAGCGACGGCACATCGCGCAATGACAGACGCCCATTTCGTCCTTTTTCGGTGTGGCCTTAAACTTCACGGCGCCACAAAGGCATTGTCCGTTTTTTTCAGCCATTGCCCTTCTCCTCCGCCTTTTCATCGCCGGGCAACACATATTGTGCGCCTTCCCATGGCGAGAGGTAATCGAAATTACGATATTCCTGAACGAGGCTGACTGGCTCATAGACGACGCGTTTTTGTTCGTCGTCGTAGCGAACCTCAACATGGCCCGTGAGCGGGAAGTCCTTGCGCAGCGGATAGCCTTCGAAATTGTAGTCCGTCAGGATGCGACGCAAATCCGGATGTCCGGAAAAAACAATCCCGTACATGTCGAACGCCTCGCGTTCGAACCAGTCCGCCGCCGGGTAAACACCCGTGACGGTTGGAATGGTCTTCTCGTCCGCGATCGCAACTTTGACACGGATACGCATATTGTTGTGCAACGACAGGAGGTGATAAACGACGTCGAAGCGTTTTGCGCGCGCCGGATAATCAACGCCGCAAAGATCAATGAGCACGGAAAAACGGCAAAGCGGTTCATCGCGCAAAAACGACAGCACTTGAACGATGCGATCAGCGCGCGCGGTTACATTCAACTCGCCATGGTCAACGGACCAGCTGTGAACGTCGCTGTCGATGGCGGCGGCGATATGTTCGCCGAGTTCGCTAAGTTCTTCAGACATTTTCGTTACCTGATGATCGACCCTTCACGGCGGATCTTTTTCTGCAATTGCAACACACCGTAGACGAGCGCTTCTGCCGTTGGTGGACAGCCCGGCACGTAAATGTCCACCGGCACGATCCGGTCGCAGCCGCGCACCACCGCATAGGAATAATGATAATAGCCGCCGCCATTTGCGCAGGAGCCCATGGAGATAACGTAGCGCGGATTCGGCATTTGGTCGAAAACCTTGCGCAGCGCCGGCGCCATTTTGTTGGTCAGCGTGCCCGCAACGATCATCACATCGGACTGGCGCGGGGACGCGCGCGGGGCAAAGCCGAACCGCTCAAGGTCATAGCGCGGCATCGACGCCTGCATCATCTCAACGGCGCAACAGGCGAGCCCGAAGGTCATCCACATGAGCGAGCCGGTGCGGGCCCAGTTGATCAGCGCATCGGCCGGCGCAGTGAAAAACCCGCGATCAGCAAGCTCGTCGGAAAGCTCACCAAAGAACGGGTCTTTGGCGTCAGGGTTGTACCCCTCCGCTCCAACGCGCGCAGCCGTTCCGTAAGCGAGCTTCGATTGATCTACCGCCATTCGAGCGCTCCTTTCTTCCATTCATAAAGGAAGCCGATCGCAAAAACGGCGAGAAAAACGAACATCGACCAGAAGGCGAATATCTGGAAACCGCGATCCTGCCCGAGTTCCGGATTGAACAGCATGACAGCCCAAGGGAAGAGAAATGCCACGTCGAGATCGACGATGATGAAGAGGATAGCGACAATGTAAAACTGCACGTCAAACTTCATCCGCGCATCATCGAAGGCATTGAAGCCGCATTCATAAGTGGAAACTTTTTCCGGGTCCGGATCCGAAGGCGCAATGATCATTGGAAGCACCAGGAAGGCAACTGCGAAGAAAATCGCAATCCCAAGGAAAACGATGATCGGCAGCCAATCGAGCAGAAAATCCGCACTTGCCACTGGGTAACTCCTCTTAGCAGCAAGGGCTTGCCGCTACTCGTGAAATTCGCGCGGACCCTAGGAAGCTGCGCCGGCAAAGGCAACGCGATTCAGCGTCGCGCCGGGCGAAAAAAGGCAGTGTTTACGGGATACAGGCAGGGTCAGTCGGGATCGACCGGAAGCTCCTCGAATTCGACCCCGTCTTCAGCCGCCGAGTAGCCTTCCCGGCCAGCGCGAAGAAAGTCTTCCCAGTCTTCCATTTCCCAGAACCGCTGGTCGAGCAGCCCGGCCCGCACTGATTCGGACAAAGAATCCGGCGTTAGCGCTTTTTGCGCCTGCCGGTCCGCTGCAAAAGCGGCCAGATCACCGATTTCGTCAGCGCTGAGGTCAATCGTATAGCCAAGCTCAACCGATTGCAGCTCAATCATTGCCGGCGCCCCGCGCCACATGCGGGCGGCAAAATCGAGCCGATCAGCGGCCGGCGCACCAAATGGCGCATCAAGCGCCGGCGCGGCCTTGCCGCCCGCGCCGTTTACGGAATGGCAGATGACGCAGCCTTTATCGACAAAAAGGGACCGCCCGCGATCAGGATCGGCCATTCGCGCCCGTTTCAGGGCGACCCGCTCCTGCGCCGTTTCGGGCTTGGCTGCGACAACAGTTGGCGCGGGCTCTGCACCGCAGCCGACAAGCGCTGCCGACGCGCCAATCACCGTAAATATACGCCAATCGTCAATCATAGCTTCCCCCGAAACTCTTTCAATTCGCACCGCAACGTCCCGTAAAGGATTGCACACGAGAATCGCTATTCAATCGCGGCTAAAGCGCAATTCTCAGCGATTCTAACAGTATAAACAGGTGAGACGACCCTTGATTCACAAAACTATCGGAAAATTCATCAAAGGTCAGAACGCTATTTCCGACAAACGGTTGCGCGCCGTTTTGCTGGCGTCGTCGCTGCTGCTTGTTTTTATGGGCATTCATTTCGCACGTCTTTTTCTCCCCAGCGCACTCGGCGCGGACGCCGCACAGCAAGATTACGCGGCGTTTTTCGGCGCGGCGACATTCGCGCTCGAGGGCGGCGCCGGAAACCTCTACGACCCAAGCGTCTTTCAGGCAGCGATCGGCGCGGAAACCACGCTGCTTTGGCTATACCCGCCGCCGATGCTTTTCATTCTTGCGCCATTCGGGCTCGCCTCATATGGGCTCGCCAAGTCACTTTGGGTCTTTGCGACGATTGTTTGCGCCTTCGGCATCGGCAGGTTAGCCACCGAAACGAATTTCTGGGGCGTTTTCACCGCGATTAGCCCCGCAGCATTCGCTACGTTGTTCGTTGGGCAAGTCAGTGCATTTTTCGCATTGCTGCTGACGGCCGGCATGTTGCTCGCTGACAAGCGCCCCATCGTGGCTGGCGCTTGTTTCGCCCTTTTAACGCTGAAGCCGCAATACGGAATTCTCGTTATCCCGTTCCTGATCGCCATTCGCGCCTGGAAAGCGATCACCGCAGCGGCATTGTTCAGCGTCTTGATGATTGTCGTTTCCACCGCGGTTTTCGGCGTCGACATGTGGCGCGACTTTTTTGAGTCACTCCTGAGCGGCGTTCATGCCGCTTATTACCAGTCGGGCGGACATCCCGGTCGAATTACGCTGTCTGACGCAATCAAGGCGATCGGCATCGCGGCCCCGCCGGCCTGGGCGATTTACGCCCCGCTCATCGCGCTCGCCATTGCCGGTCTGTTTTTGATCGCCAAGCGCGCATCTCGGCCGCTTCTTGTGGCTTACACGCTGGCGGCAAGCGCGCTGATCTGCCCTTACCTCTTTGTCTATGATTTCTTCATCTACAACGCGGCGGTCCTTATCGCAGCAACGCAATTGCCGGCGCTGAAATCCACACACGCATATGCGCTTGCGGCGCTCTGGTTTGCGCCGATCATTCCGTTTATCGGCGGTTCCCCGATGACGCCAGCACTATTGTGGCCGATAACGGCATTCGGCGTTTTTACATTGTACCGACTGGCGGGCGGAAAACTGGCCGGCGGAAGTTTGGCGCGAACGCCGACTACTTGATACGCCCGTCCATCTGCTTACGGAATGTATCACCATAGGGCGGCCGCAAAATCTTGATGAGCTCGCTTCCGGTCTGGCGGTACACCGCCTTTTTGTGGCTGAATTCCAGAAAGCCGTCGCGACCGTGATATGCGCCCATTCCCGAAGGTCCAACGCCGCCAAAGGGCAAATCCTCCTGCGCGTTGTGGAAGATCACATCATTGATCGTAACACCGCCAGACGTTGTTGATGACACGACCTTCTCTTCTTCCGCCCGATCCGAGCCAAAATAGTAAAGCCCCAAGGGGCGGTCATTTTTGTTCACATAAGCGATGGCGTCGTCGATCGAGCGATAGGGCTTCACGGGCAAGATCGGCCCAAAGATTTCGTCCTGCATGACGTCCATATCGTCGCTGGTGTTGAGCACAATCGTCGGCGCCATTTTCCGATGCGGTTGCTGTGAAAAATCCTCCGACTTTGGATTGAGCTCGACGATCTCCGCACCCTTGGCTTTCGCGTCATCGAGATAGCCTTGCAGGCGATCGTAATGGCGCTGGTTAACGATCGAAGTGTAGTCGTCATTATCTTTAAGGCCGCCGGGGAACATTGTCGAAACGGCGTTGCGCGACGCATCGACAAAATCTCCGACCTTGTCTTCCGGCGACATCACATAATCCGGCGCCAGACAAATCTGTCCGGCGTTCATCGCCTTGCCAGCCATGATGCGCGCTGCAGCT
>JAJFFU010000034.1 GCA_021776465.1 Parvularculaceae bacterium
GTGCCCAACGCACCATTTGCGCCTTTTGGCGCGGGCGACGAAACGCGAGGACGGATAAAATAATGAACGGACGAAATTTGTTGATTTGGGGCCTGGTGGTCGTCGTTTTCCTGGTGGCGCTACAGCTCTTTTCCTCGCCGGCGACACAAAGCAACGTGCAGGAACTGACCTATACCGAATTCGTTAAAAGCCTCGAAAATGGCAATGTCGCTTCGGCGGAGGTTTCCAAGACGCAGGTTTCCGGCACGCTTGCCGGCGGCGCTGAATTCGTCACGACGATTACCGAAAGCGGCCAGGCAGCGATTGCCGATCGGCTGAATGCGTCAGGTGTTACGACGACAATCGAAAAAGAAGAAGAATTGCCGCTGCTGCTGTCGTTGTTGTTCAATATTCTTCCGCTCCTGATTTTTCTCGCCCTGTTCTTTTTTGTTATGCGCCAGATGCAGGGCGCCGGCGGCAAAGCCATGGGCTTTGGCAAGTCGCGCGCAAAACTTCTGACGGAGCGACAGGGTCGTGTGACGTTTGACGACGTCGCTGGCATCGACGAGGCGAAAGAAGAACTCGAAGAGATTGTCGAATACCTCAAAGACCCAATGAAATTTCAGCGCCTTGGCGGTAAAATTCCGAAAGGCGCATTGCTCATCGGACCGCCGGGCACCGGTAAAACATTGCTCGCGCGCGCCATCGCCGGCGAAGCGAATGTGCCGTTCTTCACAATTTCAGGCTCGGACTTCGTCGAAATGTTCGTTGGCGTCGGCGCCAGCCGCGTCCGCGACATGTTTGAACAGGCCAAGAAAAATGCGCCCTGCATCATCTTTATCGACGAGATCGATGCGGTCGGGCGTCATCGCGGGGCCGGCCTTGGCGGCGGCAACGACGAACGCGAACAAACGCTCAACCAGCTTCTTGTCGAAATGGACGGGTTTGAGTCCAATGAAGGCATCATCCTGATCGCCGCAACCAACCGGCCGGATGTGCTTGATCCGGCGCTATTGCGCCCCGGTCGCTTCGATCGGCAGGTCGTTGTTCCGAACCCGGACGTTGTTGGTCGCGAAAAAATATTGCAGGTGCACGTTAAAAAAGTGCCGCTGGCGCCGGATGTTAACATCCGTACAGTCGCACGCGGTACGCCGGGTTTCTCCGGCGCCGACCTTGCCAACCTCGTAAACGAATCGGCGCTGCTCGCTGCGCGTCGCGGCAAACGTTTTGTCACGGCGAAGGAATTTGACGACGCCAAAGATAAAGTCCTCATGGGCGCCGAGCGCCGTTCCATGGTGATGACAGAAGAAGAAAAGACGCTCACAGCTTATCACGAAGCCGGTCATGCAATCGTTGGTCTTTCGATGCCCGGCTCCGATCCCGTGCACAAGGCGACTATCATACCGCGCGGTCGTGCGCTGGGTATGGTTCAGTACCTGCCGGAACGCGACAAACTTTCCTTTACGCTGGAACAGATGAAAGCGCGCATCGCGATGGCTATGGGCGGGCGCGTTGCAGAGGAATTGAAGTTTGGGCGTGAAAAAGTAACTTCCGGCGCGTCGTCGGATATCGAGCACGCAACGAAGATCGCGCGCGCGATGGTTACGCAATACGGCCTGTCAGAAAAACTCGGACCGATTGCCTATGCCGAAGATGAAGGCGAAGTATTCCTGGGGCAGAGCATCGCACGATCAAAATCAATTTCCGGCGATACGGCGAAAACGATCGAGGACGAGATCAGGCGCTTCGTTACGGACGGTTATGAAAAAGCGCGCGAAATTCTAACGACCCGCAATGATGACTGGGAAAACATTGCAAAAGCGCTTCTCGAATACGAAACGCTGACGGGCGACGAGATCGACACACTCCTCAAAGGCGGCCAGATCGTCCGTGAAGACCCGTCGGACACGACTGATCATACCCCGCCATCTTCGGTGCCGAGCGCTGGCGCGCCGACCGGTAAGGACAAAAAAGACGACGATACCGGCGGTATGGAGCCAAGTCCGGCTTAAAGCGCCACTTTTTTGAAACGATTGATGTGTTAAAAGCCTTCTCGAATCGGGAAGGCTTTTTTCATGTGCACAACACTCATCGCTTTAGTACTCTTTGCCACGTCGCCCTTGCTGGCGCAGGACGCCGCGCCGCGCTTCGACTGGGCCAAAAGCCAACCCCATTGGGCTGCGCCAACCGAACCCTTCAATATTATCGGCAATCTCTACTACGTGGGCACAGAAGGGCTCGCTGTTTATCTCATCACTGGTGAGGGCGGGCATGTGCTCATTGATGGCGGGCTCGCAGGACACGAACAGAACATCATAAATAACATCGCCGCGCTGGGTTTTGACATCAAGGACGTCAAATACCTTTTCAATACGCATGCGCATTTTGATCATTCGGGCGGCCTTGCAGCATTGAAAGAAGCATCTGGCGCTGAACTCTGGGCGAGTGAAGGTGACGTCTCGGCGCTGGAAGGCGGTTTTTATCTCGGCCACGAGGACAAAGCGGAATTCGCCGCGCCTCCGGTAAAAGTCGATCACGTCATGCGCGAAAGCGATCCGGGATTTAACGGCGCCATTGTTTCGCTAACCGGTGACAAACCAGGGAAGCCGTTTTTAAAAGCAGAACTGACGCCCGGCCATTCCGGTGGGTGTACATCCTTTCGCTTGTTCATTGACGATGAGAGTGAACACCTGGAGGTGCTGATTTTCTGTAGCGCCACCGTTTCAGCCAACCGCCTCGTCATTTCGGAACAAGGCCCGCCGCAATATGACGGGATTGTTGACGACTATCGTCACACTTTTGAAAAAACGGTCGACTGGACCCCGGATATATTTCTCGCCAATCATCCGGAAGCCTTTGGTCTGAAAGAGGCGCGGGCGCGCCAACTTGCGGGCGAACGCCGGGCATTCATAAACCGCGGCGTCTTTCAGAAATATATTGTCGAAAAGCGAAACGCATTTGAAGCTGCACTAGCGGAACAGGAAGCCGCCGCGGGCGAATAAAATAGCGGTATCGCAGTGGCATGCGCACGCGAACGGCGCTTATGGCGAAAGACTGACGCCCGACTGGTCCGCCATGACGCCGGCCCAGGCCCAACCGCCAAATGTCTCGGAGACAGCGACAAGCAACTCGTTGTCGCCCTTTTTCAGATCCAGACCGGCGCTGTCGAAGAAGCCGACGGTGCCGAGAAAACGATAGTCCCGGACCCGCCATCCCGCATTGCCGAAATAAACGCGCTTGCCGTTCAGATAGATGCGAACGCGATCTGAATATCCAAAACGCAGTTCCTTCATCTGATTTTTTTCAGACTTGATGTTGAGCTTGACAAAGACGGTGTCGGCGTTCTCGCTCACGCCGTTGAGCTTTGCGAGGTTGGCGATTCCATTTGTTTCAACGGCGAGGGATCGCCAATCGAGATTGCGGCCGGCGTCTTGCTCAAGGGCCAAAGCATCAGCGACCGCTGCCTCGGCGAATGGTTCGGAGACGGTCCATGCGTTAATCAATCCGTCTGGAAGAGATTGCGTTTCCTTTGCCTCGCCAATGATGCCCTCACCGGGCTGCAACGGGCGAAAAGTGATGTTCGAAAAATGGGCGAAGGCGCCACCCTGACCGCTTACGCGAAAGCCCGCATAGCCGCTTGGAATATCTGTCTTGAGATCCGGGATGTGAAGTTGAGGCGTTTCGGAATTAAAATAGAAATCAGCTTCGTCGCCTTGAACGACGACTTTCACACGGTTCCATTTTTCAAATTCAAGCGAGATCGCGGCTGTTGCGTTGGCGTTGGAGAAAATCTGCCACGCGGAGAGCCCGTTCTCTACCGGCGTGTATTGAACGGCGTCTGGCTTGTCGGACAAATGAGAGCGAAAATATATATCTTCGAACCGTTCGTCGCTTTCGGCGCGCCACAAGGGGCCGATAAATCCGGTGCGCTCCTCGAACGCAACATCAAACTCGATGACGCCGTCGGCGAATTGCGCATCGTCTCGCCAGATCCGGCCACCGGAGAGTTTCAGGGCTTCACGCCCTAAATGCTCCTCAACAACCACTTCCCGGGCGCGGATGCGCCATTCCGCGCCTTCAAACGAGACGCTCTCCGGTCCGTTGATGTCCTGAGCGTGGGCGGTGGCGGCGCGCGCGGCGACGGCGAGCGCCAGAACGATTAATTTCATCGACTACTCCTGAAAGTGGAAAACGACTTTTCGGCGAGTTTAATGCCTGTCGCCGTGGCGTGTATTGGAAAAAGCGGACATTCAGTTGTTGTCGAGCAAGGCGCGGCGTTCGCGATGCAGGGCTTGCGGCGTCATGGCGAGCGATGCCTGAAACTCGTTGATCATATGGGACTGATCATGAAACCCGGTTGCCGCGGCGATGTGCGCCCAATTCGGTCGGGCGGTTCGTTCTGCCGCCTGTGCGGCTTCTGTAAGGCGGAGTTGGCGGGCATAACTTTTTGGCGTTGCGCCGAAACTGTCGCGAAAGAGGCGGCGCAAATGTCGTTCACTGACGCCGGTCATCGTTGCGAGCGCCTTTGTGCTTAATCGGCCGCGTGACTGGCGCAGTAGCGCCGCCGCCAGCGCCTCACTAGGAGTTTGCGCCTCGGTTCGACTTTCCAACCGGCTTAGATCGTTAATAAGTGTACGCAGTATATCGTCAGGGGTCGATTTTTCGGCGCGCTGCAAACTAGAAGAGCAAGCGTTGTAAACTTCACGAGGCGCGGCCATTGGCGGTTGATCAAAAAAGTCAGCGGGCGAAACGGCGAAATACGCTGCTGCTGTTTCCGGTTTAAGACGGATGGCGATCAACTCTTCGCCTGGTTCGGGGTCATAAAAAGACGGCTGGCGGTAAGGGCCGCAAATTGTCAGATCGATCGCTATAATGTCGCCCTTGCTGTCGCGCTTTCGGCGAATGGCAATACTCGGCTCACCATGGGGCAGAACACGGTGAGCTGTCGGGTTTTCAGCGTGGGCCTTGCTGATCCACAGAAGGTCGATGGCCACATGATCTGTTATGTCCCAGGCGCAATACTGCCCCAACCGGTGAGCGGCGGTTTCCGTCCTGAATTCCTGGGAGGTGGCTCGTTCCATGTGATACATATAGGGCAATTCGGCTGGATTGTCCGCGGCTTGCGCCAAGCCGTTACGTAACTAAGACTGACGGCGAGCAGAAGGGCGAGCGTTGACGCAATGACATTAAACGGTGCGTTTTCGATTATGGGCATAGTTAATGTCACGCCCGATTCATTCTCCGATGGCGGGCGATTCCTTTCGTCACAGGACGCAATCGCCCAGGCCATGAAACTGGTGGAGGAGGGCGCCGATATTCTCGACATTGGCGGCGAGTCTACTCGCCCCGGCGCAGAGCCGGTGTCGGAAAGCGAGGAACTGGACCGTGTGATCCCAGTCATCGAGGCGCTAGCGGTCGGCGCGGACACAAAGATTTCTATTGATACGCGCAACGCGGCGACGGCGCGCGCTGCTATTAAGGCCGGTGCGTCGATCTGGAACGACGTCAGCGCGTTGTCTTATGATGAGGCGAGCATTGAAACCGCCGCCGCACTTGGCTGTGAAGTCGTGCTGATGCATGCACAGGGTGATCCGCAGGTCATGCAAGACGACCCTCACTATGAAGACGTTGTTATGGAGGTGCTGGCTTATCTGGCGGGAAGGGTTGAGCTGTCCATTGCGGCGGGGATAGATCGTGCAAAGATTATTGCCGATCCCGGCATTGGGTTTGGCAAAACGCTGGCGCACAATCTGGCATTGTTGGCGGGGTTGGACCGTTTTCAGGCGCTCGACGTACCGATCCTGCTGGGGGCTTCACGCAAGCGGTTCATTGCTTCGCTTGATCGTCCGGGGCCGGCGGCGGACCGGCTTGGTGGGTCGATCGCCGCTGTTCTCGCCGGATACGCCCGCGGCGCAAGTGTTTTCAGGGTCCATGATGTCGCCGAGACGCGACAGGCGTTAAAAATTGCGCAGGCCATAGAAAGTCCGGACCGCGCGCGTTAAGGGTTTCCGGACAAGGTTTTGCTATTTTTGCAGAAATCCGGGTTCAGGAGTACTTTCAACGATATGCGCGGCGACGATCAAATGACGGGAAAGCGGGAAATATTCGGTACTGACGGCGTGCGCGGTCTTGCGAATGCCGGCGCCATGACGCCCGACAATATCCTGCGCCTCGGCATGGCGGTTGGGCGCGTTTTCAAAAACGGCGCCCATCGCCACCGCGTGGTGATTGGCAAGGACACGCGCCTGTCCGGTTACATGATTGAGCCGGCGCTGACGGCCGGGTTCGCCGCTTCCGGCATGGACGTGTTTCTCCTTGGGCCGTTGCCGACGCCTGCGATGGCGATGTTGACCCGATCCTTGCGCGCCGATCTCGGCGTCATGATCTCCGCATCGCATAATCCCTATCATGATAACGGCGTTAAATTTTTCGGACCCGATGGCTACAAACTGTCCGACGAAACCGAGCTTGAGATTGAGCGATTACTGAAAGATGGCCCTGAAGCGGGCCTTGCTGCTGCAAGCGATCTTGGCCGCGTAAAGCGTGTCGATGATGCTGGTGCGCGTTACATCGAATTTGCGAAGGCGGCGTTTCCGCGCCGGATTTCGCTTGACGGTATTCGCATCGTGATCGATTGCGCCAATGGCGCCGGCTATAAAGTTGCGCCGACGGTTCTTTGGGAACTTGGCGCTGAAGTTAAAGCGATCGGTATCGAACCAAACGGCTTTAATATCAATCGCGATGTGGGATCGACGGCGACGAAAAACCTGCAAGATGCTGTCATAGAATATCGCGCCGATATCGGTATCGCGCTCGACGGTGATGCGGACCGCGTTATCGTTTGCGATGAAAAAGGCCGGATGATCGATGGCGATCAGATCCTGGCATTGATCGGCACGTCCTGGAAAGCGAACGGCGCGTTGAAAGGCGGCGGGGTTGTTTCCACGGTGATGGCCAATCTGGGCCTTGAAAAATACCTTAAAGGCGAAGGGCTGAATTTGAAACGCACCGCCGTTGGTGACCGATATGTGGTTGAGGAAATGCGTAACTCGGGCATGAATGTTGGTGGCGAGCCGTCGGGCCATGTGATCTTGAGCGATTATGCAACGACCGGTGACGGGCTAGTGACGGCATTGCAGGTGTTGTCCGTTGTTGCTGGCGAAGGCCGCAAAATTTCCGACGTTTGCCGCAAGTTCGACCCTTTTCCGCAATTACTGCAAAATGTCCGGTTCAAGAAAGGCGATCCTTTAAATGATGACGGTGTGAAGGCTGCCATCAAAGCAGGGGAAGCAAAACTCGCCAATAAAGGCCGCCTTGTTATTCGCAAATCCGGCACAGAGCCGTTGATCCGCGTTATGGGTGAAGGCGAGAACGGCGATATCGTTAAAGCGGTCGTCGCCGATATCTGCGCGGCAGTCGAAAAGGCCGTTTAAAAAGGGCGCCCATCGCTGAGCGTCCTTCAAGGTTCGTCGCGGAATATGGAACGAACTGACAAGAATTTATATAATGGCATCGAGTCCCAACCGCGTGACCGTATTCCCGGCGGAAAATGAAAAAAGCCGCCGGCAAATTACGCATGCCGGCGGCTTTCCGCAGTGTTTCGCGAGGCGTCAGGAGTAAACGTTTACCCGTGCGCGGCGCGAACAGTTATTTCTGGCTATGCGCCGCATGCGCTGTTTTGCAACATATCGCGCTTGTTGCCCTTGAGCGGTCACGTTGCAAACGAGTTGCGTACCGCGGCGTGTGCGTACAACTTCTTCGGTCAGTACAATTCGGGCGCGATACCGCGTGTCGAATGATTGCCGCTTCACAGTGCGGGCCGTGTCTCCGCGATAGCCGTTACGGCGTCCGTTATATCGACCGCGACGGTCGGAGCTGTCGTAGCGATCGTCACCGAATGTAATCGAAAAGCTGACGCCGGAATTACGATATGGTCCCGCGCGGAAATACCGATCATGAGAATAATGATCATAGTAGTTCGCTTGGTGGCTGCGATGATCGTGGTCGAGATCGCAGAATGCCGGTTTGTTGTGGCGTTGATCCGCGTTTGCAGCGGTTACACCTAGCGCTCCAAAGGCAAACATGCCGGCGATAAAGGCGTTCTTCAACAGTGTTTTCATTTGCGATTCTCCGTTTTGTCCCAGCCGGGTTTGCATGATCAATGAGATAGCCGTGTATTGCGGCGAGAATGGCGCCGAATGACGCCCAAATGCCGCCCAATTCATGATCGGCGACACGAAGGCGTGAGCGAAAATTTGCGGATGCGCGCAAAATCAGCGTAAATAGGAAACTATGGTTTATGCAGATACTGTTTCGCGAGAAAATAACCTTCACGCAAACGCCTTCGATGAGGGACCGGTTGATCCCGATGCATGCGGATTGGCGCGCGCTGCCGACCTAATTGGCGATCGCTGGACGATGTTGATCTTGCGCGAAGCGTTGTTCGGCGTGACGCGTTTCGATGCGATCCAGAACGATATTGGTTGTCCGCGCACCATTCTTTCCGGGCGATTGAAGCGTCTGGTTGACGAAGGGGTTCTGACACGGCGGGCTTATAAGGAGCCGGGCCAACGCACGCGTTACCAATATGTGTTGACGCGAAAGGGCGTCGATCTCGCTTTGCCGATGATTGCATTGATGCAATGGGGTGAGAAACATTGCCTGGATGGAACGCCGGGCGCGGAGATCGTTGAGCGGGCGACAGGCGCCCCGGCGCGGGTCAGTCTGGTCAATCACGACGGTGCGCCAATTAGCGCGGGCGAAACAACCCTTCGAAAAACCGGCTCGTTCTGATAGTACCGGCCCATGCAAGGCCGTGTTCTCATTATTGCAGGTTCAGATCCATCCGGCGGCGCCGGTATTCAGGCTGATATAAAAACGGTTACAGCGCTCGGCGGATACGCTGCGACGGCAATCACGGCGTTGACCGTGCAAAATACGACCGGCGTTAGTGCTGTTCATCCCGTCGATCTCGACATTATCCAAGCGCAGATTAAAGCTGTCCTCGACGATATCGGCGCTGACGCTATCAAGATCGGGATGCTTGGGTCTGTCGGTGTTGTTGACCTGGTCGCTGAGGCGTTGCCGCCGATCGCAGGCGATGTCCCGATTATTCTTGATCCGGTGCTGGTGGCCACAAGCGGCGACGCTTTGGCTGGCGACGGTGTTGCTACGGCTATCCTCGCGAAACTCATCCCTCTCGCCGCAATTGTCACGCCGAACACGGATGAGGCGGAAGCGCTGACGGGCGTTTCTGTGAAAAATCGTGAGGCCATGATTGTCGCCGGTGATGCATTGCGCAGGGCGGGCGCCGAGGCGGCCCTCATTAAGGGTGGGCATTTGCAGGGTGAGAAATCGTTTGACGTTCTGGTGCGCGAAGAAGGCCCGCTCTGGTTTGAAAACAGGCGAATAGAAACGACGTCGACCCATGGGACGGGATGCACATTGGCGAGCGCCATTGCCGCCGGTTTGGCGCAGGGGCAGTCGCGCGCCGATGCCGTCGCCGCCGCTATTCGGTATGTTCACGTGGCGATCGCAACGGCGCCGGGATTTGGCGCCGGCCATGGCCCGCTTAATCACGCACACACCGTTTCGCCAACCAGGCGATAGGCGCGCTAATTGAGAATGGAAAATTTCTCGGTTGCCGCTTTGGCAATGAGAATAGATATGTTTTTGCTCCTGAACGAAGGAATACGCCGATGACTACTTACGCCTTTGAAACATGGGATGTCTTCACCGACAGCGTTTTTGCCGGCAATCCGCTGGCCGTTATCATGGATGGGCGCGGGTTATCGACAGACGACATGCAGAAAATCACGCGCGAGTTTAACCTGTCCGAGACGACGTTTATCCTGCCGCCTGCCGATCCCGGTAATACAGCACGCATTCGTATTTTTACGCTCGGTTATGAAATGCCTTTCGCCGGCCATCCGACCGTCGGCACCGCAATTGCGATCGCGCGCTCGCGTGGTTTGCAAGGCGCCCTTGCGCTGGAATTGGAAGCGGGGCTCTTTCACGTTCAGGTAGAACGCAAAGGCGACGACTGGTATTCGGAGTTCTTGAACCCGAACCTGCCGTGCGAAACCGGCGCGGCGCCGGCCCCCGAGCTTATTGAAGCGGCGTTGTCGTTGCCAAGCGGCGCCATAGATCGCAGCGCACACAAACCGCGGCGCTGCGGCGCCGGTGTCGACTACATTTACGCACCCGCATCGCTCGAGGATGTTGCCACAGCAAATGTGAATAGTGCTGCGTTTGATGCGCTCGGGCTCGACAACATTGTCGGCGTCCTTCTTTATGCGGAGGGCGGAGTTGCGTCCGATGCGACCTATCACGCCCGAATGTTCGCCCCCAACGCCGGCATTGTCGAAGACCCGGCAACCGGCTCGGCAGCGGCGGCGCTGCCGGGACAGATAGCGCTCAGCGAAAGCCTGAAAGATGGGGAACATCGTTGGGTGATTGAACAGGGCTATGAGATGGGCCGGCCGAGCCGCATCCATGCGCGCGTCGAAACCGTCGGCGGCGCGGTGACATCTGTTCGAATTGGCGGCGCAGCGGCGCCGGTTCAAAATGGCGAGATAACGATTTAAGGGCCGTCGCGTTTTTCCGCGGCGATGGCGTCCTCGCCCATATCTTGGGCGATCACCGGGCCGGCGCCTGACTTTCGACCCGATTGGCTGATGGCGACGCCGCCGAGAATAATGACGAGCGCCACGAATGCGTTGAGGCCTATGCGTTCGCCAAAGATGGCGGCGCCGACGGCGACAGCCCAGAGCGGTGTCAGATAATTGGCCAGCGCCATGAAGCCCGCGCCTGTGCGCTGGATGAGGACGATCAACAAAAGACCGCCAAAGCCGGTCGGCCCAAGTCCTAATCCAACAATGTTAGCGACGCTGGCGACAGACCAATCGCTAATGTTCCATTCTGCGAATAACAAAGCCGGCGTCGTGATGACCGATGATGCGATTAATGTACCGGCCGCGAATATTCGGGGTTTAATATGCGGAGCGCGGCGCGTCACGACGGCGCCCGCAGCGTAGCCCAGCGTTGCGAATAACAATGCGAACTGTGCGACGATGCTTGTGGTCATCGCTTCGCCAATAACCCCCGGGCCGATCAAAACGATGACGCCGACAAACCCGAGCGCAAAGCCAAAAATCTTGCGCGCATTCAAGCGCTCGCCAGCGAACAGGAACGCCAGCGCCACAGTCCAGATGGGCATGAACGCCATGTAGATGCCAGCCAGACCGCTTTCGATAAATTGCTGCGCCCAGGGAAAAATCAGGAAGGGGATCATGTAACTGATGGCGCCAATGGCGATCATCCAGCGCCATTCTTCATGCACGCGAAATTGACCGCCCGCGACGAAGAATGGCGGCAGGCGTCTGCCGGCGCGGCGCATCACAACGTATAAAAAGACGGACCCGACCCATAATCGGCCGACTGCGACCACCGCTGGTGGAACCGTATCAACCGCGCCGCGGATCATGGCGAAGGCAGACCCGCCAACAACGACAATGACCGCAAAAAGCAGCCAGTCGTAGAGTTGCGGCGCCGTCTCGGTTTTTGTGGGCCCTGCCATAATTGTGGCGCTAAGGGCGCGCGCGCGGCGGCGCAAGTCACAAAATCTTATTGCACTGCGAAAATTTATTCATTGACCCTTAACCCGGTCTGGGCGATGTACGCGGCGGGCCACGCCTCCCCAACGGGGCGCGACTCATCTGAGAGGATGGGAGTAAAAACATGACCTCTATGCCAACCGCGCGTCCTGCGCGGCAATATTTTTCGTCCGGACCCTGCGCCAAGCGCCCCGGATGGTCTCCGCAACATTTTCAAACTGATACGCTTGGACGTTCGCATCGTTCCGGCGTTGGCAAGGCGCGCCTTAAAGAGGCGATTGACCGAACGCGCGATATTTTGAGCCTTCCTGACGACTATCGCATCGCCATTGTGCCGGCCTCCGATACGGGCGCGGTGGAAATGGCCATGTGGTCGATGCTCGGCGAGCGGCCTGTTGATATGCTCGCCTGGGAAAGTTTCGGGCAGGGATGGATCACGGATGCGGTGAAACAACTGGCGCTTGATGCGCGGGTTTTGACGGCGCCCTATGGCGAGATCGCCGATCTTTCAGCGGTCGACCCGGCCCATGATGTTGTTTTCACATGGAACGGGACAACGTCCGGCGTGCGCGTGGCGAATGCTGAGTGGATCAGCGATACGCGCGAAGGGATCGTCATCTGCGATGCCACGTCGGCAATATTCGCGCAGCCGCTCGACTGGTCGAAACTCGATGTTGTCACCTATTCTTGGCAGAAAGTGCTGGGCGGCGAGGGCGCTCACGGGGTTTTAATCCTGAGCCCGCGCGCCGTTGAACGCCTCGAAACCTACACGCCGCCGCGACCGCTGCCAAAACTCTTCAGGCTGACAAAAGGCGGCAAACTGATTGAAGGAATTTTCGAGGGCGCAACGATCAATACGCCATCCATGCTTTGTGTTGAAGACTATATTGATGCATTGACATGGGCCGAAAGCCTTGGCGGCCTCAATGCGCTGCACGCACGTGCTGACGCCAACGCCGAAGCGCTCAGCGCCTGGGTCGCTAAGACCGGTTGGATAGATCACCTTGCAGGCGATCCCGCGACACGCTCGAACACGTCCGTTTGTCTTTCCATTGTCGATCCGGCATTCGCCAAACTGGACGATGCGGCGCAACGCGCTTTCGTGAAAAACATGGCGAAACGCCTGGAGAAGGAAAATGTCGCTTACGACATTGCCGGATACCGAGACGCGCCGCCGGGCCTGCGCATCTGGTGCGGTGCTACGGTTGAAACCACCGACATTGAAGCGCTCGGCCCGTGGCTCAATTGGGCGTTCGATAAAGCAAGGGATTAGGGACTAGGTTGTCGGGATTAGCAGGCCGCCGACATGTCTCCAACTTATCCCTGAAACCTGAGGCCCAATCACTGTAAGTTCTGAAAATCATCACAATACGGATCATCAAAAATGCCGAAAGTCCTCATTTCCGATAAACTCAGCGAAACTGCCATCAATATATTCAAAGAGCGCGGTGTTGACGTCGACTACGAGCCCGGCCTTGGCAAAGACAAGGAAAAACTATTGTCGGTCATTGGTGACTATGACGGGCTCGCCGTGCGCTCAGCCACCAAGGCGACGGCAAAGATTATTGGCGCTGCGAAAAACCTGAAAGTCATTGGCCGCGCTGGCATTGGCGTTGACAATATAGATATCCCGTCGGCAACGGCGGCGGGCGTTGTCGTCATGAATACACCCTACGGCAACGCCATTACGACGGCCGAGCACGCCATCGCCATGATGTTTGCGCTCGTTCGTCAAATTCCACAGGCGAACCAGTCGACCCATCTCGGAAAGTGGGAAAAGTCGGCGTTCATGGGCGCGGAAGTCTTCGGCAAAACACTGGGCGTCATCGGGTGCGGCAATATCGGGTCAATCGTCGCTGATCGCGCGATTGGCCTCAAAATGCGCGTCGTTGCGTTCGATCCGTTCCTGACGGAGGAACGGGCGGTCGAACTTGGGGTAGAAAAGGTCGATCTGGAAGGCCTGTTGTCGCGCGCTGATATCGTGACGCTGCATACGCCGCTCACTGACCAGACGCGGAATATTTTGAGCCGGGAGAATATCAGCAAACTCAAAACCGGCGCTTTTATCATCAATTGCGCACGCGGCGGGCTCGTCGATGAAGCAGCGCTGAAGGATGCTCTCGAAGAGGGACACATCGCCGGCGCTGCGCTCGATGTTTATGAAACAGAGCCGGCAACCGACCATCCGTTGTTTGGCCACGCGAAAGTCGTGGCGACGCCCCATCTCGGCGCCTCAACGCGGGAGGCTCAGGAAAATGTTGCAATCCAGATCGCCGAGCAAATGGCGGACTATCTGGTGCGCGGCGCGGTTTCGAATTCCCTG
>JAJFFU010000035.1 GCA_021776465.1 Parvularculaceae bacterium
AGACAGCATCGACATTTCGCCAGCCGGCTCGCCAGCCCGCACATATCCGACAACTTCGTCGCCCTCATGCCCCGGTTTAACAACGATCAACCGGCCGGAAATAACAAAATGCAAAGCATCTGAAGGATCGCCTGCGAGAAACAGCGGCCAACCACCAGCTAGCGACTGCCAACAACCGCACGCAGCAACATCAGTGAGCGCTTCAGTATCGAGGCTTTCAAAAAACGGAAGAGCGAGGAGACGCTCGCGTAATACATCCATAGGTCGGGCCCGAGCGAATTGTAAGGTTTAAATCGACGGCCGCAGTAGCATT
This sequence comes from Parvularculaceae bacterium, assembly GCA_021776465.1. Lineage (GTDB taxonomy): Bacteria > Pseudomonadota > Alphaproteobacteria > Caulobacterales > Parvularculaceae > Hyphococcus. The sequence continues at coordinate 314 of JAJFFU010000035.1, forward strand.
ATTCCCCGGTTCGCACATTACCGCTGTCGATAACCAGGCATATCAAACTCAGTTCAATTTTTTGTCCGCCGACGTTCTGTTTACAATTTTCTTTTCGGTTGCGGACGAAGATTGCAGCCTGTCCGTTTTTTCAACTTTCGATTTCGCATCTGGCAGCGGCGCAACGCTGACGCCTTCGTCAACGAGCTCTTTGACCTCACGGCCCGTCGCTTCGCCATAAATGCCGCGCGGATCGGTTTCGCCATAGTGAATCTTGCGCGCTTCCTCGGGGAACTTGTCACCCACATAGTCAAAGTTGTTTTCGACGTACTTGCGGGCGCGTCCTGCAGCTTCCGCCATTTCACGAAGGAACGCCGATTTTGTTGCCGACCCGTCAGACGGACGACGCTTGGCGACTGCCGGCGCCATAACGGCCTTGCGAACCTCAGGGGCGCCGCAGAGCGGACATTCCAGCAATCCTTGGTCGGATTGCACGGTAAAATCGGCACTGTCGCGAAACCAGCCCTCGAATTCATGTTCGCTTTCGCAGATAAGGCTATATTTTATCATGGTTTTATAATGGTTATTTCGAACTTTTGATCAAGTGCCAGGTTGGGGATGCGTTGACGCGCCTCGTGCGCTTCGCGAAGCGCGATATCAGCAATAATCACGCCAGGTTCATCATCCGACGCCTCAGCGAGCACATCGCCCCACGGACCGATGATCAACGAATGGCCCCAGGTCTCCCGCCCGTCCTCATGCTGGCCGCCCTGTGCGGGCGCAATGATAAACGCGCCGTTTTCGATTGCCCGCGCGGTTAACAGGGTTTTCCAGTGGGCCCGACCAGTTTGGGCCGTGAAGGCTGCCGGCACGCAGATGATCTCGGCGCCGCTGCGCGATAATTCCTGATAGAGCGCGGGAAAGCGGACGTCATAACAAATCGTCAGACCGACATGACCGATCTTGGTCGCAGCAACGACCGCATTGTCTCCGGGCGCGTAAATTTTCGACTCTTTCCAGCGTTCGCCGCCGGGAAGATCAACATCGAACATGTGAATTTTATCGTAGGTCGCAACGACGCTTCCGTCCGGCGCGAACAAATAGGAGCGATTGGCGGCGCGCGCTCCCGATTTTACAGCCATTGATCCGATCAGTAACCAGGCGCCGTGCTTTTTTGCGGCGTCAGCGAATGCGCCAATTTCTTCGAGCTGCGATTCTTCGGGGAGCGTTTCGAGAAGGCGCGCGCCTTTGCGATCAACGACGTTTGTCATTTCAGGCGTTACGATGAACGACGCACCAGCCGCCGCCGCTTCAGCAATCAATTGACACGCATCCGCGACATTCTTTTTGCGATCAAGACCGGAACGCATCTGAATACAGGCAACGCGCAACGGCGCGGGTTGATTATCCATTCAGCAACGCATCCAGTTTGCCGCCGCGCTCCAACGACATTAACTCATCGCACCCGCCCACATGGGTGTCGCCAACAAAAATCTGCGGGAATGTCGTTTGCCCGTTCGAACGCGCCATCATTTCCTGACGTTTGTCGCGATCAAAGCCAGCAGAAATTTCGTTGATCGTGGCGCCTTTTTCCGTCAACAGCGCAAGGGCGCGCGCACAATAACCACATAAGGGACGCGTATAAACTGTAACGTTTTGCATGGTTTATCTGGTCTCGTCCTATCCGGCGCTCGCGGTTTGGCTATATGGCGCCAACGCCGCCCTTCACAACCCGCGCCAATACGAGCGCATCAACGCGCGCCGCGCCAGCCCTTTTCAACGCATTCGACGCCGCTGACAATGTGGCGCCGGTCGTTAGAACATCGTCAATCAACACTATATGGGCGTCTGCGACCTCACCGATACGCGATCCACGGACCGCAAACGCGCCCGCGACATTCTCCCAACGCGCCTTGGAAGAGACAAGGCTGTGCTGTTGACGTGTCGCGCGGATACGCACCAGGAGATCGCTTTCATAGCGCGCACCAAGGCGAGCCGCTGCGCGGGCGCCGAGAAGCGCCGATTGATTGTACCGTCGATACATCCGCTTTCGCCAATGCAGCGGGATCGGGGTCAGGATGGGCGACGATCCGACCACAAGCCCCCGTCCCGCGCGCGCAAGCCAGGCGCCAAAAGTCTTTGCACGCTCAGTACGATCGTTGTGCTTGAAACCAGTGACAAGGGACCGACTGCCGTCATCATAAACGATCGCGGCGCGTGCGCGATCAAAAATCGGCGGCGAAGCAATGCAGGACGGGCACAAGATCCCCTGCCCATAGTCTACAGCGAACGGCGCGCCGCATTGATCACAATAGGGCTCGTCGATGAAGTGAATGGCGCCCCATCCAGCGGCGCTAAGGCCAACCGGATCATCAATGCGTTCGCCTGTAACGGGACAGGTCGGCGGCATCAAAAAATCAATGCCGTGTCGACCCGCACCGCGCAGGGCGCCAAGCGCTGCCGTCTTTATTTGCGCAATCATTGCTGTCAGCGTATCGCATCCGAAGATGGATGCCAAAGACACTCCCGGCGGCGCGCGCTCGCCCGTTATCTTCGATCCGCGCCGGCGGCGATTGGCGCGAATGCGAAGCGCCCGTCATTATGGCGCTCACGATTTCCTGCATCAGCGAGCCGCGACTGATATAATCGACCGGCTGGAAACCGTAACGCGCGACTTTCCGCGCGCACTCTTCATTGGCGCTGGCGACATGGCAGCAATGCTAACGCCGGCTTGCGGCGTCGGAACGCTGGTACAGATGGACGTCTCGCCGGAACGATTGCCGGCAAACGGCGCGCGCGTGGCGGGTGACGAAGAGAATTCTCCCTTTGCGCCGCATTCCTTCGACCTGCTCGTCAGCGTGCTGACACTGCATGCTGCGAATGACATTTTGGGCGCCCTCATTCAGGCGCGGCAGGTCCTAAAGCCGGATGGACTTTTTTTGGCAGCGGTCTTTGGAGAAGGAACCCTGAAAAACGTTCGCGCAGCGTTTCAAGAGGCCGAGATTGCCGAGACCGGCGCACTCTCGGCGCGGATTGCGCCGTTCGCGGCGATTCAGGATTTCGGGCACGCGCTAACGCGCGCCAATTTTGCCATGCCTGTAACGGACATCGATGCGGTGAAAGTGACTTATGAGAACCCGTATAACCTCATTCGAGATTTGCGCGGCATTGGCGAAACGGGCGCGCTGGCGTCGCGGCCGGCGCCTCTAAACAGGGCAATCGCTGCGGCCGCGCTCCAACGATTTTCAGAACAAGGCGGCGACGAAAATTTTACGATCGTTTTTCTTACTGGATGGGCGCCAGACGCCTCTCAACCCCAGCCGTTAAAGCCCGGATCAGCCCGCGCCTCACTCAAAGAGGCAGTTAAGCGATTTGAGGAATGAGATGGCCGTCAGCCGTCTTCAAGAGTGTTGGCGATATTTGTATACATACCACTCGTGTTTTCAGAGAACGTTCGCACAGCTGCAATAATTCCAACGATGATCAAAGATGCGATCAGTCCGTATTCAATCGCTGTCGCGCCTTCTTCGTCGCGAAGAAACCTATTCAAAGAGTTACGGCGGTGAGGCCCCGATGATTGACACAATTTGAATTTCGTTCTCATAAAAAGTCCCTCAATTGCGCAGCAAGCGGCTTGTCCGCTGGCGGCATGTCATAACGCAAGAGATCCTCTTTCCTGACCCATTGAAGGGCGTCGTGTGCGTGCGGCGACGGATTTCCCGACCACTTTCGGCATACGAATAAAGGCATCAAAAGGTGAAATTCTTCTGAACCCCAAGACGCGAATGCCGCCGGCGCCAAACAGGATGCTTGCGTTTTCAATCCCAGCTCTTCGTCCAGTTCCCTTATCAAAGCGTCTTCCGGCGTTTCACCATCCTGCAGTTTTCCGCCTGGAAATTCCCAGAGCCCACCTATCGAGCCCCCTTCCCGGCGCTTCGCCAGCAAGACGCGTCCATCACGATCGATGAGCGCGCATGCAGCCACAAGCAACAGCTTCGCCATATTTTCGCCTTAATCAGTACGCGACGGAGATTATCCAGCCGTTTCGCTATTTCGGGACATTTTACACAAATTCGGCCCAAGGGTTGGCCCATAAAGCGCGACTGATCGTTACCCGTCCGCCTGTTCGCGAATTTCGGGTTCATCCTCACTTAACTCGGACGGCAGGATGAGCGGCGCTATGGTTGGCGACTGCTCGGTTTCCGGACGGTAATAGACGACGCGATTTTCGTCTGCGAGCTCGCCCAACAGGCCCGCAATAATCTCATTGCGGAGAAATTCCTCAATTTCGTTCTCTACCTCGGAAAGCGGCTTTGCGCTGGTCGGGCGACGGCCCGAAACCTCGATAATATGCCAGCCATATTCAGTCGGAAACGGCGCCGAGATTGAGCCGACCGGCGTCCGGAATGCGACATTGGCGAAATTTCGCGCCATGACGCCGCGGCTGAACCAGCCGATTTCACCGCCAAGCGGCGCTGTTGCGCGGTCTTGCGAAAGCTCACGGGCCAACTGCGCGAAATCGGCGCCATCGGCCAGTCGCGTGACGAGATCCTGAGCCGCCTCTTCGGTATCAACAAGAATATGGCGGGCCCGCACTTCATCGCCGACCTGCATGATCTTGCGCTGCTCGAGATAATATCGCTCGACCGTTTCCCGGGTGATTTCTTCGTCGATCCGGGATTTGATCAGCGATGCAGCCAGAATGCGGTCACGCGCTGTATTGACGCGGCGCAAGACTGCTGGCGCGCGATGGAGCCCATCCTCCTGCGCGGCCCGAGCCAGCAGGCGCTGCTCGACATAGGATTCGACAAGGCCGCGCTCAAAGGCCTGCGCCTGCGTCAAATCCTCATCCGACTGCAACACGCCGCCCGCCTGCGCCGCCGAAGCAATTTCCGAAAGATGCACGAAACGGCCGCCAATTCGGGCCAGAATCGGGTCTTCCTCATCAATCGGCGGTCGCTCCGCACTGGCGCGAGCATCAACGACACCGCCGCTTTCACGCAGCATATCGGCGATTTCCAGGCTCGCGATAACAATAACAACGCCAAAAAAAGCGCTATATGCGCGGCCCGTCCGGGTCGGCATCCATAAAATCAGGCTTCTGAGGACATGCCCGATCAACGCGAGGGCGTGCAGGAACGCCTCCAGCAGCCGGCGCGCAAGCAATTTAACGGCCCGCCACAGGGCCGAATCAAGTGCGGAGGCGAGACGCCAGGTAGTAATTGTAAACTTGCCGATGGCGCGCAGGACAATCGCGACACCACGCAACGTCGCACGCCCGGCCTGCACCGCAAGCAGCGCCAATCCCTTTAACGCATAGCGCCCTCCGGCGCGTGCAAGGGCGGCTAAAGCTGCCACATGACGGCGCTTTCCCGGTGCCGCTTTGCCTTTTTTGGCGCCTATGTCTTCTTGCGTGTTCATTGCGAGCGTTGTCGCCTTGGCGTTTCGTTGACAGGCCCCGGCCCCGTCACTATCTCTCCGGCGGCCCTTCGGGGCGCACATTCAACCAGGCCGGTGAACGGCGCTGCTCCGTATACTACTCGGAGCGGCCCAATAGGATTCACCGCACCACAAAGGCCCGAACTCCATGGCGCTGCTTGGAATAGCGAAGAAAATATTCGGTTCATCCAATGACCGCCGTCTAAAGCCTTTATGGCGTCGCGTCGAAGCGATCAATGCGTTCGAGGACAAGATCGCCAAGTTTTCCGATGATGCCCTGATTGCTCAAACGGAATCGTTAAAAGCGCGCCATAAAGACGGTGAAAGCCTCGACGATTTGCTGGAAGAGGCCTTTGCGACCGTCCGGGAGGCGGCCAAACGCGCTCTTGGGCAGCGCCACTATGACGTCCAGATGGTCGGCGGCATGGTTTTGCATCAGGGCAATATCGCCGAGATGAAGACCGGCGAAGGCAAGACCCTGGTCGCGACCCTGCCGGTTTACCTGAATGCGCTCACAGGCCGCGGCGTCCACGTTATCACCGTTAACGATTATCTGGCCAGCCGGGACGCTGAATGGATGGGCCGGGTCTATGAACGCCTCGGCATGAAGACCGGCTGCATCGTCCATGGTCTGTCTGACGAGGAACGCCGCAGCGCCTACGCCGCTGACATCACCTACGGTACGAATAACGAATTCGGGTTTGATTACCTGCGCGACAATATGAAGACCGAGCTGACGCAAATGGTCCAGCGCGGCCATCACTATGCGATCGTCGACGAAGTCGATTCAATTCTCATCGATGAAGCGCGCACGCCCCTGATCATTTCCGGGCCTACCGACGACAAGTCAGAACTTTACATCAAGATCGACAGCTTCATGCCGATGCTGGATGAAGACGATTTTGAGATCGACGAAAAGGCCCGGTCTGTCGCACTAACAGAAGACGGCAACGAGAAAATAGAAGAGCTGTTACGCGACGCCGAACTCCTTGACGGTGATAATCTTTACGACAGCGGCAACATTTCCGTCGTTCACCACGTCAACCAGGCGCTCAAAGCGCACAAGACTTTTCAACGCGATAAGGATTACATCGTACGCGGCAGCAAGGTCGTGATCATCGACGAATTCACCGGGCGCATGATGGAAGGTCGGCGCTGGTCTGACGGGTTGCACCAGGCAGTCGAGGCCAAGGAAAAAGCCGACATCCAGCCGGAAAACCAGACCCTCGCCTCGATCACATTCCAGAATTATTTCCGGCTATACGAAAAACTGTCCGGCATGACCGGAACGGCGCTGACCGAAGAAGCCGAATTCGCCGACATCTATAAACTCAACACGTTTGAAATCCCGACCAACAAACCGATTGACCGGGACGACATGGACGACGAACTCTACATGACGGCGGCGGAGAAATATAAAGCCATCGTCGTACAGATCGCCGAATGCGTAAAACGTGGACAGCCGGTTCTGGTTGGCACAGTTTCCATTGAAAAATCCGAACATCTTGCAGAGCTCTTGTCCGACAAAAAACTTTTCAAATCGGTTGCGGCCGATCTGAAAAAACGCGCCGACGCGCTTAAGGACAAAGAAGACGATCTCAAACAAGAACTGATGGATCGCGCAGCGCATCTCGAAGAGCTTGCGAAAAATAATCCGCCCGTCGCCCATAGCGTCCTCAATGCGCGCTATCACGAGCAGGAAGCGGAAATTGTCGCTGATGCCGGCGCGCCGGGCGCCGTGGTGATCGCAACAAACATGGCCGGGCGCGGCACCGACATTCAGCTCGGTGGATCGGTCGATAAATACTTGCTTGATCACCTCGAAGAAGGCGACGACGAAGAAACCATCAACCGCAAACGCGCCGAGATCGAAGCAAAAGTCGCCGAGAACAAGGAAAAGGCGCTCGCTGCGGGTGGGCTTTTCGTTCTCGCCACGGAGCGACACGAAAGCCGGCGCATCGATAACCAGTTACGCGGCCGTTCTGGCCGTCAGGGCGATCCCGGCGGCACAAAATTCTTCCTGTCACTCGAAGACGATCTGATGCGTATCTTCGGCGGCGGCATGGAAAAAATGTTGAAGCGCTTCGGCATTCAACCCGACGAGTCGATCGAGCATCCCTGGTTCACGAAGGCCGTGGAAACGGCGCAGAAAAAAGTCGAACAGCGCAATTTCGACATGCGTAAAAACGTTCTTAAATTCGACGACGTGATCAACGATCAGCGAAAAGCGATCTTTGAGCAGCGTATTGAATTCATGTCGGCGGACAAGGTCGATGACATTATCGACGACATGCGCGCGCAATTGATCGATGATCTCGTTGCAACTTATGTCCCCGCTAAATCATATGCAGAACAGTGGGACGTTGATGGCCTGAAAAAAGAAATCAGCGAAGTCTTCGGGCGAGAAATCCCTGTGGACGATTGGGCCAAAGAAGAGGGCGTTGCTGATACAGAGATTTCCGAACGCCTCATTGAGGCAGTGAACGCCCATTATGCGAGACACGCGGCCGACATTATCGGCAAGGCCCGCGAGATGGGTGATAAAGATCCGGAAAATTTCGTCCGCGGCCTCGAAAAACGCATTCTTTTGATGAACCTCGACACCAATTGGCGCGAGCATCTGCAAACGCTCGATCACCTGCGTTCTGCTGTCGGCTTGCGCGGTTATGGCCAGCGCGATCCGGTGAATGAATTCAAAACGGAGGCTTTCGGGCTTTTCGAGGGCTTGCTCGACGGATTACGGCGCGATGTCACGCGCACATTGATGCATGTTCGGTTGCGCGGATCCGAACAACCGATCCCGGAACCGCAGCCGCTCAAGACCGTTGAAACGCACGCCAATCCGCAAACCGGTGAAAACGAGATGGCGTTCGCTGGCGCCAGCACACTACGTGCGCGGGAAACGGCAAAAGAGGTCGATCCCAACAATCCAGAGAGCTGGGGGCGCGTCCCGCGCAACGCGCCCTGCCCTTGCGGTTCAGGCAAAAAATTTAAACAGTGCCACGGATCTATTTGACGAGGGCTAAAACCGCCCCTGCAATGCAACACTGATATTGCGACCAGGAAGCGGCGCCACGTCTTTCAAGAACGACGTATGCTGACGTGCCTCTTCGTTGGTGACGTTTTCCGCGCGCAACCGAATTGACAAACCCCGTTCTTCGCCAAGCGGTCGGAAGACTGCCCCAAAGTTCAGGATTTGATAGCCGTCCGTTGGCAATTCAGATCCTGCCGTTTGGTTTTGTTTTGCCGCGATTTCATACTCGCCAGTTAAATCAAAATTCGGCGAAGTCGCCTCCAGCCCGATAATAGAACGAAGCGGCGGGATGCGCGGAACGTCGCCGCCGCCCGCGTAGCTTGCGCGCACATAGTCAATCTGGGCGCGACCCAGAACATCGAACGCGCCAAGCGAAAAGAGATCCGCTTCCGCTTCTGCCTCAAACCCGCGAAACGATGCGTCGCGCGCCTCGAACAGAAATACCGGAAGACCGTCTTCTTCTTCGCCATTCGGGGTCAGCGCGACAAAATCTCTATAGTCCGTATAGAAGCCATTTATTGTCGCCGATAATGGACCGAACTCACCGTGCAACGTTATTTCCACGCCAAGCGCCGTTTCCACACCAAGATCCGGGTCGCCTATTTCGAAGGCATTGGTCGCGAGGTGCGGTCCATCGGAAAAGAGTTCTTCCGGCGCCGGCGCCCGCTCGGTTCGGAAACCATTGACCCCAAGGAATAGTGAATCCGCTGGTTCGACCCCGACACCGCCTGAAACGCTGACCGTATCGAAACTGCGTTCAAGCGCAATATCGGGCGCCTCAACGCTCGTATGCTCATAGCGACCAGCGACTTGAAAATGCCATTCTCCAGTCTCGTATTCACGCACCGTAAAGGCGCCGAATTGGTTGGTCACATTCGGCGGCGTAAATGCCTCGTCGCCGATCGCAGAGAAATCACGGTGACGAAACTGAATGCCGGTGGCGCCGCGAAAATTTCCGAATTGTTTTTCAATCAGCTCGAGCCGGCCCTCATAGCCTTCATTATTGAACGTCGTGCCGATCTCGGCGCCTTCAAGTTCCTGATGAACATAATCGGCGTAGCCAAAGCGGATCTTCGCCGTTTCAAAGATCAGGAACTCTTTGTTAAGCTCCCCCATGAGATCGATGCGGTCCTGTTCCAGATCAATTCGGACAGTTTCTTCTTCGGCCTCTTCAGCCTCTTCACCGCCCTCTTCGTGATGAGCGCCGGGAACGCCGTAATTGGCGCGCGACCGTTTGACGGCGACACCGATAAAACCATCCTCGAATACAAGCGATGCACCGACGGCGCCGCTTTTGGTTTCAAGGTTTGAATTCTCGACCGTTCCAAATACTTCTTCTTCCTCGCCGTCTTCGCCGCCGGCTTCAGCCTCTTCAAGCGCCCGCAAGCGCGCCGATTCTGCAAAGCCCGGAATGTCGTAATCGCCAGCATCACGATAGGCGCCCTCACCATGGAAAACGAGACTGGCGCCGCCGATCTTGCCGACCAGCACATCGAAACCGCCGGCAGCCTCAACGGAATCGTCAACTGTCGCGCCGCCAATGCGCAAAGCGCCGTCGACATTGCCTTCCGGAACGCGATCAGGAATGCGTCCGTCAAAGACGTTGACCGCGCCGCCTGCGGCTGAACTGCCATAATACAAAGACGCCGGTCCGCGGACGATCTCGATGCGTTTGGCTTGCGCCGGCTCGACCGCAACAGCGTGGTCATCACTTACCGACGAAGCGTCGATCGAGCCGATCCCGGCGTCGAGCACGCGAATGCGATCGCCGCCTATGCCGCGGATGATCGGCCGGCTGGCGCCGGGTCCGAAAAAGGTCGACGCAACGCCGGGCTCGCGGCGCAATAATTCACCAATCGTTGAGGCCGCGCGTGCGGCGATCTCATCTTCGGTCAACACCGAGGCGGATATGATCGATTCATGTTCCGGGTGGCCGATCGGCGATCCACTGACGATGATTTCGTCGTCGATATGCTCGTGATCGTTCTGAGCGTAAGATAGCGATGTAAAAGCGGCGGTTGCAACGCCTGCAAATAAAATGGTCTTGATCATGGTAGTTAATTCTCCAACGCGATGCCGCGCCGTTCAAAGAACGGCCGGCGCCAATCAAAATGTTAATGACGAAATTTGATGGCTAACGTGTTGGAGGACCGCGGGGACGCGCTGCGCGAACTGCGATGCGGGCGCGTTCTGTTTGAGCAATGGCGCCAGCGGCGCGCCATGTCACGATTACAGCGGCAAAGGCGATCGTCGCAACGCTCAGGAATTTCTCGCTGTTTTTGGAGATGACCGAAACAACGCACGCAACGCCGTTGTGTTCATGCGACCCTTCGCCGAACTTTGCCGTATGCAACGCTGTAAAGGACTGGGCAGCAACGAAAACAACTGCAACGACGGCCAAAATCGCCATCGTTTTGTCACCCCGAACAGTGTTCAGAAAGTCGCGCAGCATTTGGTGATTGTATCACGAACCGGAAGATTGTCTATGGCCGAACCTTCGCAGCCGCCGCGGCTGGCCGCGTCAATGCTCCGTTTCGCCGCTTTCACTGCCGCTTTCATCGTCGGCCGCCGGGATCGCATATGACCCTGACAACCACCGATGCAGGTCCACATCAGCGCAGCGTTTCGAACAGAATGGCGCATAGTCTGGCGAAACGCCGCTCTTGCAAATCGGACAATTCGCAGCGGTTTTTTCGGCGCGATCTTGTTTATCGTTCGATGACGTCAAAATTCCGGTCTCCGAGCTGGCTTGCGCCGGCGATCTCAAGCAACGCGCCAAATCGCAAAAAATATGCTTCAGCGGGATTATCCATTTCCCGAAAATAATCCTCTAACGCCTTGCCGAGGTTAAGGACAAGCCGAATATTCGGCGCAGCCCGCTGACGGCGCTCCGCTTCGCGCACAGCGCAGCGCGCAAGCCAGGATAATGTGAAGCGCCGCCCCGGAACCGGATCGGCCGGCGAAATTTCAGTTGTTTCGTCCCACAAAGATGCGCCGCGGCGTGTCCGGGTCAGCGTAGTGAAGTTAGATCCGGCAATGGATTTTGATGTAACGAGCGGCACGGTCGATATCGCCTTTTCAATTTCCTTGACTGCGCGGCCACGTAAGTCTCGCGAGCGTATAGATGGGAAATCAATGACGATACGCCCAGCCAAATTGCGTCGCTCGATCTGCAATGCCGCTTCCTTGGACGCCTCGACTATTACTTTTTCACGAAGCCGGTCTGCTGACGCGCCGCCCGTCGCGCCCGTATCAACGTCAATCGCGACAAGCGCTTCGGATACGAAAAAATGCAGCGCGCCCCCGCCCGTCAACGCAACGCGTTCACCCAAAGCGCCATCCAGCGCCTGATCAACGCCATATTTAGAAAACAAATTCGGCGCCTCGTCGCTATGCGCCACCCGCGCATTCTCATTGCACGCGCAGACAATCCGCAGCGCGTCAGCGCTGTCGGTTACGATCTCGGAAGCCTCAGCGCCAATTGCCTCTAACGCTTCCAAAGGCGCCGGCGCGGGATCGAGCCGCCCCGGCTGCACGACACCGTCGGCCGGGCCTACATATTCCGCGACAGCGCCCTTCGCTCGGCGCGGCGCAGCCAAAATGCGCAATTGCACCGACGCACCTTCAACGAACGGATCTTTACCTGATTTTCGGATCTGTAAAAAAGCGTCCTGCGCCGCTCCGATATCAACAAACGCGGCATTCAACGCCGCGTCAACATTGCGAACGCGCCCGCAAAAAACGCGCCCTTCCATCGGCCGTTGATCCGCTCGTTCCTCGCCAATCGCCGGGCCAAACCAGAAACGCACGGCGACACCGTTTCGCACCAACGCAGCGCGGGTCTCAATGGCGCCCTGTTCGATGAGCAGCGTTTGCCCGGTCATTATTTGTAGCCGGCGCCGGCGAGCAAATTCGCCGTTTCATAAATCGGCAGGCCGACGATGTTCGTATAAGAACCAACAATTGAAATGACGTGTTTTGCAAACAACCCTTGAATGCCATAGCCGCCGGCTTTGCCGTCCCATTCACCGGAGCGAATATATTCATCGATAATCGCCTGATTTAGCCGCCGGACTTTGACGCGCGTTTCGACAATGCGTGCCGAAATTTCGCCGCCAGGCGCCGCCAGCGCGACACCGGTGTAAACGCGGTGCGCGCGCCCTGACAGCAGGTCAAGACATGCACGCGCTGTCGCCTCATCTTCCGATTTCGGAAGGATGCGCCGGCCACAAGCAACCGTCGTATCAGCGGCCAGCACGAACGATCCCATAGTTCTTGAACGAACAACATCGGCCTTTTCCCGAGCGAGGCGAGCAACGTAGTCGCGCGGCAACTCATTCGGGTTAGGCGTTTCGTCGATATCTGCGGGGACAATGTCCGCCGGCGTTACGTTGATCTGTTTTAGCAGCGCAAGGCGACGCGGGCTTGCGCTCGCGAGGATCAACGGCGCGCCGGACATTGTCGGCGAATTATTTGAAACGATAGGTAATGCGTCCCTTTGTCAGATCGTATGGGGTCATTTCGACCAACACTTTGTCGCCGGCCAAGACGCGTATTCGGTTCTTGCGCATTTTTCCGGCCGTATGGGCGATGATCTCGTGATCGTTCTCGAGCTTCACGCGAAACGTTGCGTTGGGGAGCAGCTCTTCCACGGTCCCCTCAAACTCAAGTAGTTCTTCCTTCGCCATGCGCTCCTCACTTCAGGCGATTCTCGCCCGCACAGGCGCGTACGGGATCTGAACGGGCGGGAAAATGGGTCCCCGCGCGCCTAAAATCAAGGTTTTTCGTGGATTTCCGGAAAGCGCTCGCGCAAGCGCCGCGAGAGTTCCTCACGCGCCCTGCGATAGGCGTCGATGACAGCGTCGCGACCGCCCCGTTCGTCCGACGGGTTTTCAATGTCCCAGAACTCGATGCAGGCATCCGGCGCGCATTCCCGGATCGCCAGTGCGGCCTCCGGCGTCAACGCGATAATACTGTCGAATGCGTCGATATCGACACCGGTCAGTGTCTTTGGCTCATGTTTGTTCATCTCGACGCCAAGTTCTTTCATGACGATCTCAACAAACGGATCGAGCCCGCCCTCGTATACGCCAGCGGAATCAACTCGCATTTTTTCCGTTTCGCGCAACCGCATGAGCGCTGCCGCCATCGGTGAGCGAACGGAATTTTGGTTGCATACGAATAATGTGTTCTGTCGCGTCATCGGATCCATCAGCGCATATGAAAGCTGCAAATCAGCGTAAACAATCGCCGCGCTGTGTTCATATCGAGTTCGATTTTATCCTGAAGGCGTTCGCGCAGGATTTCCGAGCCTTCATTATGCATGCCCCGCCGCGCCATATCGATCGTTTCAATCTGCGACGGCGCGGCATTTCTAATCGCATCGTAATAGCTCTCGCAGAGCAGGAAATAGTCTTTAATGATTTTTCGGAATGGCGTCATCGACAGGTGGACCTGCCCCAGGGCTTCGCCGCCTTGCCGGCGCACATCAAAAACGAGCCGGCGCTCAACATTGGACAGATAGAGCTCGAATGGGCCGGCGTCCGCGCCAATTGGCTGGAAGAAATTATCTTCGATCAGGTCGTAGATTGCGACCTTTCGCTCATGCTCGATATCGGCTGTCGCAGGCGCAAGCGATCGCTCATCCAGATCGATTTTGACGATATGGAATTGGGTCTCGCCAGCCGCCTCGCCGTTTTCGTCTGTCATCCGCCTGATCCGCTCCAAGAGCAGCCCTTCTACTGCGGCTTTTACCGAATTGAAACGTCGCCGGTGTTTTCCATGGCGCTCAGAATCAGATTCTAAGCGCCGACAGTCAGTAAAGGATCGCTTGTCATGCGTAGCACTATTCTCTTATGCGCCGCTTCCGTGGCTGCCGCCACATTTACCACCGCCGCTGCGCAGGACACGGCGCCAATGCCGGATATCGCCCAGGCGTTGCTGAATGCGGCCTACGAGACTGGCAGTCCCAACGAGATCGAAGCTGTCAAAAAGGCGGTTGCGCAAGTCTTTCCAGACTACGCCGACGCCATAAACGCCAACGCGAATCAACGAATCGCCGCGCTGGCGCCAGCGGAACCCGCCAGCGGCGACGCGGCGAAACCCTCGTCCAAAAATGACGGAACCGGTCTTTTCGCGCTTCGCCCATGGAAGGGAAAAATACAGGCCGGCGCGTCCCTCGCCTCAGGGAATACCGACAATCTCGCCATTGGCGTCTTGCTTGATGCATCTCGCGAAGCAGCCGGATTCACACACAATGTTACCGGTTTCTTTGACATTGCAGAATCAAACAATGGCGGGATCGGCCAACGCATAGTCACCCAAAAACGCTGGGGCGCCGCGTATCAACTTGATTATAATTTCTCTCCACGCAGTTATTCCTATGCCCGGTTCTCTTATGAAGAGGACCAGTTTTCAGGCTTCGACTATCGCCTCTTCGCCGGCGCCGGGCTTGGCCATTTCTTTTACAAGTCCGAACCGTTCACCTGGAAAATCGAAGGCGGACCGGGGTTTCGCTATTCGCCAATTGACGACACGCGCGACATTGACCAGAATTTTGCGGCGTTCGGGGCGACGGAACTCGATTGGGTCATTCGCGACGGCGTGACTTTTGAGCAGGACGTCAATTCCACCTGGACGTCATCTACGACGACCGTTCAATCCGTCACTGCGTTGACGACAAGTTTGATGGACGGATTGGCGACAACACTCGCATTTGAATTTCGCTATGAAACCGACCCGCCATTGGGCCGCGAAAACGCTGATAAAATTGTACGCGCCTCACTTGTTTATGGATTTTAGGCGTATACGGATCGACTCCGCGTGACTTGGCAGCCCTTCGGCATCGGCAAGGCGCGCTGCCGCGGGACCTATAGTCGACAGCGCTCCCTCATCGCAGCCGATGATCGACGTTCGTTTCATGAAATCCAGAACAGAAAGACCTGACGCATAACGCGCCGCGCGCGCTGTCGGCAATACGTGATCCGGCCCGGCAACATAGTCTCCGGTCGCTTCCGGTGTGTGGCGCCCCAGGAAAACGGCGCCGGCATGTCGGATCATTCCAAGCAGCGCTTCCGGGTCTGCTACCGCAAGTTCCAGATGTTCCGGCGCAATGGCGTCAACCAGCGGCACACATTCACCGAGCTGATTGACGATGATGATCGCCGAGTTCTCGCGCCACGCGGCGCCGGCAATGTCAGTGCGCGGGCTCGTTTTTAGCTGTGCATCGACGGCAGTAGATACCGCATCCGCGAAATTCGCATCATCGGTAATCAGAATACTTTGCGAGGACGGGTCATGTTCGGCCTGGCTCAACAGATCAGCGGCAATCCATGCAGGGTCGTTCTTTGCGTCTGCAACGACGAGTATTTCTGACGGCCCCGCGACTGAATCGATGCCGACGCGCCCAAAAACCTGGCGTTTTGCTTCAGCCACATAAGCGTTGCCGGGACCGACAATAACGTCGACGGAGTTAATGGGGCCCGCGCCATAGGCCAGCGCTGCAATCGCTTGCGCCCCGCCAATCCGGTAAATTTCATCGACGCCGGCAATGCGCGCTGCGGCGAATACCAGCGGATTGGCCTCACCGTTGGGCGTCGGCGTCGTCATGACAAGACGCCTAACGCCAGCGACCTGCGCCGGAATGGCATTCATCAACACGCTTGACGGATAGGACGCGCGGCCGCCGGGCGCGTAGAGGCCCGCAGCGTCCACCGCTGTCCAGCGCCAACCCAAGGTAACGCCAGCTTCGTCTTTATACCGCAGATCTTCCGGCGTCTGTTTTTCGTGATAGGCGCGGAT
This sequence comes from Parvularculaceae bacterium, assembly GCA_021776465.1. Lineage (GTDB taxonomy): Bacteria > Pseudomonadota > Alphaproteobacteria > Caulobacterales > Parvularculaceae > Hyphococcus. The sequence goes on from JAJFFU010000035.1 coordinate 16,566, forward strand.
GCGCGCCGCCGCGAATTTCAGTGCGGCAATATCATCAGGGTCACAGGACGCCGCCATTTGATCGATCTCGTCGGCATCAACACTCACGCTTTTTTCATCGAGTTCGAATTTATCGAATTTTTTTGTGTATTTTTTGACCGCGTCAAATCCGTCGACGCGCACCCCGGCGACTATCGAAGCGACGGCAGTCGCCACATCGACGCCATCATCGCGATCAAGCGCCAGAAACGCGGCGAAATCGGTGTTGAAAGACCCATCGGCGATGTTAAGTCTGCGAACCATCATTCTCTATTCGTCGATCTGACGCCCGCTCTTAGGCGATCCGGCTGGTCCCGTCCATGGATCGCCGTTCCCTTTGTCGCCCATGCGCGGTAGGTTGGACCCAGCAGATAGGAACTTGTAAAACCATGTCGAACATTGACGCGCGCCTTGCCGACCTCGGCGTTGTATTGCCCACGCCGGGCGCACCGGTGGCGAATTACGTCCCCTTCGTTGTGTCGGGAAATCTCGTTTTCATATCCGGTCAGGTTTCGATCGCGCCGGAAGGCCTTATCACCGGGAAACTCGGCGCGGACGTCTCACTGGAGCGCGGCATCGAGGCCGCCCATGCCTGCGGGGTAAATCTGATCGCACAGCTTAAAGCGGCCTGCGACGGTGACCTCGATCGCGTAAGACGGGTCGTTAAACTCGGTGGATTCGTCAATTCAACGCCGGACTTCACCGATCAGCCGAAGGTTGTGAACGGGACGTCGGATTTGATGGTCGGTGTTTTCCACGATGCAGGCCGACATGCCCGCGCGGCTGTCGGCGCGCCCGCCCTGCCCATGAACGCCGCCGTCGAAGTCGACGGGATATTTGAGATCGCCTGATGCCTGACGGGTCTGGCGCAGTTCTGGCCAAAACAGTCAGCGCGATCGACGAGATCGACGCAGCGCTGTGGGACAGGCTCGCCTTCCCGCCGGGCGCCCCAGTCAATCCCTTTATCAGCCATGCGTTTTTGTCAGCGGTTGAAAAATCGAAATCTGTCGCGCCGGAAGCCGGCTGGGCGCCTACGCACATACTCCTTGAAGAGGACGGCGCCATTGTCGGCGCTGCGCCGCTTTATGTGAAAGGCCACAGCCAGGGCGAATATGTGTTCGACCATCACTGGGCCGACGCCTATGCGCGCGCCGGCGGAAACTATTATCCGAAGCTGCTTTGCGCCGCACCCTTCACCCCTGTTTCGGGCCCGCGGCTTCTCGCGCGGTCCAGCGCGGCGCGCGCCGGTCTCGCCGCCGCTATCCGCAGTGTCGCACAGCGCATGGGCGCTTCGTCCGCACATGTGAATTTCATTGGCGACGAAGACGCGCGCACTCTTGTCGCCGCCGATTATCTTCCTCGCAAAGGTGAGCAATACCACTGGTTCAATCGCGGCTATACTTCGTTCGATGATTTTCTCGCCGCACTCTCGTCGCGCAAACGCAAGGCAATCCGCCGCGAACGAAAAAGCGCCCTCGCCGACGGCCTCGTTATCCGGCATCTCATTGGCGACGACATCACTGAGGAGCACTGGAATGCGTTCTGGCTGTTCTATCAGGACACAGGCGCGCGAAAATGGGGCCAGCCTTATCTCACGCGCACGTTCTTTCGCATCATCGCCGACACGATGAAGGAAAGCTTGCTGCTGATCGTCGCTGAACGGAACGGCAAACCGGTTGCCGGCGCGCTCAATTTTATCGGCGGCGACGCGCTTTACGGGCGCTACTGGGGCTGTCTCGCCGATCACCCGTTCCTGCATTTTGAAATCTGCTACTATCAGGCCATCGACTTCGCAATTGCCCACGGTCTCGCGCGCGTCGAGGCCGGCGCCCAAGGCCAGCACAAGATCGCAAGGGGGTACGAACCGGTTGCAACCCATTCCGCTCACTGGATCGCCAATGACAGTTTTCGCGACGCCATTGCCCGCTACCTTGAAGCCGAGCGAGACCAGACCGATATGGAAATAGACGCACTGAAAGATTTTACACCGTTCAGGAAAAGCAACTAAGGTCGGCTCATATGAAAGTCATCAAACGCACGCACCAGCAACAGGAAGCGAAGATTATCGTCGGCTTCCTGAACGCCCATGGCGTCGATGCCGAATTGCTGGACGGACACATCAATTCAGTCTTGCCGGTTTTGCCGGGCGGCGTGCGTATCGCCGTGCCCGACGATCAGGAACAGGAGGCCATGCGCCTTCTCGCCCAGGCGCAAGCCGGCGCATTGGAAGGCGATGATGAGGCCTCCGAATGAGCCTCAACGAGCCTTACGACCGCGACAATATCTTTGCGAAGATTATTCGCGGCGAAATGGCGTGCGTTAAACTTTACGAAACGGACGACGTTCTCGCCTTTATGGATGTTTTTCCGCAGAGCAAAGGTCACTGTCTCGTCGTTCATAAAAACACCGAGGCAACGAACCTGTTTGATATGACCACCGCCGGGCTCGCCGAAATCATCGGCGCGGTTCAGAAAGTCGCGGCGGCTGTTAAAGGCGGGATGAAACCGGACGGCGTGCGCATCGCACAATTTAACGGCGCACCGGCGGGTCAGACCGTTTATCATCTCCACTTTCACATCATCCCGGTCTATGACGGCGAACCGCTCGGGCAGCACGGCGCTGGCGGACCGACCGCCGCTGAGGCGCTGGAGCCGATCGCCGCAGCAATTCGCGCCGCGTTATAATTTTTTATTGCTTCACGGATTCGTTAAATGCCGGCGCCGCTTCGTGTTTTGCCTGCGACCGACCGGGCGCCATAAGAATGCTGCGGTAAAGGTGAGCTAAGAAAAGGACGTCAGCCAATGAAAACCGCACACTCCGTTTTGATTGCTTATGCATCCATCGGGCTCGCCTTCGCCGCCGCGCACACTTTTGCAATCCCGGAGACGCAGGCCGCCATGGAAGACGCTGCGGCGCAATATGCGCTGTTCACCGGCGTATGGACGAAGAAATCATTCAATTCATCCGGTACTTGGGAAATCTACGCGGACGGCGAAAAGTCATATGTAAAGCTGTCAGCGGACTTCCGCACGCGCAGTGCGCCTGATCTGAAAATATTTCTATCACCCCTCGCCGCAGACGAAACGAACGGACGCAATGCGACCGACGGCGCAGTGCTCATCGCGCCTTTGACCAGCAACACGGGCGAACAGGTTTATGAAATTCCGACGGGTGTCGATCTCGCAAACTTCAAATCGATTTTGATCCATTGCGAGCAATATTCAAAACTCTGGAGCGCCGCTGATCTGATTTAGAAATTCCTTTCGTGAGGCGTCCAACTCTCCCCCAACAAGGACGCTGATCGCAGGCCGTCGCCGCGGACGCCCGTCGGCGGCGGCTTTTTTCGTGAGAAATTCCATCCGCCTTAACCCGCCGTTAAGGATGGCGTCTAATTTCTTTACGATTTGAAATAGTTTTAATTTTAATAGATGCCTCAAGACAGTTGAGTTGAGGTCCACATGAATCGAGAAAAGCGATTATCTAAAAACTTCTGCCGGTCGAAGTCCGGCATGACATCAACCGAGTTTGCGCTCATCGGCGCCCTGCTGGCGGCAGTCACCTTTTTATCCGTACGAGAAATCGGCGGCGCCATGAGCGATTCGATGATGACAATGGCGGAGAATGTCGGTGACGGCGGCAGCGATCCGGCGCCATATTCCGACGACGGTAGTAACGGCGCTGGCGATAGTGGCGCTGGCGCTGGCGACGGTAACACGTCACCAAGTGATCCTTCCAGCAGCGGACAACCGGCGCCCAGCGATCCGTCTTCGGCCCCGCCAGCCAGCGGCGAAAAGAAGAAAAAAGACAAAAAGAAAAAGAAGAAAAAGAAGAAGAAAAAGTAGCGTCGACCATTACATCGACGCCAACACCGAGCAGCGCCCGATCAATCGATCAGGGCGCTGCGGGCTTTTTTTTCTTTATTGCACCAACGCCGGCACATTGACGCCGTCGCCGCCGTCTTTCGGCTTCGCGTTGTCCGTATCCGGGATGTAATCAAACGCGAGCTTCGACTTGTCGTCCTTGTCGATCAACACCCTGACGACGCCGCCATTTTTTAGCGCGCCAAACAGGATTTCATCGGCGATCGGTTTTTTCACATGCTCCTGAATGACACGCGCCAGCGGCCTTGCGCCCATTTCGTCGTCAAAGCCTTTTTCCGCCAACCAGCGCGTCGCCTCATCCGATAATTCAAAGGTGACGCCGCGATCGGCGAGTTGCGCTTCAAGCTGCAGCACAAATTTCTCGACAATGCGATTGACGATCGGCGCAGACAGACCCGCGAAATGAATGACCGCATCAAGACGATTGCGGAATTCCGGCGTGAACATACGCCGGATGGCGGCTTCCGTTTCGTCTGACTTTTTGCCGCCGGCAAAACCGATTGCAAATTTCGCTGCGTCTGCAGCGCCGGCATTGGTCGTCATGATGACGATGACGTTACGGAAATCGACCTTGCGCCCGTTCGTGTCGGTAAGCTGGCCGTTGTCCATGACCTGCAAGAGAATGTTGAATATCTCTCCGTGGGCTTTCTCAATTTCATCGAGCAACAAAACACAATGGGGGTTCTGGTCAATCGCGTCGGTCAACAACCCGCCTTGATCGAACCCGACATAGCCCGGCGGCGCGCCGATGAGGCGCGAAACCGTGTGCCGTTCCATATATTCGGACATATCAAAACGAACGAGTTCAACACCCATAACGAGCGCCAATTGTTTGGCGACTTCAGTTTTGCCGACGCCCGTCGGGCCTGCAAAGAGATAGGAGCCAATAGGTTTTTCCGGTTCGCGGAGCCCGGCCCGTGACAGTTTGATCGCAGCGGCGAGCTGGTCGATCGCTTCGTCCTGCCCGAAAACAACACGGCCGAGATCTTCGCCGAGTTTCTGCAGCCGTTCGGTGTCGGATTTTGAAACAGACCGAGGCGGAATGCGCGCCATCTTGGCGATGACTTCTTCAATTTCATCCGTACCGATCGTCTTTTTGCGTTCATCTTCGGAGAACAACATCTGGCGCGCGCCGGCCTCATCGATCACGTCAATCGCTTTGTCGGGCAGTTTGCGATCGGTCATGTATTTCGCAGAGAGTTCGGCCGCCGACCTGATGGCGTCGTCTGTGTATTTGATTTTGTGGTGGTCTTCGAAATATGGCTGCAGGCCCCTGAGAATCTGGACCGTGTCTTCTTTTGACGGCTCAACGACATCAATCTTCTGGAAACGCCGCGCAAGCGCGCGATCTTTTTCAAAATGCTGCCGTTATCCCTTGTACGTCGACGAGCCCATACACCGCAGCGAGCCCGATTGAAGCGCTGGTTTTAATAGGTTCGACGCATCCATGGCGCCGCCGGACGTGGCGCCAGCGCCGACGACCGTGTGAATTTCGTCGATGAAGAGAACTGCATCTTCGTGGTCCTCAAGCTCTTTCAGGACCGCCTTGATGCGCTCTTCGAAATCGCCGCGGTATCGCGTACCCGCAAGCAGCGAGCCCATATCAAGCGAATAAATTGTCGAATTCGCCAGCACCTCAGGCACTTTTTCATCGACAATCTTCAAGGCAAGCCCTTCGGCGATGGCGGTTTTGCCGACACCCGGATCGCCAACAAGCAGCGGATTGTTCTTGCGCCGACGGCACAATACCTGGATCGACCGCTCGACTTCCGACTCACGGCCGATTAGCGGATCGATTTTTCCAAGCCGCGCCTTGGCATTCAAATCAACACAATAAGATTCAAGTGCGCTTTGTGGCTTGCCGCCCTCGGCGGCGTCTTCACTGGCGCCGCGTGGGGGTTTTGGCTGGTTCTCGCCCGGTCGTTTGGCGAGACCATGGGAAATATAATTGACCGCATCAAAGCGCGTCATGTCCTGGGCCTGAAGGTAATGCGCCGCGTGGCTTTCGCGTTCAGCAAACAATGCGACCAGCACATTGGCGCCCGTTACTTCCTCTCGCCCGGAAGATTGAACATGAATAACCGCGCGCTGAATGACGCGCTGAAAACTCGCTGTCGGTTTTGCCTGCTCTTCATTTTCGAGTTTCAGATTGGCAAGCTCGTTCTCGATGAATTCATAAAGCTGGCGGCGCAGCAATTCGATATCGACATTGCAGGCGCGCATGACGGCCGCCGCGTCGCGATCATCGGTTAACGCGAGCAACAGATGCTCCAACGTCGCCAACTCGTGATCACGTTCCGTCGCAAGGGCAATCGCCCGGTGTAATGCCTCGTCGAGACTCTGGCTGAATGACGCCACGTACTTTACTCCCGTTCCATCATGCATTGCAGCGGATGCTGGTTCCGCCGCGATAATTCCATGACCTGCGCTACCTTGGTCTCCGCAACTTCGTATGTATAGACCCCGCAAATACCCACGCCGGAGTTGTGGACATGCATCATGATCCGCACGGCCTCTTCGGCGTCTTTTTTGAAAATCGCCTGTAAAAGCCAGACGACGAATTCCTGCGGAGTATAGTCGTCGTTCAGCAGGACGACCTTATAGAGCGACGGCCGTTTGGTGCGCGGCGCAGTTTTCTGCACGACGCCGACACCCGGACCCTGATCAATATCATGATCCTGGTCGTTCTCGTGGTCGTTATCGTGGTCGCTCGCCATTCATCTCTTTTCCGCCGAACCGCGACATATGAATTCGCGGCGCGTCATACAATGCACACAAGATATGTAATGCCATTTCGTTGAAAAGGCGCAAACTCAGCGGGCGAGAGCAAAAAAATTGCGTTCAAAACAGAAAAAGCCCGGCCAATGGCCGGGCTTGTCCTAATTTAATCAGCAATTCAGGGCGTCTTACGGGCGGTAAGACTGAATTTTTTCGACCAATTCGCTGTAACGCTCGGTCAGCGGCGCCATCGTTTTCTTGGTTGTATCAACCCAGAGATCGGACACTTTGTTCGCTTGGCCGAGGTTTTTTTCAACAGACTCACGGGTAAATTCCGACTGAATATCAAATGCTTCCTGCGGGCTTTTCGCGCTGGCGACTGATTTGCCAACCGAAACAGCGTGCTCGTAGGACGATTTGATGAAATCGGTGTTTTCCGCCGTCAGCTTTTCGATGCCTTTGGAATAGGCGCTTGCCGCTGTCATCACAGCTTCCATCGCGTTTTTGTTGAAGTCAGCGAATGCTGTCGCGGTTTCGGCGAATTTCTCGTAGCCTTCTTTGAAGGAATCCGGATTGATCGTCGCGAAAGCGTCAAAGGCGTTGCCGCCTGCTTCTGTTTTCTTTGCCGTAGCCATTGTTATCTCCAGGGCTATGAATCTATGTAAGGCATTGACCCAATTATGGTAATAGGGATCATCGCCTTTTGTGCAGTGCAACATATTTATGCACCACCCCAAAGTCAAGAGAAAATTGTGCGCCGCACAATAATTTCATTTTTTAAAATTGATGAACTCTTCGTTAACGATAATTTTACCGCAGACAGGCAGGAACTAAGGTCTGACTATTGTCCTGGCGTAGCGGCACATCACTTGCTTTGGTTGGCCTAGGCGCATGTTTGTCGGCCCTGTCCCTCTCGGATTGGGCGGTCAGGGCATTTATTTTTTCCGGGGGCTGGTCTCTCAGCATATTGCCTGATTTTGTTCTATCGGCGAGGATCATTTGATGCGTTGGTTTGGCAGTTGCGTCCTATTTATTGCGCTTTTCGCGTTTACGGCCACGCTCGCCCCAGCCCGGGCAAATCCCAATTACGCCGCTTATGTGGTTCATGCCGAATCCGGCGACATCCTGTTTGATCGTTATTCCACCGCTCGCCGCTATCCAGCGTCCCTGACCAAAATGATGACGCTCTATATGCTGTTCGACGCGATCGAGGCCGGCGACCTGACGCTTGAATCGAAACTCAAGGTTTCGACGCGCGCCGCCGGGCAACCGCCGTCGAAACTCGGCGTCAAAGCGGGTTCGACGATCACCGTCGATACAGCCATCCAGGCGCTGGTCATCAAATCTGCGAATGATGTCGCTGTGGTTGTCGCGGAAGAACTCGGCGGATCAGAATGGCAATTTGCCAAGAAAATGACGTCGCGGGCCCGAACGCTCGGTATGCGATCAACGACATTTCGCAATGCCTCGGGCCTGCCCAACTCGCGACAGGTCACGACGGCCCGCGATATGGCTGAGCTTGGCCGGCGCGTCATGCAGGATTTCCCGCAATATTATCATTACTTCGCCGCCAAATCCTTCAGCTATAACGGGCGCACCTATTCAACTCATAATGCGCTGGTCAAGAATTTCGAAGGCGCAGACGGTATCAAAACCGGCTACACCCGGCGCTCGGGTTTTAACCTGGTGACATCCGCAAAAAAGGATGGCGTACGTCTCGTCGGCGTTGTCCTTGGCGGTCGCAAGTCATGGAGCCGCGACCGTCACATGCGCGATATCCTCAACAATGCGTTCGCCGAGGTCGCCAAGAACCCGACGCGGATCGCAGCGCTTCACCGCAATACGCCTGCCCCACGCCTGAAGCCGACGCTCGCTGTCGCCCTTGCGGCCAACAATGCGGCGCCGACAATTGTTGGCGATGAACCGCTGCGCAACGAGATTATGACGGCGGCAGCCGGATTTTCAGAATTGTCAGCTGACACAGGCGACATTCTCGGCGCCCTGATCGCATCTGCCGATGTTGAAGACTTCAACGAATTCGAGCGCGCACGCATTGCATCTGTGCCGGACGCTGACGGGTTTATTGGTGAAGGCGACCTTGAAAAAATCAATGAGTTCTCGTTCGGCGTCCAGATCGGCGCCTATTCTACAAAAGAACTCGCGCAAACAGAGCTTGAAGCCGCGGCGAAAAAGAGCGGTTTCACTGATCGTAACCGCGCAATCCTGCCAACCGCGCGCGCTGACGGTTCGATGTTATTTCGAGCCCGCTTCCGAAAACTGACGGAAATCGAAGCCACGCTCGCTTGCACCGAGCTAAAAGCTTCAGACATCAGTTGCTTCGTCGTTTCGGAAGACGAAACGCACCTGAACTGATCACGCGGGCGCTTTCGCGTCCTTTGCGCGCCCTCAATCATTCGATATATTATCGACAAATTGAGTTCTTCGATTTTCTCGATCCACCCTTCCCGGCGTTCGCCGGAAAGAATGGAAGAGAGAAGGTTCGTCGCAAATAACCAATAAGAACGTAGCGCTATCTGTCCATACGTTTGAAAAGGAGACCTTTCGTGTCCAAACAAGAGGCATTGATCCCTGTCAGCAACGCTGCAAAAAATAACACGCTCACCGACAAAGCCCGCGCAGCGGAACTTCGCGCCAGCGCCGTACAGGATCCAGAGGCTTTCTGGGCCGACGTCGCAAAGCGGATCGACTGGATCGAACCGTTCTCCAAAGTTAAGGACGTTTCCTTCGACGCCGCTGATCTTCATATCAAATGGTACGAAGACGGTGTTCTGAACGCTTGCGTCAATTGTCTCGACCGACATCTGCCAGCGCGCGCAAATGATGTTGCAATCATCTGGGAAAGTGACGATCCGGCGACCGACAAGAAGATCACCTATGCGCAGGCATTGGAAGAAACCTGCCGCATGGCGAACCTTCTGAAAGCCCGCGGCGTTCAAAAAGGCGACCGCGTTGTCATCTATATGCCGATGATCGCCGAAGCAGCGTTCGCTATGCTCGCCTGCGCGCGGATCGGCGCTGTTCATTCGGTTGTCTTTGGCGGATTTTCGCCGGACGCACTGGCGAACCGTATAGAAGATTGTGGTGCGGTTGCGATTATCACCGCCGACGAAGGCGTGCGCGGCGGCAAAACAGTTCCGCTGAAAGACAATGTCGATAAGGCGCTCACTAAACTGAACGGCGTCGACACCCGGCTTGTCCTGGTAATTGAACGCACCTTCGCCGACGTCGCCATGACCCATGGGCGCGACCTCAAATGGTACGGCGAAGCGCGCGACGACGTCTCGCCCGAGTGCATTCCCGAACCTATGGGCGCGGAAGACCCGCTCTTTATTCTTTATACGTCGGGTTCGACGGGCAAACCAAAAGGTGTCTTGCATACGACGGGCGGCTACCTGACCTACGCGGCTTATACTCACGAAATCGTCTTCGACTATAAGCCCGGCGATGTTTACTGGTGCACTGCCGATGTCGGTTGGGTCACCGGCCACACTTATATCGTTTACGGACCGCTCGCCAACGGCGCGACAACGTTGATGTTTGAGGGCGTGCCAACCTATCCGAACGCATCGCGCTTTTGGAATGTCTGCGAAAAACACGACGTAAACATATTTTATACCGCGCCGACAGCGCTGCGCGCGCTGATGCGCGAAGGCGACGATCATGTCCGTTCAGCGGACCTCTCCAAACTCCGCCTCCTCGGCACAGTCGGCGAACCGATCAACCCGGAAGCCTGGCTCTGGTATCACCGCGTGATCGGCGGCGGCGAATTGCCCATCGTCGATACTTGGTGGCAGACAGAAACCGGCGGCGTTATGATTTCGCCGCTACCCGGCGCGACGGATATGAAACCGGGATCAGCGACGCTGCCTTTGCCCGGTGTCTCGCCCGCGCTTGTCGATGCTGACGGTAAATTTCTTGACGGTGCAACCTCCGGCAATCTCGTACTCACCGGTTCCTGGCCCGGTCAGATGCGCACGATCTATGGCGACCATCAGCGCTTTATCGATACGTATTTCAAAACCTATCCCGGCATGTATTTCACCGGCGATGGCGCGCGGCGTGATGACGACGGATATTACTGGATCACGGGCCGTGTTGATGATGTCCTCAATGTTTCGGGACACCGGATGGGCACGGCGGAAGTGGAAAGCGCGCTAGTCGCGCATCCGGCCGTCGCCGAAGCGGCGGTGGTCGGATACCCGCACGACGTTAAGGGTCAGGGCATCTACGCCTATGTCACGTTGATGGAAGGCGCGGCGGAGAGCGATGAATTGGTAAAAGAACTTAACGCAACAGTCCGTACGGAAATCGGCCCGATTGCAAAGCCCGATATCCTGCATTTCACGCCGGCCCTGCCGAAGACCAGATCTGGCAAGATCATGCGCCGGATTTTGCGTAAAATCGCCGAAAACGAGTTCGGGGCGCTCGGCGATATTTCAACGCTCGCGGACCCTTCCGTGGTCGAAGCGCTGATTGAAGGGCGAAAAAATCGCTAGGACGAGGCCGCTTCCTTAACAAATCCAAAACGCGCATCCGCTAAATTGCCGTCCTCAGTAATTGGCGATGACAGGCAAGACGTAGATGGACGGCGCCACAATCAGCACGAACGCTCGCGTTAAATTGGCGCCCGGATGGGCTGGCGCCGCAATCGCTTACACCGCCTTTGTGTTTTTCACAGTGTTGCTGACATGGCCGACTTTTCCGGACATGGCGCAAACATGGCTCGGCTCGTCCTATTACCATCATGGAATTTTCGTGGCGCCAGCCGCGCTCTGGATGATTGTCGCACATAGCCGACGACCGGAAGGTGCATCCCGCCCGGATAGCGGCTTGCTTATTATCGTCGCGGGAACGGCGCTCTGGCTCGTTGGCCGCGCCGGCAGTGCGGCTGTGATCGAGCAATTTTCCTTGGTCACAATACTGATCGGCGGCGTCGGCGCCGTTCTCGGCGATCGCGCGTTGCGCGTTTGGGCGTGGCCGCTCGCCTTTCTGTTTTTCATGGTCCCGGCGGGCGATAGTCTTTTACCCGCGCTGCAATTCGCAACCGCCGAATTGGTTGTCGGCGCGCTCACCCTTTTCGGCTTCGCAATTACGCTTGACGGCGTCATCATTGAAACGAGCGTCGGCGCATTCGCCGTCGCCGAGGCTTGCGCGGGTCTGAACGTTTTAATCGCGGCAATCATGGTGTCAGCGATATTCGCGTATGTCGCCTTCGAAGGATGGACCCGCCGCGTCGCCTTTATCGCTTTCGCGGCGGCTTTTGCAATTATCGCCAATGCCGTTCGCGCATTTTTTCTTATCTTGATCCCATTGCTCGCCGGTGAGCAGGCCGACATCGGCCCCGATCACTACATCGTCGGCTGGGTGCTATATCTCTTCGTGTTAATCGTGCTCGCAATGATCGGCCGACGTTTTGCGAACCGACCGGTCAAATCTGGCGCCAAAGTAAACGCACCGACACTGCGTATTTATCCGTTGGCGATTGCCGCCGGATATCTCGCCGCCGGCGCCGTCTATGCGACCAAGGTGATCGACCGACCGATCGACCGGCCTGCGCCTGCAACGCTCTCTTTGTTAAGCGCGCCCGGTTGGCGCATTTTGCCGCCGCCGCAACATTGGCGCGCCAGTTTTCCGCAGGCTGATCGCCGCGCCGCGGCGACCTATATGTCCAAAGGCGCGCAGGTTGACGTTACACTCGGTTATTTTACGCATGACCGTCGCGGCGCAGAAATATCCGGGCTCGCAGACAACGGCGTCACCAAAAATTGGGACCGCGTCGGCAACCATGAGGCCGTCCTTTATCTCTTCGGTACTGCGGAGAAGCGCAACTTTACGCGGTTGTCCGGCCCGCGAAATCAAAATTTTCTCTCGCTCACGGCCTATTGGCTGGGTGACGATATTTATTTCAACCCGCGTAGCATGAAGGTCGAACAAGCCAAGCGAAAATTGCTCGGCGAGAATCTTGAAGGCGGCGCGATAATCATCGCATCACCATATATCGACCAACCTAATGAAGCGGTACAGACAATCGGTCGCTTTACGGCCGACGTCGAAAACTTCTCGGCATGGCGCGCGCGCCTCGCTCGGAAGTAACCGAAAATGTGCGGCATTGCCGGCATTGTTGACCTGAAGAGCGACCGCGACGTTGATCGCGACGCCCTAAAACGCATGGCTGATGCGATTGCTCATCGTGGGCCCGACGGCGAAGGTTACTATTACGACAAAGGCGTTGGCTTTGCGCACCGCCGTCTCGCCATCATCGACAAAGCCGGCGGCGCACAGCCCTTCGTGACCGTGAGCGGCGGCGCACTCAACTACAATGGCGAGATATACAATTACGACGAACTCGGGCGCGCGCTCGAGCGACAGGGCGCAATGCTCAAGACCCGGTCCGATACGGAGGTGCTTGCTCAGGGCCTCGCAGCGCACAGTGATGCGTTCATTCGCGACCTCCGCGGCATGTTCGCCTTCGCCTTTTGGAATCCGGAAACACAGTCCCTGCTCCTCGCCCGCGACCGCCTCGGCGAAAAGCCGCTCTATTATGCTGTAACCGATGATGGGTTCATGATCTTTGCATCAGAAATCGGCGCACTCCGCGCTTCCAATCTTCTGACATTGGACCTCAATAGTGAGGCAGTCGCCGACTATTTTTTCTACGGCTACACGCCCGACCCGAAGTCGATCTACGAAGGCGTCAAAAAACTGCCGCCGGGTCACATGATGACCGTACGGCGAAATCGGCAATTTGCTCCAGAACGATATTGGCGGCCAAGCTTTGCCGCCGATAAGGGAATTGGTTTCGACGATGCTTGCGCATCTCTGCGTGAAAAGCTTGATGACGCCGTTACAACACAAATGGTTTCTGACGCGCCGCTAGGTGCATTTCTTTCCGGCGGCGTTGATAGCGCCGGCATAGTCGCTTCCATGGCGGCGGCCGGCGGCGACCTCATTGCCTGTACGGTCGGGTTTGATGAAGCGACGCATGATGAACGCGCTGGCGCGCGCGAGATCGCCCAAAAATACGGCGCCGATCATCATGAGTTTGTCGCAAACATCGAAGCCGATGACCTTATTGACAAAGTCGCACTCGCTTATGGCGAACCGTTCGCCGACAGCTCGGCCCTGCCAAGCTATATCGTCTCGGAACTCGCGCGGCGACACGTTACGGTCGCGCTTTCCGGCGACGGCGGCGACGAACTCTTCGCCGGTTACCGCCGCTATCCATTCTTCTTGAATGAGGAACGCTTGCGCGCCCGCCTGCCGTTATTTCTTCGTCAGTCTCTCTTTGGCGCGGCCGGCGCGATTTATCCGAAGCTAGACTGGGCCCCTCGTTTCTTGCGAGCAAAGTCTACGTTTCAGGCGCTGGCCGCAACTAGGGCCGACGCGTATGCCGCCGCTGTTGCGATTAATCTGCCGGACCGGTCGCATGCGATGGCAAGCGCAGATATGATCCAACAGCTCGGTAATTATCGTCCGCAATCGGTAATCGCGGACGCCATGAATGACGCTGACACTGACGATCCCTTGGCTGCCGCGCAATACGCCGATCTCGCGACGTGGCTTCCCGGGCGAATGCTGACCAAAGTAGACCGCGCTTCGATGGCGCACGGGCTGGAGGTCCGCCCGCCCCTGCTTGACCCGCAGCTTGTTGATTGGGCCGGAACGCTGCCCGGAGAATTCAAACTCAAAAACGGCCAGCGCAAACGCATCCTGAAAGCGGCGCTGGCACCGCGGCTGGGCGCTGACTATGTAAACCGCACCAAACGCGGATTTGACATGCCGGTATCGGCGTGGCTGCGCAAACCGGACAGCCCATTGATGGCGCGACTATCATCATCAAAGGCGTGGCGCGAATGTGGCCTATTGAATGTTCCGGCTATCGACAAAATGGCTGACACCCACAAAGCGGGATCGCGCGATTGCGGCCAAGAATTGTGGAGCGTCATCATGTTCGACGCATTCTTGAGGACCAACCGGTAACATTCCTAGGCGGCCACTGACTCAAACAGCGCCCGGTAGCGACTGGTCATCGTTTCAAGCGAGTATTCGCGCGCCGCTCTTGCCGCATTGTTGGCGCCAAGCGACGCCCGCAATTTGTGATCGCCCAGCATCGACCGGATCGCGCGCGCCATGTTTGCTTCATCCTCGGGGTAAAACGCAAACTTTCGATTTCCCGGCGAGAGAATATCGCGAACGTCCCCCACATTCGACGCAACAATCGGCAGTCCAACGGCCATCGCCTCTACGAGGCTGATCGGCATCTGCTCTGTATCCGACGTCATCGCAAAGACATCCATTCGCCGTAAAAATGGCGCGACATCTGATTGCGCGCCAACAAACATAACGTCTGTCTCGATGTTCAGGTCGCGCGCCTGCTGGCGAAGATCGCCCGCCAACGGGCCGTCTCCGACAATCAGCAGCGTTGCGCGGGTCTCCTTTCGAATGTCGCTGAATATGCGCAACAAACGATCGAAGCGTTTTTCAGGACGCAACGCGCCAACCGTTCCGATGACCGGAATAGTACGATCGCCCGGCGGTTCAATGGAAGCAAACCGCCGTATATTGACGCCATTCGGAATGATCGCCGTGCGATCTGCAGGCACGCGCCATTCATCTTCAAAGATCTCGCCGAGCGTCTGCGACGGCGCAACGAAAGAGAAATGCTTGTGTCCAGTCGCCAGTCTTGAAAACAAGACACGGCGCGTAAGATTACGTTTTTTATTGCGCGCATCCATAGTTTCGTCCGGGCCAAACCCATCCTCAAAATGAAGGTGCGGGACTTTCGACTTACGGTTTGCGATGCGCCACTCAATCGTCCCCCAATTGGAAGTCATCAGCAGGTCAGGCGCCGCCTCGGCAAGGGCTCCCGCAAAACACCGAATATTGGCGCGTGAAATAGCGCCGTTCTTTTCGATCGGCAGTGGCATCCTTGTATAGGAAATACTGTCGGACAACAGCATCTCCGCGTCGTAACAACCATCCATCGCCGTCACGATATGGTTGTATTCATCGCCTAGTTGTTCAGCGATACTAACAAACCGGCGTTGTGGACCGCCGACCGTAAAAGAAGAAAACGCCCAGAAACATTTCATACGCGTTCCTCGCCATGTGGATAGATGGCGCGTTTGCGAAACGCGTCCTCATCATCGCAAGGAGCCCACCGCAACATTTTTTTCTCTTCAGATGTGTCGAACGGAGTGACCATGCCGCGCGATTTGAGGTCGCGGATCGCCGGCGCGCGAACGCCATTGCGGCCAGCGACTTTTTTCACGGCCCATTTGAGCCACTCTTCGGCGCCGAGGCGAGCTACTGACATTGGGTGAAAACGAAGAGGCCGCCCTGTCGCCAGCGCCAATTCTTCAATATATCGGCGCGCAGTCCAGCGCACATCACCAACGATGTTGAACGTCTTTCCGTCGACATCATCGGCCGGCGCATTGATGGCGGCGATAATGGCCGAAGCAACGTCTTCAACGAGAACAAGAGGCAACGGGTTTCGCCCCCGGTTCCACCCCAGGCAATGGGTTTCGTTTTCAAAAGCGCCGAGCGCGGAATGGAAGGGCGAGCCGCCCTCGCCGACGACAATCGCCGGACGCAAGATGACCAACGGAACCGTCGACGCCGTTCGCACAATCGCTTCGGATTGAACTTTCGCGCAGGCGTAATCGGCGCGCGCTTCGACGTCTGGGTCTGGCGGCGTTGCTGCGGTAATCGTGTCGCTTTCATCGCCGAGATACAATGCCGCAGAAGAACTCACATAGACGAGCCGATCAACGCCAGCAACGGCAGCGCCCCGCGCAACAGTTTCCCCGCCGCGCGCCATGTTCTCGATAATCGCCTCACGCGATGCGCCGCCACCGCCATGGGCGAGGTTTACGACAGCGCGCGATCGCCCGCAGACATTTGCAACCATTTTCTCATCGCTGATCGAGCCGCTATAAAGCCCGACCCGCTCATGGTGAAAGAGCGTCGGCAGGTTTCTCAAATTGCGGGCAACAACTGCGACGCGTTTTCCGTCACTGATCAGGCGTTCAACGAGATGGCTGCCGATAAATCCAGTGCCGCCAAAGACAGCGAGGTCATATTGCGCATCGGCTGGCGGCGTGCGCGGAATTTTTGGCGCCGGCAGCGAAACGGAGCGCGCCGCTTTTTCGCACGCCTCGACAAGGCAAAGGCCGCGACCATCGCGGTGGGCGTCCCCGCGTTCAAGGGTATCGTAAAAAGCGCCGACGCTTCCGATGATAGATTGTGAAAATCCGTCCGCCGGCGGTCCGAGGCGCGATAATTCACCGACAAATCCTGCGATCCCGGTCGCCGCATCACCAATCGCCGATAAACCTGTTTTCAGATTCCGCAAGGCATAGTCGCCCGGCGCAATCGTTCCATGCGCGCGGCGATAGTTCACACGACCCTCGAAGATATCAGCGTCGATTACGCCGTCATCGCAGAGGACCGATAGCGTCCAGCTTGGGAAGGACGCGCCTAGTGTGATTTCGAGTTGCGCCGATCCGCCCGTGCAGGATACGCCAAGCATCCAGTCCGTTACGAGTTCGATACCGTCTGCAGGACGGCGCAAAGGACCGGGCGTTGACGATACGGATTTGATACCGCCAAGCAGCGCGTCGATTTGCGATAGTGGATGGACGGCCTGTTCAAGAAGCAAATTCGTTGGCGAATTGAACATCCAATGGCCGAACTGTCGCGCCGTCATCTGGCGCAAAGGCGCAGCGTAACGCATGACTATGCTTCGCGCTCGGCCAATTTTTTCGGACTGGATAATATTCCGAACCCGGATAAAAATCGGATGGTGTGTGAAGTTGTGATTAATCACTAGCGCCGCGCCCGACGTTTCCGCGGCGTTCAGCATGGCGCGACATTCTTCGGCGCTCGCGGCCATGGGCTTTTCGACCAGCAGATCAACGCCCGCTTCCAGAAGCGGTATCGCCGTCACGGCGTGTAATGGCGGCGGCGTCAGCACATGGGCGGCATCCGGTTTGCCGGCGCTCAGCAGCGCCTCGACTGAGGGAAATGTTGCACCGGCGCCGGTCTGCCCGGCGAGATATTCAGCCGCTGCATCAGACGGATCAACGATAGCGGCAATCCGAATGTCTGATCGCCGCGCCAACGCACCGACATGTGCGGCCGCAATTGAGCCAGCGCCGATGATCGCAACATCGCGCTTCAGTGTTTTCGAGATAGGTTTATCGGGCGCCCGCATCATGCGGAAACCATACAAGATCGCTGCCAGTTTTCCGGTTAACGCTGCGCGATGTTTCTTCGCAAATTAACCAACTTTCGCGAGAATATCCGTGTAAAGTTCTTCCGGCGCCGGTTCAGGGCTTTCCTGGGCAAAATCCGCCGCTTCCTTGACGATCGCCTTGATCTCTTTGTCGATCGCTTTCAGCGCATCCGCGTCAGCAAAGCCAGCGTCGAAAATTCGCTTTTCGCAGCGCTTGAGCGGATCATTATGTTCCCGCACATCATCGACTTCCTCGCGCGTCCGGTATTTGGCGGGATCTGACATGGAGTGACCGCGGTAGCGATATGTTTTCATCTCCAGCACGAACGGCCCACCGCCAGAGCGTGCATGGTCGACTGCCTCGCGTCCAGCCTCACGCACTTCCAGAACGTCCATGCCGTCAACTTCCTTGCCGGGGATGCCGAAAGAGGCGCCGCGCCGATAAAGATGTGTTTCAGAATGAGCCCGCTTAACGCTTGTGCCCATCGCATATTGGTTGTTTTCGATAATAAAGACGACCGGCAGGCTCCACAGCTCAGCCATATTCATCGCCTCAAAAACCTGACCCTGGTTTGAGGCGCCATCGCCGAAATAGGTAAAGCTGACCGAATCATTGCCGCGATATTTATTGGCGAAAGCGAGCCCGGCCCCTAGCGGAATTTGCGCGCCGACGATCCCGTGGCCGCCGTAGAATTCCTTTTCCTTGGAGAACATGTGCATGGAGCCGCCCTTGCCCTTGGAGTAGCCGCCTTCCCGTCCGGTGAGTTCCGCCATCACGCCTTTCGGGTCCATGTCGCAGGCGAGCATATGCCCGTGATCGCGATACCCGGTGATGACCTGATC
This sequence comes from Parvularculaceae bacterium, assembly GCA_021776465.1. Classification (GTDB taxonomy): domain Bacteria; phylum Pseudomonadota; class Alphaproteobacteria; order Caulobacterales; family Parvularculaceae; genus Hyphococcus. The sequence goes on from JAJFFU010000035.1 coordinate 35,286, forward strand.
ACCCTCCTGCTTGACGGCTTCCATGCCGACAACGACCGCTTCCTGGCCGATATAGAGGTGACAAAATCCGCCGATGAGACCCATGCCGTAAAGCTGGCCAGCCCGTTCCTCAAACCGCCGGATCAGGATCATGTCCCGATAATATTTGAGAAGTTCGTCCTTGGTCGCTGAGAGGTTAGATTTTTTCGGTTCGCCCGCCATGTGTCCCAGTCCGTGATTGCATTTCGGTTCTAGGAAAATGCGGGCCCGCCGGCAAGCGGGGGCAATTCGGTCGCGCCATAGTTTGAGATCGAACGACCGGTAATGGCCCAAAGCAGCCAATCAACGACACACCGGGAGGGCGGCGTCAACGCCCCTCTATTTCCGCTTCGACGGCGGCGAGGAGCGTCGCAGTGTCCTTTTCGACGCCGAGAAGGCGGGTGTATTGAAAGTAGGCGAGAAAGCGCGCCATTTTCACGAAACCGAGAAAAATTTTATCCGTCTTCGCCAGATCGATGGTCTCTTCCAAGGTTGCCCGGTCCGCCATGCCGACGCCATTTTCGCGCGCCCAATCGAGCATTCCCTCTGCCTGGGTCAGCATAAGATCGTCGTTCCCGCGCTGGCGATCCAGGCGGTCATAATAGCCGGTCAGCTCTTTCACCAGCGACCGGTTCGAAATAACGCTGATGTTCCCCGTCTGGATCAATTCTTCAAACGTACTGCTTGAGCTGACCATAAAGAAATATGCGGTAAGAGAGGCGTAAGGATAATCGTCAAACGGGCCAGGGGACGGCAGATCACGATTAATCTCCGGAAAGAATCGCGGCCTGTCATAGTCCGGCGCGGCCTTGGTCAGAATGGCTTCGGCCGCAGCAACGCGTTGCAGCGATGCCTCCTGTCCGGACCGGACCTGGGCCAGATCAGCCTCAAGATTGACGGCGAGTTCCGCAAGATAGCGCTGCTCATCGCGGCGGTCGTGTCGCGCTTCGTTCCAGTTTGTGATTTGAAATGCGATTAGAATTCCCGTGACAACGATGACGAAATCGACCGCGACCGCCGTCCAGTTCTGGGCTTTGACGTTTTCTGTAACCCGACGCAGCAGCATGGCTTTTCCCCTTGATGCGCTGTTCATACCATGAATCGCGAATGTCAGATTTCGGCGATAAATTGCCAGTCAAATTCTGGCTGGAATCGCGCCCTCAATTCGCTGCCAGCGCCTCTTCGAGTTCCTGCGCCGTGACGACGACGTCGCCTTCGCGCACATAACCCAATATCTTACGAATGCGCTCTTCGGCGAGATCCGGATCGAGCGACTTAGAGGCCAACTGATCGGCGTTTTTCTCAAGCGCAATCCGTCTAGTACGCAATGCATCCACGTCCGCGGCTTTGGCCTCGACCTCGCGGTTGAGCGCTGACAGGACGCCAAATCCGGACTGGCCGGCGGCAGCGCTGTAAATAAAGATCGCGGCCCAACACAAAATGAGGGCCGGCGCGACGATATCGATGAGAAAACGGACGCGGAACATGAAAACCGAACGGTGAAACTACCGATTCGAAAGAATCCGATATTAGTAAACGAAGTCTTAACGAGCCGTTTTCAGATCCAGCACGAGCGTCCAGTCGCAGCGTTTATCGACCGGCCCGCCTTCAAGCGGCGCAAACCCAAATTTGGTATAAAGCCCGATCGCCTCTTCCATGATCCGCTTGGTGCTGAGTTCCATGCGAGAAAACCCGAGCGCACGGGCGCGTTCGATCGCGTGTTTGAGAAGCTTCGCGCCATAGCCGCGTCCGCGATATTTCGGCTTCAGGTACATTTTGCGCAGCTCACAGGCCGTGCTGCTGAGCGGCGCCAGACCAACGGTGCCCGCAATGTCGCCATCGGCGGCTTCCAGGACCGCAAACATGCCATCGCCATAGAAGCCTTCTATGTCATAGAGGTCGCGGTCCGTCGTTTTCGGCGCCGGTTCAATTTCATATTCGTCGAGCGCGGAAAAGACGAGCGCCCGCACGGCATCCTGGTCGGTGTTTGTGGCAGCGCGGATTTGCGGCGTCATTTCA
>JAJFFU010000036.1 GCA_021776465.1 Parvularculaceae bacterium
ATGCGTTCGAAACGCGCATTGGTGTCTGCGTGCTCGGTGCCCATCCAGCGATCCCACCAGGTGAAGTAAAGCGCATAATTACCCGTCATGCGCTCGTGATGCATGTCGTGATGGGTGATGGTGGTGAAGAGATCGGACAGCGGATTGCGCGTCCACCCCCGAGGCATCAATTCATAGCCTGAATGACCAACGGCGTTCCGTGTGATCATGGCCCACATATAAATCATCACGGCGATGTCATGGGTTGGGATGAACAGGCAGTATAGCGGGATGACCATGAAATTGACGGCGGCTTCGGGGACGTCAAAGGAATAGGCGGTAAACGGCGTCGGGTTGACGGATCGGTGGTGAACCGCATGTACATGTTTGAACAGCTTGCGGTGATGGATGATCCGGTGCGTCCAGTAGAAATAGGCGTCATGGAATATGGCGAGGCCGGCGATCGAGATCGCGAGATAGGCCCAGCCAAAATCTGAAATGTCGGAATAAAAGCGGAACCACCCTTTCGACGCGCCTTCATAAACGAAGATGCCCATCAGCATGAATACGAGGACGGTCGAGGCGGAATAGAGCAGCTCGCGGCGGATCTGCGGCGCGCGATTCGTGGGTTTTCGGATTTTCCGCCGTTTCAGAGCGGCCCCCAGTAAAACCCAGACGATGAGCCAGGTGCCGACGGCGCCGATGAGGTAGCGGGTTGTCTCGACCTGAATGCTGATCGGCGCCCGCCGGGCGATCGCTTCAAAAAACCACTCAAACCATTCCATAGGGTTTCTCCATTTCTTCTGTTCTTGCCGGAGAATGTGCCGAAATCGGGGGCCTGCGTCTTATCGCTGGCGAAAACTTCCGCGCAGTTTCAAAAATGCGCCGCTTTTTTCAGTTTTGCGCAGGCGTTTTTTGCGAAAAAGCGGCGTTTCGGAAGTCGCTGGGCGTCGATCCGGTCGTTTGCTTGAAGGCCCGATTGAACGAGGCAAGGGACGCAAAACCTGCATCCATGGCGATGGTCAGGATCGGCAGCGCCGCTTTTTCCGGATCGCCCAGCGCCGCCTTGGCTTCGGCCATGCGATATCCATTGAGGTAACTGCGGAAATTGCGGTGACCCATGGATTTATTGATGAGCGCGCGCAGATGGTGTTCCGGCGCGCTGATGCGTTCGGCCAAGGCTCCGATGGAAAGGGCCGGGTCGAGATAGGCTTTTTCCCCATCCATCGCCTCGCCCAGTTTCCGTTGCAGCGCTGTTTCCTTCACAGAAAGGGTCGGTGGTGCGGCCGCAACGATCGCCGGCTTTTCGAACGCAAGGACAGATTTTTCCAGCCGCATGAGCCAGAAAAAGCTCCAGATGATGACGGCGACGAAGGCGCTCAATTGAATGATGTTGACGCCGATCGGGGTGAAATAGGTACCGTATATGCGCTCGCCAAACAGATCGATCAGGAATAATCCAGAGATCACCAACGCGTAAATGCTGCGCACCTGGCGTCGTTCTTCCACAAGGTCCGATTTTCGGCCGCCAATCGCCGCATAGAGAATATGGCCGCAAATTCCGACGGCCATAATCGCGCGCGCGACCGTCGCCAAGTTGCCGTTCATCGGCTCCATATTGATCATGACCGACAAATTGTAGATGCCGAATGCCGTCCAGAGGGCGGCGACGCTCCATTCAACCGGACCCAATCGGAAATCGTCGTCGAATAGCGACAGGCTGTACCACCAGATAAAAATGGCGCTCGATGATCCGAGCGGCGTCAGAAAAAAGCGCGTCCAGCCAGGCGCTGCGTAACTGTCTTCTGAAACGCTGGACGCGAGAACGGCCGAAAGCGTGATGGCGAGGAAAAACCCCATTCGCGCCGGGCGCACATCCCAGGCGTCACGCACAATTGCCGCCGCCATCACCAATAAAAGCGTGATGCCGACAATGCGGATGACGAGTTCAAATATCAGCATGATGAAACGAGGTTAAAGGACGGCGCATATCACCAGCATTTGCCGGCGCGCGCCAGTTCGCTCTGTCGCTCAGCGATAGAAAACCGTCTCATTTCCGGTGAACGCCCAGGGCTCATCAAGAGCAATGCACCGCATCGCATCGCCGCGGGCTTCGATCTTCAAGAGCGCCGGCCCGTCTTCCGGCGTATCACGATGCACCAATATGACGCCATTGATCTGCGGCCCAACAAAGTTGGTGCGAAGGCCTTCATAACAATAAGTCTCGCCGTCGCGGACATCATCGAAGTTCGTATTGATGCGGCCGCCGCCTTTCTTGAAGGAAAGAAAATCTTTCGCCGCATCCGCGGCTTCCTCGTCCATCATCGGCGGCATGGCAATGAGCGATGGCGTCAACGAAGCGAGCCGCCCATGCAAGGCGAAGATCAACCGGTCCGGGTCGACTGCATCGGGGCTCAAGGCGACAGCGCTGACTTTGGTCGCGGCGGCATTGTGGGCGGCGTCGGTGAACCAGACGCCGCGGGCGGCGCCCGGTGCGTCGGCAACGGCGGTGCGGCAGGCGTCTTCGCCGCGGGCGCGGCGGATACCCCAGCTATCGCCAAGCAACGCTGTCCAGTCCGCGCGCAGATCTTGCGGCAGGGAATCGATGGCGCAGCGGGCCTTTGCGATTGGCGGTGTAATAGCGGCAATGAGATCAGGGGCGGCGCCGAGCGCGGCGGCGCGCGGAAACGGGTTCGCGGTGTAGCGTTCCGGCGCTTCTAGTTGCGCCGGCGTTGCGCCAAGATTGTGAAGCGCGACATCGAAGCCATTTGCTTCGCCAATGATGTCACCCGTCTGTACACGGATATTCGTCAGGATCGCCAGATGGTCCGGCCCGCCGAGTTCCGTAAAGGCGCGCAGGCCGCCTGCCTTTTGCAATAGGTCGTCGCTGATACCGTCGATGCGACCGTAATAAAATGAAACCGCGTCGCACGACCGAAAGTGCACGGTCCAACTATGGACGTATGACCGCCCTTCTGCGTCACGATCCACATGGCGCTCAATCGCGGTAATGTCGGCGCGGGTTGGCGCAAGAACAGTCGTCGTGCGTCGCTGGAAGGCGGTCTCGCCGGCCCGCATGTTGATCCGGATATACGGCGCCGGCAACGGCTCGCCCGGCGCGGTGACGCCGCCAAGCGGTGACACGGAAAGAACGTCGGCGATCGGCGCGAATGGTCCCGCGAATGCCGGCTCGCCGATTGCGCAGGGGCGTTCGGCGGCGGGCGTTTTTTCGATGGATGCAGCAGCGGATGCGGCGGCGAGGCTCGCGCGTTCGATGGCTTGGCGGCCAGCGTCGGGACGCAGAATGGCGCCAATCAACAGCGCTGCGGTAAACAGGACAGCGACAAGCCGCGTATAATATCCCGATCCCGACATGCGTTTCCCCCGTCTTCACATACAACCGCCGCGGCGAACCGGCCTTCAGATCCCCGCAAGGCCGCCAGCGACGCCGGGAGAATCCGCGCCCGGAGGCGGCAAGTCAAGCGTCTGGGCCCCGCGCCGTGCGGCCCCGGCGCTCGACATTGAAGCCTTTCTTTGGTTAACGATCCTCCAATGCCGGCGCATCAGGCGTGCGATGGTGCAATCAGGCGGTCTCGGAGGGTCTTATGGTGAAATGGCAACAGCGTCGCAAAAGCGACAATGTGGAAGACCGCCGCGGCGCGGCTACGGCCGGCGGCGCAGGGCTGATTGTCGTGCTCGTCCGGTTCGTGATCGGCCGGTTCGGCATTCGCGGCGTCCTATTGCTCGCGCTGGCCGGCGGCGGGCTTTATTTGATGGGCGTCAATCCGATGGGGCTTTTGCAAGGCGGTGGCGGCGGGACGCAGACTGCTGCGGCGACAGACGATGAAGCGTCCCAGTTCGTCAACGATATCGTTGTTGAGACTGAAAACGTCTGGACACGGATTTTCGCGGAAGGCAATTCGACCTATCAGGCCCCGAAACTGATCATGTTTTCGGGCAGCGTTTCGTCTGCCTGCGGATACGCCAGCGCCGCATCAGGGCCGTTTTATTGCCCGGGCGATCGGCAGGTTTATCTTGATACGTCATTTTTTGACGAGCTGTCGCGGCGGTTCGGCGCGCCGGGTGATTTCGCCGCCGCTTATGTCATCGCCCATGAGGTCGGCCATCACATTCAAACAATCACGGGCGTTTCCAAACAGGTGCGAAACGCGCAGCAACGCGCCAGCGGCGAGGCTGAAGCGAACGAATATCAGGTGAAGATGGAATTGCAGGCTGATTGTTATGCGGGCGTCTGGGCCAATCGCGCCGAACGCACGCGGGACTATCTGGACGACGGCGACATTGAGGAGGGCCTGCGCGCCGCCGAAGCGATTGGCGATGATACGTTGCAGAAAAGCGCCGGTCGGCGCGTCACGCCGGAAAGTTTTACGCACGGCACATCAGCCCAACGCCAGCGATGGTTCACCGCGGGCTACCGGACCGGCGATGTCAGCGCTTGCGACACCTTCAACGCCGCGCGCCTTTGATGCGGCTTGATTGTTTGCTGGATTTTATGTAACCATAAAGTTACATA
>JAJFFU010000037.1 GCA_021776465.1 Parvularculaceae bacterium
AAAGATAGTCTCGGTGTTACGGTAGAAGCCGAATACACCGTTGGCGAATATGATATCCAACTTCTGTCGGCGGCCCAGTCGGATGGCCTGACGACTTGGCTCAAACAGAACGGTTACAAACTCCCCGACGGCGCGGAGTCCATTCTCGGCAGCTATATCAAACAGAACACCAAGTTCTTCGTCGCGAAAGTGAACCTCGAAGAACAAAACAAAACAGGCTTGAAATATCTGCGCCCGTTGCAGATCGCATTTGAAAGCCCGAGATTCATGCTGCCGATCCGGCTTGGCACCCTGAACGCCGACGGCAAACAGGAGTTGTTCGTTTTCGCCCTGACGCGAACAGGACGTATCGAGACGACCAATTACCGCACGGTCAAACTGCCGACCGGTTCGGAAGTGCCGACTTATGTAAAATCGGAGTTCGGCGATTTTTATAAAGATATGTTCGCGACCCAGGTGGAGAAGGAAAACGAGCGCGCCGTTTTCCTCGAATATGCCTGGGACATGAACTGGTGCGATCCGTGCGCTGCGGACCCGCTAAGCCAGAGCGAATTGCGTGAGCTTGGCGTTTACTGGATCGGCGGCGGCGGCGGTGAGATCCAGCCGCGCCGTCCGACGCCGCAAGCCCAGGACGTATTTGTGACCCGCCTCCACGTATCCTACGACGCGCAGAATTTTCCGGAAGATCTGATGTTCAAGGAAACGAATGACCGCTCGAACTATCAGGGCCGCTATGTGCTGCGCCATCCGTGGCAAGGTGATTCGCAATGCGACGCGGCCAAAGCCTATAAGGCGGAATTGCCGAAGCGCTTCGAAAAAGAGGCCCAGACCCTCGCCAATCTCACAGGCTGGAACATCGAGACCATTCGCGAAAGCATGGGCGAAAACGGCCAATCCTTTGAGGAGCCCGAGAAAGATCCTTGGTGGCAGCGCATCTGGGGCAACGACGACAAGGAAGGCTGACCCCCTCCATCGGCTGACAAATGCGTTCCCGCGTCGCTGGCGAAATCCGGCGACGCGGCCTATGTACCGGGCCTATGGCCAATGTCATCACACTCATCCGGATCGCCCTGATCATTCCCTTTGTCGCCCTGTTCATGGTGAATGCGCCGTGGAACATGGTCGCTGCGTTTACGGTCTTCGTTGTAGCCTCCCTTACGGACTTTGTTGACGGCCGCGTGGCGCGCGCGCGCGGCGAAGTCTCGGCATTCGGCGCCGCGATTGATCCGTTAGCGGATAAATTACTCATAACCGCCGCCCTTATCTTGCTTGTGCGCAATGGCGTCATCGGCGGTCCGGGCGTTATCGCCGCGCTTTCAATCATATTGCGCGAGGTGCTGGTCAGTGGGTTGCGCGAGGCCGTGGCGGCCCATGGCGGCGCATTGCCAGTGACCAGGCTCGCAAAATGGAAAACCGCCGTTCAGATTCTCGCCGCCGGCCTGTTGCTGGCCGCCGCGCCGCAGGGCCTGTTGGGCGCGGAATTCAGACCCATCGGCGTCGGCGCCCTTTGGTTCGCCGCCATCCTTACAATTTGGACCGGCGCCGCTTATTCTATAGGCGCAGTGAAACTCCTAAACGAGCAAAAAGACTAACCAGCGCCATGGCGATTAAAAGCAATATTTCGGAAGACGCCGGACATGTCCTCATCGTTGATGACGATGATCGCATTCGCACGCTCTTGAAGAAATATTTGAGCGAGAACGGATATCGCACTTCCGTTGCGCAAAATGCTGCTGAGGCGCGGCGGGTTATGGCGGCGGTCGATTTTGATGTTCTGATTGTTGACGTCATGATGCCGGGCGAGACGGGCTTTGCCCTCACCAAGTCTGTTCGTGACGCATCCAATGTGCCAATCCTGTTGCTGACGGCGCGCGGATTGCCGGAGGATCGTATTGAGGGTCTTGAGCGCGGCGCTGACGATTATCTGTCAAAACCGTTTGAACCGCGCGAGCTCCTGCTGCGCATCAACGCGCTGTTACGGCGTGCGAAACCGGCGGGCCTCAACAAAAAGGAACTGACTTTCGGCGGCTGCACGTTTGCCGTTGGTCGCGGTGAACTGCGCCGTGACGGCGAACTGATAAAGCTTACCGCGGGCGAAACCAGCCTTTTAAAAGCGCTTGCAAAAAAACCGGGCGAGGCCATTTCTCGCCACGCATTAGCGGAACAAACCGACACCGCCATGGAGCGATCGGTTGATGTCCAGGTGACGCGGTTGCGCAAGAAAATCGAGGAAGACCCACGCGCGCCGATTTATCTGCAAACGGTGCGCGGCATCGGTTACGTTTTGATGGCGGACTAGCGACATGTTTCGCCGATATACGCCGAAGAGCCTCTACCAGCGCGTTCTCCTAATCGTTATCCTGCCTATTTTTCTGATGCAGGCCGTCGTTACGTATATTTTCTTTGATCGCCATTGGGACCGGGTGTCCGCAAACCTCTCCAACAATGTCGCCGGGCAAATTGCGCTTATCACGCGGCTTTATTCGGAATATCCGGACGATGCGGCGCGAGACCGCCTCATCGATTGGGCGCTCACCGATCTTGATGTTCAAGTACGTATGGACGACGGCAAGGAGATCCCGGCGGGCGACCGCCTGTCTCCGTTCAACGTTTACAATGTCGTGCTCAACAATCGGTTACGCAGTCGGATCGAACAGCCTTACCGGTTCGATACTCAAAGCTGGCGCGACTATGTTGAAGTCCGCGTGCAACTCGATGGCGGTGTGTTGGTTTTTCTCGTCCTGCGCGAACGCGCATTTGCCACGACCGGGCCCATTTTCCTTTTCTGGCTGATCGGCACGTCAATCCTGCTGGGTTGGGTCGCGACTGTTTTTATGCGCAACCAGGTAAAGTCTATCCTGCGGCTTGCCCGCGCCGCCGAAGCGTTTGGTCGCGGCCGCGACGCCCCGGATTTTCGCCCCGGCGGCGCGACGGAAGTACGCAAGGCCGGTTACGCATTTATTGCCATGCGCGAACGCATTAAACGCCATCTCGATCAACGCGCCTCGATGCTTGCCGGCGTCAGCCATGATTTGCGAACACCGCTCACGCGCATCAAGCTCGGCCTCGAATTGGAAAAGGAAACGCCAGAAATTCAGGCGCTGCGCAACGACGTCCTTGAAATGGAGCGCATGGTCGAGGCCTATCTCGATTTCGCGCGCAATGAAGCAGCGGACGAAGATCCCGAACCGCTCGATCTTGCGGCGATGTTGCGCGAAGTCGCTGATAACGCCCGCCGCGCCGGCGGCGTTATTCACCTGGATGTGCCTGACAACCTAAATGTTTCAGCACGACGGTCGGCCCTTCAGCGCGCGGTCGGCAATTTGATTAACAACGCCCATCGGCACGGCGATGCGGCCTGGGTACGCGCAGGCACAACGGACCGAAAAATATTCATTCAGGTTGAAGACAACGGACCCGGCGTAGACCCTGAAAAATATGAAGAGGTCTTCAAACCGTTTACGCGGCTCAACGAGGCTCGTTCGCTGAACGAAAGCGGCGTTGGTATGGGCTTGACGATCGTTCGCGATGTCGCCCGGTCCCATGGCGGCGACGTAGCCTTGTCAAAATCCGAGCGCGGCGGGTTGTGCGCGCGGATCGAGCTGCCGGCCTAGTCGGCAAGCTCACCAGCGCGCTTCGCTGCGGCTGCAACCGCCTTCTTCATCAGCTCACGCATAACTTTCCGATCACCGTCAAGAACATCGAGAGCAGCCGCCGTCGTGCCGCCGGGCGAGGTCACAGCTTTGCGTATTTCTGCGGCGCGTCGCCCATCCGCCGCCATTAGCGCACCGGCGCCAGCGAGCGTTGCTTCTGCAAGGCGCGTCGCCGCATCTTGAGTGAGGCCAATATTGGCGCCGGCCTCCGCCAAGGCCTCCGCAAGCAGAAAGAAATAGGCAGGGCCTGAGCCAGAAACCGCAGTGACGAGATCTATATCTGTTTCCCGCTCGACCCAGACCGAAGCGCCAACCGCCGCCATCAACTGTTCGACTGCCGCGCGTTCACCGTCACTGACGGCCTTGTTCGCGAAAACCCCGGAAACACCTGCGCCGACGGCGGCGGGCAAGTTCGGCATCGTCCGCACGATTTTGGCCGGGCCAGACAGCAATGTCGAAAGCGTTGCGATGCTCGTTCCTGCCATCACCGAAAGCACAACCGCGCCCACGGCGGCAGGCGCATAGGCTGGCAAAATTTTTGCCGCCATTTGCGGTTTCACTGCGATAATCAGGAAATCAAACCCGGCATTGATGCCCGGATTGATTTGGACGGCGAATTCCTTCGCAAGATCGACAATTTCTCCCGGCGCGCCGGGATCGAAAATTGCAGATTTGGCGGCGTCGATCGACTTCGTAGCAAGCCAGCCACGAAACAACGCGCCGCCCATGGCGCCGGCGCCAATTAGCGCAACAGAAGGTTTATCATTCATGGGGCCAGCCTACGCTGACTTGGCCGTGGATTGAAGATGATGCGATTACGCCGTTCCGGCGGTTTCAAACATTGACGCCTTCAGCGCGTCTTCAGGGTTTTTGCCGCCCCAGACAAGAAAATTGAATGCCGGATAAAACCGGTCAACCGCTTCTGCTGCTGCCCGGATCAGCATTTCCGCCTGTCCTGCGTCTAGGACGCCGGACTCAGGAAGAATAGCGGCGTTGCGATAGACGATCGAATGATCTTCCGTCCACAAATCAAAATGGCCGGACCAGAGCCGCTCGTTCACCATCGTGATCAGGCGGCTGGCCTCGTCTTCGCGACCGGCCGGCGCTTTCAGATCGATCGGCGCACCCATTTGCAAAGTCGATAGATCGTCGCGCCAGGTGAACCACAATCCGATATCGCGCCACACACATGGCAGCATGACGTGGATCTCAGCATCCGCCACGCGCTCTTTTTCGAAATCGAGATGTTCGGCGGCCGCCTCGATGGCGGTCATCGGGTCAGCGATTTTTTCAGTCTTGCGGACAATTTCAATCGACATGCAAGGAGCCCTCTTCCGGCGGTGAGAATCACTGCCGTAATGAGGGCCTATGTCGCTGCGATTCGCAGGGCGGTGAAATGATTCGATCCGGCTGGTTTTCCGCAAGCGGTCTTTTCCGGGAGACGCCAGCGCCGTCAGGAATTTTCCTCAAGTGCGACGATTCGGGCCTTTAGGGTCTCATTTTCCTCACGCGCTGCGCGGGCCATGTCACGAACGGCTTCAAATTCCTCGCGGGTCACGAATTCCATATCGGCGATCAACCGCTGCAACTGGCTTTTCATCGCCGTTTCCGCCTCGCGCCGCACGCCATCGGCGGCGCCGGCCGCCTCGGTCATCAGCTTGGCGATTTCGTCAAATATTGCACTTTGTGTCTGCATGGCGTTTTCCTCTTTTCAACTATATAGGAAGCGCCGCGCCCCGACGACAGACCTGCCCAACCGCATAAATGAAAAACGGGACTGTAAACAGACACAATGACCGTACCTTACCCCCAGATTGACCCCGTCCTCGTCAGCATTGGTCCGATATTCGGCGTATCGCTGCCGATCCGCTGGTATTCGCTCGCTTATATTGCCGGGCTGGCGGCTGGCTGGTTTTATCTGACGCGGCTTCTTAAAAATGCGGCGATCTGGGCGAAAGCCGGCGCGCCGATGAACAAGGCGCAACTCGACGACGTTATTTTCTGGGTCGCCCTCGGCGTCATGGGCGGCGGACGGCTCGGCTATGTGTTGTTTTACGATCCAATGCTGCTGTTCAAAGCTTGGGAGCCGATCCTCGGCTTTCTCCCTTTCCCGCCGGCGCTGATGCTGTGGCAGGGCGGCATGTCCTTTCACGGCGGTCTGATTGGTGTCACCCTCGCCGGCTGGCTCTTTGCGCGCCAACACAAACTGAACGCATTGGCGATTGGCGATCTCTTTGCTGCCGCTGCGCCGATTGGTTTGTTCTTTGGGCGGATTGCGAATTTCATCAACGCTGAGCTTTATGGCCGCCCGTGGGATGGCGCCTGGGCGATGGTGTTTCCAACCGATCCGCTTGCGCTATCACGACACCCGAGCCAGCTTTATGAAGCGGCGCTTGAAGGCCTCGTTCTCTTTGCCGTCATTCGGATTGCGACGCATTCGTTTCAGCTGTTGAAACGCCCCGGCGCAACGATCGGATTGTTCCTCGCGGGCTATGCGGCCTCGCGGATCATTATCGAAAACTTTCGCGAACCGGACGCCCACATGCCGGACTTTCCGCTCGGGCTGACCATGGGCATGATCTTGTCATTGCCGATGCTGGCGCTAGGCGTCTGGATGATATGGCGCACACGGACGAGTAATCCCGCGGCCGCTGCTTCATGAGTGAGGACTTCGCCCCCAACCGGACGCCTCTTGAAGAACGGTTGGTTGATCTCATTCGCCTTAAAGGGCCAATCACCGTTGCAGATTACATGGCCGACGCGCTCGGCCACCCCAATGACGGCTATTACATGTCGCGAACGCCATTCGGCGCGAAAGGCGATTTTACGACAGCGCCTGAAATCAGTCAGATTTTCGGCGAGTTGATCGGGCTCTGGCTGCTTGAAAACTGGCGCGCGCTTGGTTCTCCCGCCGACTTCAATCTTGTCGAATTCGGGCCCGGCCGCGGTGTCCTTATGGAAGACATTCTGCGCGCGACGCGGCTCCGCTCGGAATTTTCAAAAGCCGCCTGCCTGTGGCTCCTAGAAACATCCGGGCGCTTGCGTGTCGAACAACAAAAGCGATTGCGCGCCAGCGGTATCAAACCGCTCTGGGCCGATGAATTCGCGGACATCCCGCCTGCCCCGACGCTCATCGTAGCAAACGAGTTTTTCGATTGTCTGCCAGTCAGGCAATTTCAGCGCATCGAGCGCGGTTGGCGCGAGCGCATGGTCGACATCGGCGATAACGGAGGTCTCGCCTTTTGCTTGGGCAAGACGCCGCCGCCGGCCGATTACAAACTCCCGAGCGACGATGACAGCGAGCCGGGCGATATATTCGAAATCAACTTTGCGGCGCGCGACTTCCTGTCCGACGTGGTTGCCGGATTGCTCACCCACGGCGGCGCAGCGCTCATCATCGATTACGGTCACGCGGCGTCCGGTCTCGGCGACACGTTGCAGGCTGTGCGCGAGCACCGCTTTTGGCCAGCATTATCGACGCCGGGTCAAGCTGATCTTACCGCCCATGTAGATTTTGGCGCCCTTGCGGATATCGCCGTCGACGCCGGCGCCGCTGTTTACGGACCAACCGCACAAGGACGGTTCCTGGACCGGCTCGGGCTCGCGCTGCGAACGGAGATGTTGTGCAAGGGCAAGTCCGACGAGGACCAGAAGAAAATTCGCGATGGATCGGAACGCATCGCCGCGCCCAACAAAATGGGAGAGATCTTCAAAGTCATGTGCATCACCTCGCCCGATCTGCCGGCGCCGCCGGGTTTCTTTGACCTGTGAGCGCGCCGCCTTGCTTGACGGCGCCCGGCCTTGCACAAAGCGGTGTGCGCCACGGCTTCTTTTCGCGTCACGGCGGTGTTTCTGACGGTGTGTACGCCTCGCTCAATACCGGGCCCGGTTCCGGCGACGAACCTGCCGCGGTCAGCGAGAACCGAGAGCGATGCGCTGCTGTCTTCAGCGTTGAGCCCAATCACTTGCTGACCAACTATCAGGTGCACTCCGCGGACGTGGTTCACGTCGATGGACCGTGGGAAAAAAATGCACCGCAAGCCGACGGGTTAGTGACAAAAACGCCGGGTCTCGCGCTTGGCGTCCTCGCTGCCGATTGCATGCCATGGCTGTTCTTTGACCCCGAAGCGCGAATCATCGGCGCGGCGCACGCTGGCTGGCGCGGCGCCCTCGCCGGCGTTCTGGAAAACACAGTTGCGACCATGGAAAGCCTCGGCGCTGTTCGCGCTCATATTCGCGCCGCTGTCGGTCCGTGCATGCGCCAGCAGAACTTTGAAGTCGGCCTCGAACTCATTGATGCCTTTACAGAAAGGCACGCCGGCGCTGAACAGTTTTTCGCCCGTGGCGCCAGCGACGACAAGCGCCAGCTCGATCTCGTCGGTTTCGGCAAATGGCGGCTCCGCGCTGTCGGCGTCGATGCAATCGACGATACAGACGTCTGCACGCTTGCCGAAAACGACCACTATTTCTCCTATCGCGCATCAAAACGCGCTGGCGCGGCCGACTATGGCCGAAATCTTTCTGCGATTGCGCTTTTGTGAAAAAAACGACCGCGATACGGGTTGCGCCGATGTCAAGAAAACGTCATGAAGCCGGCGCCGAATGCGAAGATCGCTAGGGGACGGGCCATGAAACTGATCGCCGGGAATTCGAACCGACGGCTCAGCGAAGCCATCTCGAAACGTCTGGCGACGACGCTGGCGAATGCCGACATCCGGACCTTCAAAGACGGCGAAGTTTTTGTTGAAATCCAGGAGAATGTGCGCGGCGAGGATGTCTTTGTCATCCAGTCCACGTCCAACCCGGCAAACAACAATTT
>JAJFFU010000038.1 GCA_021776465.1 Parvularculaceae bacterium
CTTGTCACGATCGACCGCGGCGTCGGGCCGCAACAGATCAGCCGCGTCGATGGGCGCCGTACGATTACGCTCGGGATTTCACCGCCGGAAGGCATGGCGCTAGGCCCCGCCGTCGAGGCGCTTCAGACAAACGCCATTCCGCGTTTGTATGAAGCGCTGCCCGCCGGCGCATCGTTGAAATGGGGCGGCGACGCAGATTCGCTCGCCCGCGCCGTTAAAAACCTCGGCGCCAATTTTTTCCTCGCGATCGCGATCTTGTTCCTGATCATGGCAGCGCTCTTTAAATCCCTGAAAGACGCCGCCTTCGTGATCATCACACTGCCAATGGCGACCGTCGGCGGTGTTCTGGCAATCCGCGGGTTTGATCTCATCAATCCATTGCCGCTCGATCTTCTGGGCATGATCGGTTTCATCATTTTGCTCGGGCTCGTCGTCAATAATGCGATCTTGCTGGTTGCGCAGACACGGGCCTCCGAAGCGTCAGGAAAATCGCGGCCAGAAGCGGTGCGTGACGCGCTTCGCCTGCGCATCCGCCCGATCTTCATGTCGACGTCTACGTCGCTCATGGGCATGCTGCCGCTCGTTCTTTCCCCCGGCGCCGGCAGCTTGATCTATCGCGGCCTCGCGACCGTCATCGTTGGCGGCATGGCCGTCTCCACGCTCTTTACCCTCTTCTTGTTGCCTGCGCTGTTGCAACTTGGCGCCCGCACTATGCCGGTGCTGTCGCGGAGCGCCGGCATTCCTCAGCCTGCTGAATAAAGGATGTTTTCAGCATGAACCGCAAAATACTTTTCGCCGGATGCGCTGCAATCGTCCTCATGGTTGCCGGAACAAGTGCGTATTTCCTAACCAACACCGCCAGCGCCGATGAAGCGGCCGGTGAGACCGCGCAGCAAAATGGCCCGCCACCCGCCGTTGTTACCATCGCGAAAGCCGAAGAACGCAAAATAGCACCGCATGCGGAAACACCGGGCTCAGTCGTATCGACGCGCGACAGCCTTGTCGCCGCAGCGACGTCCGGTAAAATCGAATGGGTGGCGGAAATCGGCGCCGAGGTCGAGCTGGGCGACGTAATCGCACGCATTGAGCGCAATGACGCAGAGCTCGCCTATCGCGACAGCGCAGCGGAAGTCGCACGCCTTAAATCTCGCGCCGATTATCTCGCGCGGCTTTATGATCGCTTTAAAGGTCTTGGCGTGGAAGCCGGCGAATCTGAATCGGCGATGGACCAGATGCGCGCCGATCGCGACGAGGCGCGCCAAGCGTTGCGTCAAGCCGAAGTCGCCCATGAACGCGCCGCCATTAATCTTCAGCGCACAGAAGTCCCCGCCCCGTTCGCTGGACGCGTCGTCAATCAGGAAGCGCAAATCGGCGAATACGCAACGCCCGGCGCCGGCCTAATCCGCCTCGTCGATACGCGCCGCCTCGAAGTGACTGCGCGGGCGCCGGCTAGCCTTGCCCGCAACATCAACGCTGGCGACACGATTCGCGTCGCCAGCGGCGCCGAAACCAAAGACGCCGTCGTTCGCGCCGTCGTGCCGGTCGGCGATACGCTTTCACGCATGCTGGAGCTTCGCCTCGAACTGGAAGATACAAACTGGTATATCGGTTCAGCCGTGCGCGTTGCGCTCCCTGCGGCGGAGGCCCGCCGGGTTGTCGCTGCACCGCGCGACGCTCTTGTTCTGCGCGCCGACCGCATTAGCGTCTTCGTTATCGGCGAGGACGACACCGCCCGTCAGGTCGATGTCGAGCTTGGCGCCGCGGAAGGCGATTTCATTGAGGTCATCGGCGACGTCAAAGCCGGCGATCACGTCGTTATTCGCGGCGGCGAACGCTTGCGCGACGGACAAGGCGTCACGCTTTCGAACTTGACGCAGGAACCGTCCGCCTAGCGAAACGACCGGGCCGCCTCGCATTCGCTCTTGCATCACTGGAACGCAGGAACAGGCGAGACGGCCGAGCCGGACATTCACACGCTTACTTTAAATCGAAGCGATCATTCGTCATGACCTTCGCCCAGGCATCAGCGAAGTCAACGACGAAGGCCGACTCGCCGTTATTGAAAGCATAGGTTTCAGCGACAGCGCGCAATTGTGAGTTCGATCCGAAAATCAAATCAACCTCCGTTGCTGTCCACTTTACGTCGCCGGTTTCACGGTCGCGTCCCTCGTAAACGCCGTCTGTCGAAGACGGCGACCAAACCGTTCCCATGTCGAGGAGGTTTACGAAGAAGTCATTGCTCAGCGCTCCCGGATTTTCCGTAAAGACGCCGTGCGCCGCGCCGCCGGCGTTTGCGTTCAGAACACGCATACCGCCCACAAGCGCCGTCATCTCCGAGGCGGTCAGGCCCAACACATCCGCTTTGTCGACCAACCGCTCCGCTGGCGAACCGCCGTAACCGCCGCCGCTCGCGAAATTGCGGAAGCCATCGGACGTTGGTTCAAGAACAGCGAAAGATTGAACATCGGTCTGGTCTTGCATCGCATCTGCGCGCCCGGGGGTGAACGCCACAGTGATGTCATGACCGGCGGCTTTCGCGGCCTGTTCAACAGCGGCGGCGCCGCCAAGAACGATCAGATCCGCCAACGAGACGCGTTTGCCATTGGTTTGCGCCTCATTGAAATCTGACTGGACCTGCGCAAGCGCGCTGATCACCGTCGCCAGTTCCGCCGGATCATTCGCCGCCCAATCCTTCTGCGGCGCGAGGCTAACACGCGCGCCGTTGGCGCCGCCGCGCATATCTGTATCGCGGAACGTTGACGCGGACGCCCAAGCGGCGCGCACCAATTCGGAAACCGACGGTCCCGACACCAGGATTTGCGTCTTCAACGCAGCGATATCAGCATTGTTGATGAGCGGATGGTCAACGGCCGGGATCGGGTCTTGCCAGATTGGCGCGTCGGCCGGCGCATCAGCGCCGAGGTAGCGCGCCCGCGGCCCCATATCGCGATGGGTCAACTTAAACCAGGCTTTTGCAAAAGCCAGTTCAAACGCTTCCGGATCGTCCATAAAACGACGCGAAATTTTCTCGTATGCCGGATCAAACCGAAGCGACAGGTCCGTCGTCAGCATGATCGGCGCGTGGCGCTTGTCTGGATCATGAGCGTCAGGCACCAATTGCGCGGCCGCCGCCTCCGTTGGAATCCATTGCACGGCGCCAGCGGGACTGCGCGTTTGCTCCCATTCAAAGTTGAAGAGGTTGGAGAAAAATTGATGCGTCCATTGCGCAGGGCTTGACGTCCACGCACCTTCAAGGCCGCTCGTGATTGTATCGACGCCGCTGCCGGTGCCGCAGTCGTTTTTCCAGCCAAGGCCCTGTTCTTCGATGCCGGCCCCTGCCGGTTCTGCTCCGAGGCAGTCGCCGGGCTTGTGCGCGCCATGGGTTTTACCGAAGGTGTGGCCCCCGGCGATCAGCGCGACGGTTTCCTCATCGTTCATCGCCATTCGGCCGAACGCTTCGCGAATGTCGTGCGCGGCGGCGACCGGATCCGGATTGCCGTTCGGCCCTTCGGGATTCACATAGATCAATCCCATCTGCACGGCGGCCAGCGGTTTTTGCAGTTCCCTGTCGCCGCTGTGACGCTCATCGCCGAGAAATTCGTTTTCGGGACCCCAGTAAACGAGGTCGGGCTCCCACGCGTCTACGCGGCCGCCGGCAAAACCGTAGGTTTCAAACCCCATCGATTCCATCGCTACGGTCCCAGTCAGGACCATCAAGTCCGCCCAGGAAATATTTCGCCCGTATTTCTGTTTCACCGGCCACAACAAACGTTGCGCTTTGTCGAGATTGGCGTTGTCCGGCCAACTGTTGAGCGGCTCGAACCTTTGTTGTCCGGCCGCGGCGCCGCCGCGCCCGTCAAAGGTGCGATAGGTGCCGGCGCTGTGCCATGCCATGCGAATGAAAAATGGTCCGTAATGCCCATAATCCGCCGGCCACCAATCCTGCGTGTCGGTCATCACGGCGGCGACGTCTGCTTTGACCGCTTCAAGATCAAGGCTCTCAAACGCCGCTGCATAATCGAAATTATCGCCCATCGGATCATGGTTGACCGCGTTCTGGCGCAGCACCGCCAGATCCAACTGTTCCGGCCACCAGCTCTTGTTCGTGGGGGCCGCTTTCGCCTTGCCCGGCGTTGCGCTTTCCTGCGCTTTCGCCATTGGTTCCGCATTTGCCGCTTCAGCGGCCTGGGCATTGTCAGTTGGCGCGGTGTCGGATTGCGCTTCCTGTTGCGAACACGCCGCCGTTCCAAGCGCAATAAGGGCCGCGGATGCGAACAATATTGTCTTTCGATTATGGATCATGGTTTCACTCCGTTATGAAAGTTTCGGTTGCATTCATCTCTGCCGGCGCCCGCAAACAATTGGCGGAAGCTCTTGTCATCGCCGCACCCTTCGTACGTTCTGGACTTCACCAAATTGGCCGACAGGTCGTTTCTTCTCGTCCTCACATTCAACCGTAGCGAGAATTTACTTATTTAGAAAATAGATAATATTGATGAACTGTATCGGGATATACGATGCATAAAATCGGCACAAAAGCGGGCGCAATTTCCGAGACGGAACGGCGCAGGCGCTCTTACTCCGCTTCGCCGAACCGGTCTTCGACCAGTCTTATGAGCGCGTCAACAGCTTCCTCCGCCTGCGGACCTTTGGCGATGATCTCAAGTTCCGAGCCGTGAACAGCGCAGAGCATCAGTAAATCGAGTTGCGAATCCGCCAGCGCTGTCCTGTCCTCATTGCGGACGGTCACTTCCGCGTCCCATGAGCGCGCAAGCGCCGAGAAATGCCGCGACGGCCGGATGTGAAAGCCGAGCTTGTTCACGATCTTGACCTTGCGCGTAACGTCGCTCATCGGCGCTGCCGTCCTTTTCTGGCGCCCTATTCCGGCGCCTCACCCGACAGGACCCAGGACGCGACGTTGATATATTTCCGGCCGGCCTCGTGGGCGGCCTTGACCGCCTCGGTCAGGTCGCCATCGGCGCGCACCGTCGCAAGCTTGATCAGCATCGGAAGGTTCACGCCGGCCACGACTTCGGCGTTGGCTTTTTCCATGACCGCGATCGCGAGGTTCGAGGGCGTACCGCCGAACATATCCGTCAGGATGATGACGCCGTCGCCCGTGTCCACATCCTTCGCCGCGGTCAGGATATCTTCCCGGCGCTTTTCCATATCGTCATCGGGACCGATCGACACCGCGCGGATCTGTTCCTGCGGTCCGACGACATGTTCCGCCGCGGATAGAAATTCCTCCGCGAGGCGACCATGGGTGACGACAACGAGACCGATCATTCAAAGCTCCAATTCAACCAGACCCTGTCTGGCCCGACTGATGAATGTTGCGTCGCAACATCCAAAAGTCCACTAGAATCGTCGCCTTAATCGGCTGGCAGTTCAACAATAAATCGCGCACCGCGCCGCGGGCCGGCCGCATCGGCCGGGTTTTCGAGCCGATTTTCCGCATAGACCCGCCCGCCATGGGCCTCGATGATCTGCCGGGAGATAGCGAGCCCGAGCCCGGAATTGTTGCCAAACGCAGCACCCGCCGGGCGCTTGGTGTAGAAGCGCTTGAAGATTGACTCGAGATTGTCCGGGGGAACGCCCGGCCCGTCATCTTCAATAATCAGGCGCGTCGTAGCATTCCGTTGGGTCGGCGCCTCAAGATAGACGCGCACCGTGCCGCCGGACGGGCTGAACGAGCGCGCATTGTCGATCAAGTTTCGAACGACCTGACCGAGGGCTGCGGCGTTGCCGAGGATGTAAACGCCTTGCAACGGGTCGGAGAATTGAACCTTCGGGTCGCCGTCTTTCGCCGTCTGCTCATACATGGACACAATGTCTTTAATGAGTTGCGCAAGATCGACGGCCTCGCGGCTTTCGCGGGCGAGTTCAGCATCTAGGCGCGACGCATTCGATATGTCTGTGATCAGACGATCCATCCGGGCGACGTCTTTTTGAATGACACCGAGCAGCTTTTCCTGTTGCTCTGGCGTCTTCGCAATTTGCAACGTCTCGGCCGCGCTCCGGATCGAGGTCAGCGGATTTTTCAGCTCATGAGAAACATCCGCCGCGAAACTTTCAATGGCGTCGATGCGCGCATAGATCGCTTGCGTCATGGATTTCAGCGACCCGGAAAGCTCGCCGATTTCGTCCTTGCGATTCGTGAAATCGGGAATGCGCGCGCGGCCCGCTGCAGCGATGCCTTCGCGCACTTTGTCCGCTGCGATTGCAAGCTGTCGGATCGGCTGGGCGATCATCGCCGTCAGTAATAGCGATGATAAAATCGCCGCCGCCATGGCGAGCCCGAAGAATGGCAGGATGGAAAGGCGCGCGCGCTCGACCAGCACATCAATGCCGCCGGACTCTGCCGTTACGAGACCGTAAATCGCCTGCACGCGCCGGATCGGTACGGTGACCGAGACAACTAACTCGCCTTCTTCATCGAGACGCACGGACGCGGCGCCGCGGTCCTCGGCGAAGGGCGATGATTCCAACGCCTCGTTCAGTTCCGCTTCCAGTGAACGACGCGCCGCGGCGGCGTGATAGTCGGTCGAGAAGAAATCGAATATGTCTTCCCACACTTTTTCTACGGAAAACTCTTGCCTCGCATCATCTGCATCAATGGGCGGCAATGTTTCCGCCTCGATTTTGTCTTCGCGCAGGACAATGTCTTCAATCAGGAGAATGCTTGCATCGGAAACGGGCGGCACTTCGAAAGTCTGCGGCGCGTTGAAGATCCGCACCCGTCCTTCAAAACTGTCCCACACGCGATTGAACACTTCGCGCACATCGGTCTGGTTCAGCGCCAATGAACAAAGCGCCACTTCTTCGCCAAGGCGTTCGACGTCCGCTTCTTCAACCGGCTGACAGGATGTTTCATCAATCGCGACCTGGGCAAGGACGTCAGCGATGATTTGCGACTGGGCGCGCACGCCTTCGAGCTTGGCGGCGATCAGGCCGTCGCGGTAATTGGTCAGCGCGAATGATCCGAGCAGCAAAATCACCAGGCCAATGAGATTGGCGAGGACAATCGTCACCGTCAGGCGCGAAAGCGCCACGCGTGAGCGGCGTCGCCGCCCCAACTCCCCGCTTTGAGGCGCCGGTCCCTCGCCCGTCATGCGCTGTTAGTCTTCCTTGTATTTGTAACCGACACCGTAAAGCGTTTCGATCGAGTCAAACTCTCCGTCAACCTGACGGAATTTCTTCCGTATGCGTTTAATATGGCTGTCGATGGTGCGATCATCCACATAAACCTGATCGTCATAGGCGGCGTCCATCAACTGGTCGCGGCTTTTGACGAAACCGGGCCGCTGCGCCAGCGAGTGCAGGATCAAAAATTCAGTAACCGTCAGCACCACCTGCTTTTCTTTCCAAACGCAGGAATGGCGCAAGGGATCGAGCGTCAGGTTCTCGCGGCGCAGGATTTTCTTTTCATCTTCCGGGTCGGGCGAGGCGTCGGCCTGACCGCGCCGCAAGACCGCTTTTACGCGCTCCATCAACAAGCGCTGCGAAAAAGGTTTCTTGACATAATCGTCCGCGCCCATCGTCAGGCCGAGGACTTCGTCGATTTCCTCATCCTTCGATGTCAGAAAAATCAGCGGCAGCGCCGACTTCTGCCGAATGCGGCGGAGCAGTTCCATGCCGTCCATGGTCGGCATCTTGATGTCGGAAACGACCACGTCCGGCGGCGTTGTGGAAATGAACTCGAGCGCCGCGGCGCCATCCTCAAACGACTTGACCGTATGCCCTTCCGCCTCAAGGGCAATGGACACAGACGTCAGTATGTTTTCGTCATCATCGACAAGGGCAATCGTCGCCATTCTTCTCTATCCCGTTTAATTTCAAACTCTTATTAGACCGCGCGCCGGGCGCGGAGAAGGCCTATGCAAGGCGTTTTCATGGCGCGGCCTGGCCGCCGGCCGCTTCATCGATAAACCCGGCAAGCGCCACGTCTCGCTCCGATAGACCATTTGCATCATGGGTCGATAGCGTGATTTCGACCTTATTATAGACGTTAAACCACTCGGGGTGATGATCGGCTTTTTCGGCCTCTAGCGCCACCCGTGTCATGAAGCCGAAAGCCTCGTTGAAATCACTGAACTGAAAGCTGCGGGTCACCGCATCGCGGCCCTCGACCGGTCGCCATTGCGGGTTTCCGTTCAAAAATGCCTCGCGTTCCGCCGCCGCCAGTTTCGCCGCCATTGTAAGCCTTTCGATGCCTGTCCACATGCGGATGTAAGCCCTCCCTGCGCCACTGTCATCGTTAGACGAAGCGTCGCGGCGCGGGGCGAATAAATGCAATTGACAATCATTATTATCAATCGTAGCTAATCGTTATTGCAAATCATTCGCAATTGACGCCGCGACGCGGGCGCCATGCGCAAGAAATTGGGGAATTTCCTTTGTTACGAAACCGTTTCGCGGGAGCAGCGTCCATCGCTGCATTAATGGCCATTTCATCTCACGCTCACGCCGAGGAAAGCAGTGACACCCCGTTCAATGCCGTCGATATCCTGACCGTGGTCGGTACGGCGCGCGACGTCAGCGACGTCGGCGGTTCGGTGGCGTTCATTGCGCCGGAAACCCTCGAAATTCAAAACTACGCCGATATCAATCGCATTTTGCGGCGCGTGCCCGGCATCAATATTCAGGAAGAAGACGGCTTCGGATTACGGCCTAATATCGGCTTGCGCGGGTCCGGCCTCGACCGGTCTTCGAAAGTCCTGATCATGGAAGACGGCGTCCTGATGTCGCCGGCGCCATACTCTGCACCATCGGCCTATTACTTCCCGTTTTCGCGCCGCATGAACGCCGTCGAAGTCACCAAAGGTCCGTCTACGGTCAAATACGGGCCATTCACGACAGCGGGCGCGATCCAGTTTTTCTCAACGCCGATCCCTGATGAACCGGCCGCTCACGTATCAGTGCTTGCGAGCAATCAGGAACGCTCAATCATTCACGCCTGGGCCGGCGGCAAATTCGCCGTCGATCAATTGCCGGTGGATGTGGGGTTCCTGATTGAGACCTATCAGGACAACGCCGAAGGCTTCAAAGAAATCGAAATCGGCGACACGGGCTTTTCACTGCAGGATTACGTCGCCAAAGTCGGTCTTTATACCAAAGACGGCGCCGCCGTGCCGCAGAGCCTTGAGTTCAAATTCCAGTATAGCGACGAACGATCTGACGAAACGTACCTTGGCCTGACGGATAGCGACGTTCGTTCGACGCCGTTTCTTCGATATAACGCCAGTCAACTCGATCAGATGAATACGGAGCATTTCACCTATCAGCTGACCCACAATGCAAAACTCAGCGACGCCATTGAGATCACTACGCTTGCCTACAACACTGACTTCGCCCGCAACTGGGAAAAACTCGATCGATTTAACAATTCGGATCCATTTTTCTCGGGCGGGCTCGATCCGCTGCTATCCGGTTCGGGATCGTGCGACAGTCTGAATGAGATTCTCGTCGACCCCGTTAATTGTCCGCGGGAATTTCAGGTTCTCCTCGGGCCCGCCGGTTTTACAAGCCCTGACGACGTCCTCGGCATTCGCCAGAACAACCGCTCCTATAATGCGCGCGGCGTGCAGACCGGCGTCAACTTCATATTTGACGGCATGGGTTTCGAACACGATCTCGTTGTCTCGGCCCGATATCACGAAGATTCCGTCGATCGCTTTCAAGAGGAAGACCAATACCGGATCGACAACGGTTTCGTCGTGCGCACCACCGACAATGCGCCGGGCACGCAAGCGAACCGTCTTTCCAAATCAGAAGCCTTGTCGCTTTATGTTCAAGACACGATCCGGCGCGGGCCCGTCGCCGTCACCGGCGGGCTTCGTTATGAATCCGTCGATACGCGTCAGCGCCGCTGGAACACGCCGGATCGCACCTTGGCGCCGGACAGTATTCGCGAAAATTCCTACGACATCTTACTTCCCGGCGGCAGTATTGTCGTTGATGTCGCCGACCAGCTCTCCTTGCTCGGCGGCGTCCATCGCGGTTTTGCGCCGGCCTCTGTGTCGTCGCGCACGCAAGAGCCCGAACGGTCAATCGCTTATGAAGCGGGCGGACGGTTCAACAATGACATTGTAAATCTCGAACTCATTGGTTTCTTCAACGACTATTCGAACCTGATCGCCGAATGCACCAACTCTACCGGCGGCAGCGAATGCGAAATCGGCGACACGGACAATGCCGGGCAAGCCAATGTTTACGGCATTGAATTCGTCGCCTCGACCGATTTCGCAGAGGCCTTTGGAAACGCCACCGCGTTGTCGTTCCCGGTGTCGGTCGCCTACACCTATACGAGCACCGAATTTAAGGCGAGCACGGCCAGCGACATCTTCGGCGACATTAATGTGGGCGATGAAATTCCTTATGTCCCGGAACAGCAATTGTTCGTTTCCGCCGGCGTTGTTTATGACAATTGGGGCGTTACGGCAGACCTCAACTATGTTGGCGAAACCCGCGGCCTTCCCGGACAGGGACCGATCCCGGCGCTGGAACTGATCGACTCGCGCGCCATCATCGATCTCGCCGCCCATTATGAAATTGCCGACGGGATCAAAATTCTTCTGAAAGTCGAAAACCTGTTCGACGAAGATTATGTCGCCTCGCGCCGTCCCTATGGCGCGCGTCCCGGCAAACCACGCGAAATCTTCGGCGGTATTAGTATCGATCTGTAGAGACACTGCCGCTGGCGCGCGACGTAATGGGGGTGTCGCGCGCCGGTTGCGGCGCGAATGTGATCTTTACGGTTCGAAAACACCGGCTCAATGGTTTTGACCATGCGCAACCGGCTCTTGTACCCAAAGCCCCTAAACCGGCGCGCGATAAAACACGCCGCCCAGCATCGGCGCAGAAACGCGCGTCGTCCTGGGATAGGTCAGCGGCAGTTTCCTGAGGCTCCGGACAGCAAGAAATGCGCAACACTCCGCATCAAGAACATCAGCGCGCCAGCCTGCTTTTTCCGCTGTTGCAACTTCCGCCTCGAGCTTTGCGCCTAACATGTCCATCAACGCCGGGCGCTGCACGCCCTGCCCGCAAACAATGTAGCCGCCAGGCGGCTCCGGCAGGAATTGTTCGGCTCGCGCAATGCAATCCGCAACAAAGGCCGCCAGCGTTGCCGCACCATCCTCCGGCGTCAGCTTCAAAATCTTATCAATATTAAAGTCATAGCGGTCGATAGACTTTGGCGGCGGTAAGCGCAGATAGGGGTGCAACCCCATCATGCGCAGCGCTTCGTCATTGACGGCGCCCGGCGGCGCTTTATCGTCAATAGCGCGAAGCGATGTCCATTCATCGAGCAGGGCAACGCCCGGCCCGCTGTCATAGGCCAGAAGGTCCATCGCGCCCGCATTTTCCGGCATGTAAGTGACATGCGCCGTCTCGTTGAGAGTGATCACGCCGACCGCACATTCGGGACGGTCCGCCATCGATGCGATCAGCGCGCGGAAATAAACGGGATCGATCGGCGCACCGTATCCGCCGGTGGCGATATCTGCGGCGCGAAAGTCGCTGACTGCGTCTATGCGGGTTTCCTCGGCGATGGTTTTACCGTCGCCGATCTGCCAACTCCGGCCCGGCGCATCAGCGCCGGATGGCGCCCGATAGAATATCGTGTGGCCGCCAACGCCGATGACGTCGATGTCCTTGCGCTTGATGTTTTCGCGTTCCAGCAACCGCTCAACCGCAACCACAAAGGCGTTCGTGATCTCCCCTTCGGCCTTGCCGATATCGGCGGCGCCGTCGCGCCCTTCCTGCGCCGCCTTAATGGCGCGATGGAGGAATATTTTCATGTCACGGACATACGGAACGAACAACGACGCGCCGGGTTCAATCAACGCGTCGCCGTCCGTTTCAATGATTGCAAGATCAACCCCGTCAAGGGACGGCCGGCTGACAATGCCGAGAGCTTTGAAAGTTTCAGTCAATTGCGGCCGCCAGGGTTTGTTGCGCGCTGCAAAACTCTGCTGGTTCTCAAGGCCGGTCAAATGCTCCGCCAGACACTCGCCTCAAGACTTTGCCCTCGGGACATTGGCCTCAAGACGTTGGCCTCAAGACGTTGGATTGTTGTTCGGCTCGTGCTACCGCGCGCATTGCAGCCGAGTAGTAGACCGATGACCCATAAATCCGAATTTCTGAACGTCCTGGAGAGCCGCGGCTTCATCGCGCAGGGCACGAATATTGAAGGCCTCGATGAGGCTTGCGCCAAGGGCGTCGTCACCGGCTATATCGGTTTTGACGCCACGGCAAAGTCGCTCCACGCCGGCAGCCTGATCCAGATCATGCTGCTCTACTGGCTGCAGCAGACGGGCCACCGGCCGCTGCCATTGATGGGCGGCGGCACGACCAAGGTCGGCGATCCGACCGGCAAGGACGAGCAAAGAAAGCTCCTGACCGACGCCGACATTCAGGGAAACATCGACAGCATCAAAGGCGTCTTCGAGAAGTTCTTGTCCTTCGGCGACGGGCCGACAGACGCCATGATGGTCAATAATAATGACTGGCTCTCCGAGCTTGGCTATGTGGAGTTCCTGCGCGATTACGGCGTTCATTTTACGATCAACCGTATGCTGACCTTCGACAGCGTCAAGCTGCGTCTTGATCGCGAAAGCCCGATGACGTTTCTCGAATTCAACTATATGCTCATGCAGGCGTATGATTTTCATGAGTTGCTCGGCCGCCATGGTTGCACGCTGCAACTTGGCGGCACAGACCAATGGGGCAACATTATCAACGGTGTTGAGCTTTGCCGGCGTAAAGATGCGACCGAAGTTTTCGGCCTGACGACGCCGCTATTGACGACAGCGTCCGGCAAGAAAATGGGCAAAACGGAAGATGGCGCAGTCTGGCTGAACGCCGATATGTTTTCGCCATACGATTACTGGCAATATTGGCGCAATGCCGAAGATGCCGATGTCGCCCTGTTGCTGTCGCGATTTACGACGCTGCCCATGGACGAAGTGCACCGGCTCGGTGCGCTTGAGGGCGCTGAAATCAATGAGGCAAAAAAGATCCTGGCCAATGAAGCGACCACGCTGCTGCACGGCGAAGACGCAGCGAAAAGCGCCGCGGCGACGGCGCAAAAAACCTTCGAACAGGGCGGATTAGGTGGTGATCTCCCGACGGTCGAACTCGGCGGCAGCGACATTGATGCAGGCGCGGCCCTCATCGACCAGTTTATCGCCGCGGGTCTGTGCGCCTCGAAAGGCGAAGCGCGCCGTCACATCAAAGCCGGCGCCCTGAAAGTAAACGGCGCGGCGCTCGGCGACGAGCGCAACATCGCGGCCGGCGATATTGTCGATGGCGCGATCAAAATCTCGGTCGGCAAGAAAAAGCACGCCATTATTCGGATTGGCTAGCCTCGACCGGGATCGGTTCCACATCAGTCGGTGGGGGACCTGTTTCAGGCGGCGCCTTTGCCGGTTCCAGCAACTGACGGAAAATTCCGGGCGTCAGCGCAGACAAAGGATTGATGACGACATTGGGCGCCGATCGCTCGCCGCTGACCGAATAGGACAGCGCCAGAATACCCTCGCCTTTTCGCCCGACAAGGATATCGCCGATGATCGGCGCGGCGCCAAGAACAGAGTTTAGTTGATAGAGCGGCGCAACGGCGCCGTTCAGCGCGATGGCGCCATCTTGCGCGAGTGAAACTTCGCCCTCAGCCGTCATGCCGACCGACGGACCGGTTGCGCGGAAGTCGCGCAACGACAAGGCGCCGCCTCCATAGTCAAACTCTCCGTAGGCGTATGATAGGTCAATGCCCTCGCCCTGCATCAGATTGGCGAGACCATCGAGGGACCCGGCGGAGAAAAGTCGCGCGAGCAGCGGCGCGTTGACCACATGCATTTTGCGCGCCTCGATTTCGCCGGCGAGCCCCGTCGTGTCGCCGCCATAATAAAGCGCCATCGACCCTTGCCCGCCAATCACCGACTGCAATCCGAACACGCCTTTCAGAAATCCACCAAGGTCGCTCGACCGAACATCAATGCGTTTCGCGGGGCCGGTTTCATTGCCGGTCTCGGCCATGTTAACGCGCAAAGGCGCGCCGTCTGCATTCAGCGCCGTAAAATTGAGTGCTTCGAGCGCATCGACGCCGCGCCGCAGATCGAACGATGCATCCTGATAGACGACCTTCTTTCTGAGTTCGAGCTTGTCGACGCGCGCTGTGGCGGCAATCCCCGCGCCCCACGGATTTGTGTCTTCGCCGTCATCGGTTGGTCGGCCCTGCCCCCTGGTGAATTGCAACACCGCAGGCCCCGCATTGAAATACGCACCGGTCGCGGTCACGTCCAATGCGCCCTGCGAATTGCGTCTTGCCGCAAATGAAAGATCAGCGGCGCCGTCCAGATAAAATTTTGGAATTGACGCCTCGCTGAGCACACCGTCTGCGAACGTCGCGACGCCGGAAATTGCAACGCCTTCGCCGTCTATCTGAACGCGCTCAAACGCGACGCCGTGCTCGCCAAAGCGTATCGCGATTTCGCCGGTTGCCGGCGCGCCGACAGTTTTCTCCCAGTCAAACAGACCGAGGCGGACCCAGGCGTTCGCGAAATCTCCGTTGAACTGCATGGTCTCAAAATCGCCGATTTCGCCGACAATGCGCGCCGTCGCATCGACCGTTCCGCCAAACAAATTACGCAAAGACAATCCGAAGAAGTCGCCGACCGATGCATCGACATTGCCGGCGAGCGTTATTTCCGAGGGGCCGTCTTCGGCGAAGAAATTTTTCTTCCAGACAAGGTTCAAGGGCGTTTCCGCAAGCAACGCATCGCCCTTTACCGTCAGCGACCGCGGTTTCAGGGAGACGGTTCCCTTGCCGTTCGTCAGTTCGCTGTCATCGGCGCCGAACCCGGAGATCGCCATGTTTTCAAACGTCGCCTCGCCGCGATATTCATATTCGTCAGGCGCAACCTCGCGCTTGTTCGGCCGCATGATTTCGATCCGCGCTTTAGCGTCGCTCGAAAACTGGTCCGGGGAGAGATTTGTTTTTGAAAGGAGGTTTAACGGCGCCTCATCGAGCACGCCAAGCATTGTTTCCGACCGTCCGGTTGCAAGGAACCGGTAATAGGTGGGCTCCCACTTCGGAATGAACAACGGAATGTCGACCGTTCCGTCCGAAATCTTGACGTCGCCGACGCGGGCAGTGTCGACTTTCAATGAAAAACTGTTACCGCGCAGAACACCGGACCCGGACGCACTCGTTACGGGTGTCATTTGTGTGGCGTAGAACGCCTTACCGCCTGTGACGTCAAACGAAACTGCAAGCGCGTCGTCTGGCATCAGGCCGTCCGCGTCTATTGCTCCCGGCGCCAGGTTCATGATCGCGGTAATGTTTGCGATGCGCGCCGTTTCCATTCGGCCTTCAATCCAGTCCCGCGCGCCCATGCCGACGCCCAGCGGCCAGATGCGCAAGAGGCGC
>JAJFFU010000039.1 GCA_021776465.1 Parvularculaceae bacterium
CGACGAGGCATCTATCCAAAGTTTAACAGTCTCGTTTTCGCAGTCAGCATCTGCCAACTGACGCGCCGTTTCTGCAGCGACGCCGTCGCGACGCTCCGGCGGCCAACGTTCCATGTCGTTCAAGTTCAAAGCCCGAAGTGACGCCACCTGCCACGGCCGCATGAGGCCGCACTCAGCGCCGCGTGTTGCAATCACTTCGAGCAACGCCGCCGATTTCACCCGACTCGATACCTCTTGTGCGACCGCACCGTTGCTCGCCAACACCGCCAGAATAATAATTAGCGCTCTCATATGTCCCCTCCTGAATACTCATCCGCCGCTTTCGAAACGGTTGCTTCCGTGCCAATATAGCATCCGAATAGGCCGGCGCATAATGAGAACCGGTTTGGCAAAGGGGAATCATCCATGAATACGATTTTGCGAAATATCGCCCTTGTTGGCGCAATTGCGTTGCTCAGCGCCTGTGGCGGCGAATCCGAAAACCGCGAAGCGGCCATTGAGAAAGAAGCAAAGAAATATGGCATCGACGCTGACGTCACGGTCGATGAAAAAGGTGACGTCAAAACAGTTGCAATCAAACGTGGAAATGCTGTCGTCGGGCAACATTTGAGCGTACCGGCGGAGTTTCCCGATGACATAAAACTCCCCGCAAACTGGAACATGATTGCAAGCGCGCCCGTACCCAATCTGAATGGCTTTTCTGTTCAGGCGCTCAGCGAAGATGATGCCGAGACGATTCTTACAAATTTACGCGGGTCCATGTCAGCCGATGGTTGGACCGAAACCGTCGCCGATCAGCCGACGCCTCAGATGAGCCGCATCAACTTCGAGAAAGATGACCGCATGGCGAATTTCAATATCATTGCGAATGGCGACACGAATGCGGTGCAACTCATGACGATGTCAAAACCGTAATTCCGGCGATGCGTTACAGACAAGGTGCAGCTTGCAAGAATGCGCGCGGCATGGTTGTCATGAGCGGTTCGCAAAGGACTGGGCGCTATGAAAGACAACACTAAACTCATCGCCGCCGGGCGCCCGCATGCACGTTACGCACATCCGGTAAACCCTCCCGTTGAACGCGCCTCGACGATCCTTTTTCCAACCTATGATGATTTTTTAGAGGGCTCACGGACAATCAATTACGGCCGGCTCGGCACATCGACGCACCGTGCGCTGGAAGACGTCGTTACCGTACTTGAGGGCGGATTTGAAACGCGGTTGGCGCCGTCGGGGTTGGCGGCATGCAATGCCTCGATCCTCGCCTTTGTCGGCGCCGGCGATCATGTGCTGATGACCGATGCCGCATACGATCCGACACGAAAATTCTGCGAAAAATTCCTGAAACGGTTTGGCGTTGAAACGACATTTTACGATCCGATGATTGATCGCGACGGCCTAGCTACTTTGATGCGTCCGGAAACCAAAGTCGTATTTGCGGAGTCGCCCGGCTCCCTAACATTCGAAGTGCAAGATATTCCGGCCATGGCAGACACAGCCCATGCGGGCGGCGCCGTGCTTATCGCCGACAACACCTGGGCCGCGGGCTATTTCGCCAAACCCATCGCGTTAGGCGCCGACGTTAGCATTCAGGCCGCAACAAAGTATTTAGGCGGCCACGCTGATTGCCTCGTCGGCACTATTACGTCGGCCGACGAAGCGACAGCGAAAAAGATTTACATGGCGCTACTGCAACTCGGCTCAAACGTTTCCGCCGACGACGCCTATCTCATTTTGCGCGGGGCGCGGACGCTCTCCACCCGCCTTGAGCGCCATCAAGAAAACGCACTGGCTCTGGCGAAGTGGCTCTCAAAACGCAGCGAAGTTGAGCGCGTTATCCATCCGGCCATTAAAGGATGTCCCGGATACGCGATCTGGAAACGCGATTTCACGGGCGCATCCGGGCTTTTCTCCGCCGTCCTGAAACCGGTTCCGTTGCCGACGTTGAAGGCATTTTTCAATGCACTAAAGCTTGTTGGCATCGGGTTTTCATGGGGCGGGTATGAGAGCCTCGCCGTTCACGTGCGTCCGGAGCGCTATCGGACCGCCAGCGCCTGGGCGGACGAAGGCCCTGTTATTCGTTTTCACGCGGGCCTGGAAGATATTGACGATATCAAAGCAGACATCGACAATGGCTTTGCTGCAATGGCGCAAACATAACATCGGGAAAAATCGCATGCGTAGTAAATTGGCGATTATCGCGGCTGGGCTAGTCTCCCTGCCCGGGTGTCTGACGCTTTCCGGCGGCGACGTCAGGACGATTACGTCGCAGCCAACTGGCGCGCTTGTACAGATCGCCGATTACGGAGAATGTGAAACGCCGTGCACTGTCAGGTTGGATGCATTGCGCGAAATGACCGTCGCGAAAGCAGGTTATAAGGCGCAACGTTTTCACGTCGCACCCGGCAACAAGGATGTCCACGTTATTCTGGTGCTTGCCGCACCCACAACAGATATCGACGCCGCAGAATTACCGGCGCTCGAGTAAACGGAATTTTCGGCAGGGTGTTTTAAGCGTTACACGGATGGACTGGCGACCCCGGTAGGACTCGAACCTACAACCCTCGGCTTCGAAGGCCGATGCTCTATCCAGTTGAGCTACGGAGCCACGTGACGTTCGCTATAATCATAAAGCACAACGTTGCAAGCACAAGACGGACAAACCAGTACGAAAAAAATTGGCGACCCCGGCAGGACTCGAACCTGCAACCGTCGGCTTAGAAGGCCGGTGCTCTATCCAATTGAGCTACGGGGCCATCAGACATCAATGCGTCGAGGGCTTTAGTGCGTCCAGGGCAATCTTCGTTTGAACGAAAAATTGTCCGCATACGCTTTTGGCTGGCTTTCCGATTTCCTGGGGTTTTCGAGGCGATATGCAATTGCATGCTTTTCTGCGTAAGCAACCGCCTCTTCGCTCGTTGCAAACGTCAAACACACCTGACTTGCAGTCATGTCCTCAGCGCTTGTCCATCCCATCAGCGGATCGATCCGTCGCGCCGTTTCAGCATCGAAGTCGAGCCTCCAGGATTTGGTGTTGGCGCGGCCGGATTGCATCGCAGTTTTCGCCGGCTGATAAATACGCGCAAACATATCAGGCCCTTTTTCGATCGTTCCGTTTCGTCCTGTCGTCTTCGTTGCGGCGTGGTCGGGGCGGCAAGATTCGAACTTGCGACCCTCTGTTCCCAAAACAGATGCGCTACCAGGCTGCGCTACGCCCCGATACACCGCGTGGCGCTCATCTGGGCCATCTTGCGGTGGATGTAAAGATTGAGTGTTTCGTCTGGCTTAATTTTCTGGGTCAGCGCGCAATTCTACAGCGAGCAAACCCTTGCCGCCTTCACCAAAAGACACCTGTACCCGTTGCCCAGGTTGCAATTCGCCGAGCCCGCTTGATCGGACCGTCTCCATATGTACGAAGATATCTTCCGTGCCTTCGCCGCGCGTAAGAAAGCCGTATCCCTTTGCCCGATTGAACCATTTGACCTGGACTCTGACGAAATCGCCAGCCGGGGTCTGGCTGACAGGTGCTTCCTCCGGCGCGATCGCCGCAGCGGTTGATTCGTCAATGTCGATAAGCCGCAGGGCCTGCAGGCCCTTGCTGCGGCGTACGACCTCACAGGCCACCGTCGCGCCCTCGCGGGCTGATTCGCGGCCAGCGGCTTTTAAGCACGAAGAATGGATCAGAACATCGCCATGTTCACTCTCAGGGACAAAAAAACCGTACCCTTTAGTGGTGTCGAACCATTTAACCACGCCTTTCAGCGTAAAGCTTTCTTCGTCTGCGTCGTCTGTGAGTTCGGGGTCCGACGAAGATGGAATACGGTCGGCCATGGTCGTCATACACCCCCCAAGCGGTGGTTAGGCTCTTATTGCTTTTGGTGAATTAACTATAATCCAGATAACCGCATGCGTCATGCCCTACAGCGCAAGCAATGCGCGTTTTTCGGTAGTTCAATGCATTTTTTCTCTATAAAGTTGCAGTGATTGGATAACATTACGCGCTTTTTTGGCAAAAAATGCGAGCCGTTATCTAATTATGC
The DNA here is from genome assembly GCA_021776465.1 of Parvularculaceae bacterium. Classification (GTDB taxonomy): domain Bacteria; phylum Pseudomonadota; class Alphaproteobacteria; order Caulobacterales; family Parvularculaceae; genus Hyphococcus. Next base: position 4,041 of record JAJFFU010000039.1, read on the forward strand.
GATGGCTTGTGATTCGAGATCCGTAAGAAACTTCTGAATCAGCAGCAGAAAGACATCGAAATCGGATTCAATATTTTCCGATGAAACGCCGCCAGCGGAATTCCGGTCCATCTGGATCGCGACATCACCGTCCCGATCAATATAGGCCCGTCCGAATTTCACTTCATTGTTGAATTTGTTCAGGAACTGATAGCCAACCTCGTTGGCCTGAATGCCCGGCCAAACAAGAAATGAAACATCGCCGTCTGATCCATCAACGGCGACAACGATGCGATATTGCGCGACGTCCACATAGACTTTCGTCGCGTCGTATTCCTGGACATTATAGCCCTGTTCACTAAGGATTTTCGCGATTTCGGCCTTGGAAACGGCCTCGGCGTTCGCCGCCGTCAGCGGCGCCGTTGCGAGTAATAATGTAGCAGCGAATGCAGCGATTTTCATGACCAACCCCTCAACCAGACAACCACGCCCGTAAACTATCATATAGTTAACGGCATTGTCCGGCAAAAATCAATTGAACGGGCGCAGGGCCAGCTCATTTAATACGTCGATTTAGCGAGGAAAATGGCAGGCCCTAGGGGAATCGAACCCCTCTTTCCAGGTTGAAAACCTGGCGTCCTAACCGATAGACGAAGGGCCCGCACGGTATCGCCGGATGCCGGCAAGCGCGGTGTATAAGCGAGCCGGACGGGCTTTTGCAAGCCCGAAAACGGGGTCTGGACTGGGCCTATTGAGAAGCGGACGCAGCGTCCTCGATCTGCAGTTGACCAGCATTGCCGCCACGCCAGTCATCGCCCCGGATCTTACCGGCAATGTGTAGCCGGTCCGACCCGCGAATGACGGCCCCAAGCGGTTCGCCCTCGGCGCGAAATGCAATCGCGCGGACTTTTTCGCCTGCCCGGTCTTCAAGCGCCACTGAGAGATGATTGGCGCCAACCAACTTCACGTGTGCCACCCGCATATCCGGCAATACAAACACGGGTTCAGGATTGCCGACGCCGTAAGGGCCGGCCTGCGCGACCATGTCGGCGAACAACCGTGAAACGGCGCGCGCATTGATCACCGCATCGGTCACAAAGGTTCTGTTCTCACGGGCGCGATCGACGTCGTCGCCTAGCGCGATGATTAAGCGTTCGCGCAATTTTGGAATCGCGTCCTCGGAAATGGTCAGGCCGGCGGCCATCGCGTGACCGCCGCCGTTGATCAGCAGACCGTCGTCTTTAGACGCAGAGATAGCTGATCCGAGATCAACGCCGGTGATAGAACGGCCCGATCCCTTGCCGACGCCATCTTCAACGCCAATGACAATTGTCGGCCTGTCATATTTTTCTTTTATGCGACCGGCGACAATCCCGATGACGCCGGGATGCCATCCGGCGCCGGCAACAACGATGATTTTGTCCTTATCCAGATTCTCTGTTTCGATTTTCTGGATCGCTTCGAGTTGCACATCTGCTTCTATCGCCTGACGCTCCGCGTTGAGCGTATGCAGTTTCTCTGCGAGTGCGCCCGCGCGCGTCTTGTCCTGCGTTGTCAACAATTCAAACGCCAGCCGTGCATGCCCGATGCGACCGGCGGCGTTTATGCGCGGTCCTAAGAGGAACCCGAGATGATAGGTTGATGATTGCCCCTTCGCGCCGGCCCGTTCGCCGAGCGCTGCGAGGCCGACATTGGCTTTGGCGTCCAGCACTTTCAGCCCTTGTGCAGCAATCACCCGTGTCAGGCCAGTCATCGACATAACGTCGCAAACAAGTCCCAGCGCCGTCAGGTCCAGCAAGTTCATCAAATTTGGCTCTGGGCGGTCCTTGAAATGTCCGGTTTCGCGCAAACGTCGGTTGAGAGCGACAACAGTCAAATAGGCGACGCCAGCGGCGGAAAGATTGGTCTGCCCGGAAATGTCATCAATTCGGTTTGGGTTCACTGTCGCGTACGCATTTGCCGGCGGCGCGTCGCTCATCAAATGGTGATCGAGAACAATGATCTCTGCGCCGTCCGCAGCAACTGCGTTAATGGCATCGTGCGCCGACGCGCCGCAATCGACCGTAACGATGATGTTTGCACCGCCTGTCATCAGAGAGCGAAATGCGCTTGCCGACGGGCCATACCCTTCTGCGATGCGATCCGGCAGGTAGACCGAAAGCACAACGCCAAGGTCCATAAAATAGCGATGCAAAATCGCCGCAGCGGTCGTGCCGTCAACGTCATAATCGCCGAACACGCCAATCGCTTCTTCTTTCAGGATCGCTTCGGCGAGACGATCGACCGCTCGCTCCATATCTTTGAGGATATACGGATCGGGCAGCATATCGCGAAGTTTCGGATCGAGATATGATTGCGCTGCATCCGGCGTAACGCCGCGTGCGGAAAGAATTCGTGCAAGTTGCGGGTCAAGTTCCAACCGCTGCACCATCATCGCAACATCGCGAGGAACAGCCGGTCGCAACGTCCACGGTCGTCCTGACGCCGATTGCGTAATCTGCGGCAACGCGACATCCTCAAAAAAAGCGGGTTCCGGACGCATCATGTCCGGGTCGCGCGCCTCATCATCGTCGCGACCGGGCTCTGATGTAACGCACGGTTCCCGTCTTGGATCGCATGACCACCGTATGTGTGTTGACGTATCCAGGTTCCCATTTGACGCCGTCAAGCATTGTGCCGTTGGTCACGCCGGTCGCCGCAAAAATCACATCGCCGGAAGCAAGATCAGTCAGGTAATATTTGCGATTTAGATCGGTGATCCCGGCCCGTTCCGCGCGGGAACGTTCATCGTCGTTTCTGAAAATAAGGCGCCCCTGCATTTGGCCGCCGACGCACCGCAATGCCGCCGCGGCAAGGACGCCTTCCGGCGCCCCGCCCTGCCCGACATACAAGTCTACGCCGGTCGCCTGTTCGGTCGTATGAAATACGCCAGCGACATCGCCATCAGGGATCAAAAATACGCGTGAGCCCATCCGTCGGGCGCCTGTGATCAGGCCTTCGTGCCGCTCGCGATCGAGGATGCACAGCGTTATATCGGACGCGTCTACACCTTTGTGTTTGGCCAACGCGGTAATGTTGTCTTCTATGGCGGCGTCAAGATCGATAACGCCTTCCGGATATCCGGGCCCGCACGCAATTTTGTCCATATAAACATCGGGAGAATGCAACAGCGTTCCGCCTTGCGCCATCGCAACGACGGCGAGCGCATTCGCCATCGCTTTCGCCGTCAGTGTAGTTCCCTCCAAGGGATCAAGGGCGATATCGATTTTTGGACCTTTTCCGGTTCCGACTGTCTCGCCGATATAAAGCATCGGCGCCTCGTCGCGTTCGCCTTCGCCGATGACGACCGTGCCCTGCATCTCGAGTTTGTTGAACGCACTTCGCAACGCAGAGACCGCCGCCTCATCCGCGCCCTCTTTGTCGCCGCGTCCAATCATCGTTGAGGCGGCGACAGCGGCCGCTTCAGTGCACCGCCCGACTTCCATCGTTAAAACGCGGTCCAGATAATTTTCTTCAATGGCCATTACACTCTTTTCCAACCCACATTACTTTTCATCGACATCGGCGAGCGCATCTCTGTCACGTCGTTCCCGCGCCGCCGCTTTTTTTTCACCGTCAATCGCGTCAGACAAATCTTTCGCCGCCGTCTCGATCTCTGAAGTTTCCAGCATCGCGGCGCTGGACTCGAGCTTGTCGGTTTCAACCGCGGTGTCCAGATTATCGCGCTCGGACTCTAGCCGCGAAATTTCGTCGGCGATCCCTTTATTGGGAATAGCCGATCTCCTTGCGCCGCCCGCGGCGGTTTCGCCCAATTTCGGAAACTTCGGCTTTACCTCAGTGCGGCGCTCGGCAACGCGCGCTTTAATCGTCGGATTTGGCTCTTTCTCGTCTGCGATCCGCTCATATCGGATGATCCCGGGCGGTGCGAGCCGCGCCAGTTCCAATCCCGAGCACCCACAGATGGCGAAAACCAAACCGACGCTACCGATAATTTTCAACATATTCGAATTTTGCACCTATTCCGCGGACAACCTATAGTCCACCGATCAATGAGTTAAAGCTCAATTTGCCGTTCAACCGCAAGAAGAGATCATGTCCAAAACGACAGCCGGTAAGCCGGGAACCAAAAACAAGGCGAAGGCCAAAGCACGCGTCAAAAAGAGTGCGGCAGGACGAATGGCCGCCAAACCGGCTGCCGATAAGGCAAAGGCCGCGGAAGAGACAGAAACGGCCCAGCAATCATCGATTTTGCAGGATTTCGACGCCCTGTCAGAATATCTGGCCAATGTTTCCGGAACGAGCCGCGACGTCATCGCAGACCTGTTTTCGAAAAGCCCGGATTTGCAGCAAGCGGCCGATAAATTCTCGACCGATCCTTTGAATATCGGCGACGCTTTTCAGGAAATGATGAAGGGACTGTCCGCCGACCCCGGTACGGTCATGCAACGCCAATTCAACCTTTGGGGTGATTACGCGAAATTGATGGCGACGATGTCCCGGCGTATGGCGGGCGAACCAGTGAAACCCGCTATCGAGCCGGACATTACAGACCGCCGCTTCAAACACGCAGCGTGGCAAGAAAATCCCATGCTGGATTTTGTCAAACAATCTTACCTCATTGGCGGCAACTGGCTGACGCGAACCGTTCAGGAACTGGACGGAATGGACGAGCACGACAAAGCGAAAGCGGAATTTTATACGCGCCAGTTCATTGACGCCTGTGCGCCCACCAATTTCGCCATGCTCAATCCCGAAGTCGTCGATGCAACCATCGAAAGCAAGGGAGAGAACCTTCTCAAAGGCCTCAAGAACCTGATTGAAGACATTGACCGCGGACAAGGCAAGCTGTCGATCCGTCAGGCGGATCTGGACCATTTCAAACTTGGCGAAAACATTGCGACGACGCCTGGAAAAGTGGTTTTTCAAAATGACATTCTACAGCTCATCCAATATACGCCGACGACAACAGACGTAGCGAAAACGCCGATGCTCGTCGTGCCGCCATGGATCAACAAGTTTTACATTCTGGACCTGCAACCCGCGAACAGCTTCATCAAATGGCTGGTCGAACAAGGCCGAACCGTTTTCGTTATTTCATGGGTAAACCCTGACTCTTCTCTTCGGGAAAAAACATTCGAAGACTATATTCGCCAAGGTCTCTTTGAAGCGCTCGACGCCGTTATGATGGCAACGGGCGAGGACCACGCCGATACGATCGGATACTGCATTGGCGGCACCATGCTGTCGATGGCGATGGCCTATATGGCGAAGTCCGGCGACAAGCGCATCAACAGCGCGACCTTCTTTACAGCGCAGGCGGACTTTCAGGAATCTGGCGATCTCCAACTCTTTGTTGACGACGAGCAACTCAGCGCCATTGAAAAACAAATGGACGCCGCCGGCGGCGTTCTCGAAGGCCGGGCCATGGCGACAACCTTTAACATGCTGCGATCGAATGATTTGATCTGGTCTTTCGTGATCGACAATTACATGAAGGGTAAAGACCCGGCGAAATTCGACTTGCTCTTCTGGAACTCCGACGCAACGCGAATGCCGAAAAATGTCCACTTGTTTTACCTGCGTGAATTCTATCAGCACAACCGCCTTGCGAAGGGCGAAATGATTATGGATGGCGAAACGCTGGATCTCGGCGAAATCAATGTGCCGATCTTTATGCAGGCGGGCGAAACAGACCACATCGCGCCCCATAATTCTGTGTACAGAACAGCGCGCCATTTCGCCGCCAAGGGCGATAAAAATGTGACCTATATGCTTGCGGGATCAGGACATATTGCGGGTGTTGTAAACCATCCGGATAAAAACAAGTATCATCATTCTATCAACACAAAACTTCCCGATACCCTGCAGGCATGGAAAGACGGCGCTGAACGTTTCCCGGGATCCTGGTGGCCGCACTGGATTGAGTGGCTCGATGGCGTCAGCACGGGCAAGACGACGGCGCGTCAACCCGGCGATGGAAAATTGAAAATCATCGAAGACGCGCCGGGAAGTTACGTCAACGTCAAAGCTTGAAATTGCGCTATGCTGTCTGAACTTCAGCGGTTTTAAGTGTTTCAGTTTCCTCGCCGGGCCCCATGTCGAAACGCAATATGCCGTCGTCTATCTTTGAGTAGCGCAAACTTTTAATATCGCGAAGATAATCCTGCGGATGGCGCCATGGCTGGTGCGCGCCCTGTTTCGGCAGCCTCGCCGCCGCGCGCGTCACATATCCCGAACTGAAATCGAGAAACGGCTCCCGCGCCATGGTCTTATCGTCGTTTACCGGCGTAACAGACTGATGATTATGCTGATCGAGATAGTTGATGACCCGACACGCATATGCGTTCACCAGATCGGCCCGCAATGTCCACGACGCATTTGTGTACCCAAATATTGCGACTATGTTCGGCAAGCCCTCAAACATAAGGCCTTTGTAGGTCAGCGTATCGCCAAGCGCGACGGGTTTGGAATCAACCACAATCTCGGCGCCGCCGAATGCCTGCAACTCAAGTCCCGTCGCCGTGATAATGATGTCCGCGTCCAGTCTCTCGCCAGAGGTCAGCGCAACACCGTCGCGGTCAATCGTTTTTATTGTGTCGGTAACAACAGATGCTGTGCCGGATTTGATGCAGTCGAACAGATCATCATCTGGCACGACGCAAAGACGTTGATCCCACGGATTATATTCAGGCGTGAAGTGCTTCTTCACATCATATTCCGGCGGCAAACGATCGCGTGTAAATTTGATCAGGTTTTTCGCGGTTTGTTTTGGTTTCGCGCGGGCGAACTTGAACGAGATTTGTTGCAGGATGACGCGTTGCCAACGCATGATCGAAAACGCGACGCGGGCCGGCAGAAATCTGGAAAGGAAATTCGACAAGCCGCTGATAGCCGGCATTGAAAAATAATAACTCGGCGAGCGTTGCAGCATGGTCACGTGCGCCGCTTTTTCGGCAAGCGCGGGAACAAGCGTGACCGCCGTTGCGCCGGACCCGATCACGACGATGCGTTTACCGGTATAGTCGGCGTTTTCCGGCCAGTTTTGCGGGTGAATGATTTCGCCTTTAAACGTCTCTGCGCCGGGAAATTCCGGCGTGAAGCCAGCGGAATAGCGATAATACCCGGCCGCTGAAATAACGAACGCGGCCTCGATTGTTTCTGTCCCGCCCTGATGTTCGACGTTTACTTGCCAGGTCGAATTCTCTGAAGACCAATCCAATTTCGCGACGCGCCGGCCAAAGCGGATATTTTTGACAATCCCATATTCTTCCGCCGACTCTGTAACGTACTTTTTGATCGAGGGACCGTCAGCGATCGCGTTGGCGCCGCGCCACGGACGGAACCCGAAACCCAATGTGAACATGTCACTATCGGAGCGAATACCGGGATACCGAAAAAGATCCCACGTGCCGCCGATTGCATCGCGCGCCTCCAAAATAATGTAGGATTTTTCCGGGCAATATTTCTGAAGATGATAAGCGGCGCTGACGCCGGAGATACCGGCGCCGATAATCACCACGTCAAATCGTTGCGTATTTTGAGACATTGAACTCCGTTATCGCGAACCTAACGGCCGGATGCCTGCGGGTCGACAATGAAAAGCAGCACAGGCGATTCTCATCTGTTTACAATTCATTAACCAATTCGAATCACCGTCTCTTTTGAAAAGCCGGGGATGGGCGATGAGCAAAATTGACGTAACGACGCAAGATTTATTGCGACGACTGGGACCGACATCAAGGTCGCGCAGCTCCAAGGCTGACGCGGTTTTCAGACGGTTGCGGATGGAACAGTCAGATCAAATTGCCGATGCGCTGGCCCGTGCGCCGAAATCAATTCGGGCCGCCGAGATTGGCAAAGCCGCGGCTCAAGGCGTGAACGCGCAAAAAGTCGAATAGCGGCGCGATCTACGCGGTTTTCTCAGCTACCTTGACGCCTTTACCTTCAAGGAACGTGCGTAACTCGCCGCTTTCGAACATTTCCCGAATGATGTCACAGCCGCCAACGAATTCGCCTTTGACATAAAGCTGCGGAATTGTCGGCCAGTCGGAAAACTCTTTGACGCCCTGGCGCAGCTCGTCGGATTCCAGCACATTGGCGGAATTGAAATCAGCGCCGAGATAATCAAGAATCTGAACGACGACAGATGAAAAACCACATTGTGGAAATTGCGGCGTTCCCTTCATGAACAACATAACGGGATTATCGCTTACTTTCGATTGAATATCGGCGATTGCCGGATTCTCACTCATCGTTTTCGTCTCCATATGGTTCCTTTCAGCTAGGCGCCGGCGGGCGTGTCGTCAAGGGC
>JAJFFU010000040.1 GCA_021776465.1 Parvularculaceae bacterium
ACACTGGCCGGCGATCCGAAACTCGACCGGCGCGCAGCGCGCGGCCGGCTGGCTATTGAGGCGACACTCGATCTTCATGGGCTCAATCAAGGGGCTGCGCATGTTGCCCTACGCCAGTTTCTGACCCGCGCGAAAGCGCAACATTATCGCTGCTTGCTCGTCATCACCGGCAAAGGCGCGACATCATCCGGGTCCGGCATATTGCGGCGACGTTTCATGGAATGGGTCGACGAACACGAAATGCGCGAAACAATCGCGCGCGTCTCACAAGCGCATCAGCGCCATGGCGGCGCGGGCGCGTTTTATATCTTCCTGAAATCCAACCGACTGGAGCGTGCTAGCCGTTGAGCAGCAACTTCCAGATCATGAAGGCGACGAACCCTGCCGGGATCAGGTAGAAGAAGATGATCCGCGAAAACCGGATGAACAGGGTCTCCGTAATATCGGCAAAGAGGGCGCCCGGCGCCTCGCTCCACCAGCGCCGCGGCCTGTGCCGTGGCAGTTGCGCCGCCGGCATGCGGGCATCGCCGTCACCTTGTTGTTGCGCCTCATAAGGCATCGCCGCCAAGACGCGAACGCCGCGATTTTTCCAGCGCTGGAAGGATTTCTTCATGGCGCCGTTTACAACAGAGCCGCGCAAACGTCGCGTTAGCGCCGCAAAAGGCCCGTAACTAAAGTCCGACGGATCGAATTCTATATCAAGCGCAATGTCGGCCGGCGCGCCCGTATTGGAATCCTCGTCCATTCTGACGACCGTGTGTCGGACGCCGTAATTGCGCAGGAAGTTTTCAACATCGCCGATCGACGCCGCCGAGGAATCTCGCCGGAACGCCATGATGACGCGCACGCCGCGCCGCCCGGCGCTCTGCACAGAGAGCAGCATCCAGGCGGCAATCGCCGCGGCCCCGCCGATGGCCATCGCGCTCATCGCCGTCAGCGACGACATCCACGAAAGGGACGCCGGCAAATCAACAAGCGCCGTCGATGTGCCGCCGATGCCATAAACGCCAAAGATAATCAGCAACGCCGCCAGCGCTCCGGCCGCATAGCCGAGCATCTGCATAAAGCCCTCGCCGATCGACCCGCCAGGCGCTGCGACAGCGTGCAAGCGTTGCACCCAATAGCTCGTGCGCGCATCGGTCGTGCGGTATTTGTCTTCATAAAGCGAAAGATCGGGGTTGTTCTCGACAACCATGAACCGGGTTTTCGCCGGCGCATCATCGTCGAAATCGTGATCGATAATCACATAGTCGGACGAGCGCATGGCGACTTCATAGGGAAGCACCATGGCGAACAGCTTGCTCGTCTGCGATTCCGCGCCAAGCGTAGAAAAGACGCGCGTGTCGCCGTTCACCGGATCAAAAAATGTATTCGTCTGACGCGAGGAGTTGGTCGTTTCCCGGGCGATCTTTGCAAGTTCGCGATGGGGTTCAACCATCTGTGCGATTTCCTGCACCTCAACGCCGATAGAGCGCAAACCGTCAAGCTTGGATTTGCAGCGGCGCGCCGCATCGGGCCCGGCGAACACCATGTCGATCCGGTCACGGATCAATTTCTGATCGGCCATATCGATCGGCAGGCCGGCGCGTGGGGCTTCCGCTTCAACCGTCGCACCCGGCGCATTGCCGCTGCCCGTATCAGCGGCCCCAAAGGAGACACGCATGCGCCGTTGCAGGTTTGAAAAACCAGTGCCCGGATGCGCCGACTGGATGAGGTCGTAAAGCTGCGATTCATGAACCGCGAGACAAAGATCGTCTGTCGCCTCAACCTGTTCGATGGCGCGCACGGAAAAGAGGCTGGCGATGGCGCGAAGCGATTCGTAATCGTAACCCGAATAAGGATTATAAAACGGCACGACAGCGAAATCGGCGGTGTTCTGTTTTACCGCCATCAACGATTGTTCTTTTGTCCGCAAGGGCTGCGTGACCGCATGACCATAATCGAAACGGTTATTCTTGCTCGCCTCGTCGAACTCGCGCTCGAGCCGCGCTTTCGCCGCCGTATAGCCCGCATCAGGGACCGTCCCTGTTACGCGCGCGCGCCGAAGAAACTTGCCTGTCGCCTGATAGCCAAAGCCCCACTCCTCGCCAGTAAAGGCAATCCGCGGGCGCGGCTTATCGCTCGGTTTTGATGTTTCTGCCGGTTTGTCAGAAAAACGGGGATCGGCGTCATCCGCATACGCCATCATCGACCGTCGTTTAAACAACCTTGGCGCGCCGTCTGCCATCCCTTTGGCCCCACACTGTTTCCCGCAATGGCTTAAGATTAACCTGCTATTAACCGTTGTGAAAGCCCGCCTTGCCGGGCTTCAGACGGTTCTCTCGTCGGTGCGCGATCCATGCCACAGGCCTCACAGCGAACATCCCAAGGCATTGAAAACAAAGCCATATTTTTAACGCCTGCCGCTAAGGGCCGAAACACGCCTTGGCCGAAACATGTCTGTCGGCGGATTTCAGCCAACCGGCCGCCCCCGGCTAGAGGATATATTTTGACAAATCGGCGTTGCGGCTAATCTCGCCGAGCCGGGATTCGACGTATTCTGCGTCAATCGTAATGGCCTCGCCGGACCGGTCCGTCGCCGTAAACGATATGTCGTCGAGGACGGTCTCCATGATCGTCGCCAGACGCCGCGCGCCGATATTTTCAACACCGGCGTTTACCGCGGCCGCAGCATCAGCAAGGGCATCGGCCGCGTCGTCCGTGAAACTGAGATCGATCTCCTCGGTTTTGAGAAGCGCACTATATTGCTTGATGAGGCTTGCTTCCGGCTCAACAAGGATGCGTCGCAAATCGTCACGCGATAGCGCGTCCAGCTCGACACGGATCGGCAATCGTCCTTGCAGTTCGGGCAGCAAATCAGACGGCTTTGAAAGATGAAACGCCCCTGAAGCGATGAACAAAATATGGTCCGTTTTTACCGGCCCATGTTTCGTTGCTACGGTTGCGCCTTCAATCAACGGCAAGAGATCGCGCTGCACGCCTTCACGCGAAACATCAGCGCCGCCGCGCTCGGCGCCTCTGGCAATCTTGTCAATTTCGTCGAGGAAAACGATGCCGTCATTTTCCGCCAGCGAAACAGCATCCCGCGCCAGGGCCTCATCATCGACAAGGTTGTCGGACTCCTCGGCGATCAATGGTTCGTATGCGTCTTTTATTTTTACCCGCTTCGTGGTGCGCGGTCCTTGAAATGCTTTTCCGAGCATGTCTGATATATTGATCATGCTCATCTGCGAGCCCGGCATGCCGGGAATATCAAAGTTCGGCGCGCCGCGCGGCGCTTCGCGCAATTCAAGTTCGATCTCCCGGTCGTCAAGCTCGCCCGCACGCAGCATGGTGCGAAAGCGCTCACGGGAAGCCTCGCCGCCGGACGGGCCGACAAGCGCATCAAGTACGCGATCTTCCGCCGCGGTCGCCGCAGCCACTTTTACGTCTTCGCGTTTTTGCTCTCGAACGAGCCCGATGGCGATCTCCACGAGGTCGCGAATGATGGAATCAACGTCGCGGCCCACATAGCCAACCTCGGTGAATTTCGTCGCCTCAACCTTGATAAACGGGGCGCCCGCAAGGCGCGCAAGACGGCGCGAAATTTCCGTTTTGCCAACGCCGGTCGGCCCAATCATCAGGATGTTTTTCGGCGTAATCTCGTCGCTGAGCGGCGCCTCGACCCGGCGCCGGCGCCAGCGATTTCTAAGGGCAATCGCCACGGCGCGCTTGGCCGCATTCTGGCCGACAATATAACGGTCGAGTTCGGATACAATTTCGCGCGGCGAATAATCGGTCATGAAAAAAAGAGCCTTATAAATTCCAGAGGCGCGGCATTGAAACGCCGCAGGTCATTCAAGAGCTGCGCACTATGGGTCGATGGTTTCCAGCGTCAGCACATCATTGGTGTAAACACAGATCGACGCTGCGATCCCCATCGCTTTCCTGACGATATCGGCGGCGCTCAAATCCGTCTCGGCCATCAGCGCGCGAGCAGCCGCGCGGGCGAAATCGCCGCCGGAGCCGATCGCCGCGACGCCAAATTCCGGCTCGATCACATCGCCGGCCCCGGAGAGCGTCAGGGTTACGTCCTTGTCGGCGACGATGATCATCGCTTCGAGGCGGCGTAAATACCGATCCGTGCGCCAGTCCTTTGCAAGCTCGACGGAAGCGCGCGTTAATTGGCCGGGAAATTGCTCAAGCTTTGAATCGAGCCGTTCGAGCAAAGTGAACGCGTCGGCGGTAGCGCCAGCGAAGCCGCAGATCACCTTACCGCCGGCGACGCGGCGCACCTTTCGCGCATCGCCCTTAACAACAGTCTGACCAAGGCTGACCTGACCGTCGCCGCCAATGGCGACAGCCCCGCCCCGCCGGACCGTCAGGATGGTCGTTGCGTGCATGCTCGGACGGTTCTCATTGTTCGAACTCATGTGCAGTGCGCCCACAAAGCCGCTAAATCATTGGACGCATTGATCATCTTTCATTATCCTCATCGCAATAGTATGTCCGCAAAATATCCGGATAGAGCCGAAAGCAATCATATGCGCGCCGCAACGGTAGAACGAAAGACCCGCGAAACGGAAATATTCGTCGCACTCGAGATCGACGGGGTCGGCGATTACGACGTCGAAACCGGGATCGGGTTTTTCGACCACATGCTGGAAGCCTTCGCCAAACATGCGCGCATCGACCTGAAAGTGCGGGCCGAGGGCGATCTTCATATCGACATGCATCACACGGTCGAGGATGTGGGCATCGTCATGGGTCAGGCCGTCGCCAGGGCGCTGGGCGATTGCGCCGGCATCGGCCGGTTTGCGCAAGCTTACATTGCCATGGACGAGACATTGTCCCGCGCGGTGATCGACATTTCGAAGCGGCCATACCTCATCTGGCGGGTCCAGTTTCCGCAGCCGAAAGTCGGCGATATGGACACCGAGCTTTTCAAGGAATGGTTCCACGCCTTCGCGACCAACGCCGGCATCTGTCTCCATGTGGAAAATCTCTATGGCGATAATTGCCACCACATCATTGAGAGTTGCTTCAAGGCGACGGCGCGCGCCTTTCGCGACGCAGCGGCGATCGACCCGCGCATTGGTGCAGAGACGCCGTCAACCAAGGGCGTTCTTGGCGGGTAGATTTCGTCACGCTGCACGCAGTTGCGATTTATACGATTTAGAAAAACACCCCCGCTCATCCCGGCCTTCGCCGGGAAGAGCGGCTGAAAACACTGCGCCGCCCGAGACACAGTCGTATCTAATCCCATAAATACCGAGAAGCCGTCGGCAAACCGCTTCCCCCGACGCGGTCCCATAGCTAAAAGCGCGCCATGTCTCAAACCGTCGCCATCATCGATTACGGATCCGGTAATTTGCGCTCCGTCGCCCGCGCCTTTGAGCGCGCAACGGCGGAAGCCGGCATCGACGCGACAATCACTGTGACCGATGACGCTGAAATCATTGGCGCAGCCGACCGCGTCGCCCTGCCCGGCGTCGGCGCGTTCGGCGCCTGTATGGATGGCCTGAAAGCCCGCGACGGCGTTATCGAAGCGCTGGAACATGCGGCGCTGGTGCGCGCGCAGCCATTTTTGGGCATTTGCGTCGGCATGCAGTTGCTGGCGGAAAGCGGCCTGGAGTTCGGCGAACATGCCGGTCTCGGCTGGATCCCCGGCCATGTCATCGCCATCGACGCGGCCGGCGTCGAAGTCCCGCATATGGGCTGGAACACGATCAACGGACATGCGCGGCGGCAAATACCGAAGCAGCTCGAAGGCAAGTCGTTTTACTTCGCCCACTCCTTTCACTTCGAACCGGAAAACGATGCGCATATTTTTGGCGTCACTGACCATGGCGGCGACATCGTCGCTGCGGTCGGTCGGGACAATATTCTTGGCGTGCAATTCCACCCGGAGAAAAGCCAGTCAGCCGGCATTGACGTGATTGCAGCCTTCCTGAAATGGACCCCCTAACCCCATGACCGCCCTCACCCTTTACCCGGCCATCGACCTCAAAGGCGGGCAGTGCGTTCGCCTCCTCCATGGGCGCATGGACGATGCGACGATCTATAATGAAGACCCAGCCGATCAGGCCCGCCAGTTCGCGGATGCAGGCTTTGATTGGGTCCATATTGTCGATCTCGACGGCGCCTTTGCCGGCGAGTCGAAAAACGCCGACGCCGTTTCCGCAATTCTCAGCGCCACCGGCCTGAAATCGCAGCTGGGCGGCGGCATCCGCGATATGGCCGCCGTCGAGAGCTGGCTTGGTTTGGGGCTGACCCGCGTGATCCTCGGTACGGCCGCCGTCAAAGACCCGGACTTTGTGGCGGCGGCGGCGAAAGCCTTTCCCGGCCGGATCGCCGTTGGCGTCGATGCGCGCGACGGGCGCGTCAAGACCGACGGCTGGGACGGCGACACCAGCCATACGCCGGCGGAGATCGCAAAACGCTTTGAAGACCAGGGTGTTGCCGCGATCATCTTTACCGATATCTCGCGCGACGGCGCACTGACCGGCGTCAATATGGAAGCGACCGCCGCACTCTCGGAAGCGGTCGCCATACCGGTCATTGCCTCGGGCGGCGTCGCCTCGGTCGACGATATCAAAGCCCTCGCCGCCGCCGGCGACGGCATTGAGGGGGCGATCATCGGGCGGGCGCTCTATGATGGCCGTATCGATGCGGGCGCTGCGGTTAAAGCGGCGCGACGATAGAAACACCGCATTGCAATTGGGGAAACCGGCCCGCCTATGTAAGGTATGGCCGACGCTGGGGTTGGCGTTGGGTAAGTGGAGTATGAGCCGGCGATGGCGCGGGGCGCATTTGAGCTCGAGTTGAAATTTACGGGCGCGCCGCAGGATATTGCCAACCTGCAGCGGGCGCGATTTCTGACGGCGCTGGCGATTGACGAGGGCCATTGGGCGCGCCTTCGGTCGGTCTACTTCGACACCCTGGACGAGGCTCTCGCACGCGAGGGTGTCGCCTTGCGCCTGCGAGAAGAGTCCGGAAGGCGTATTCAGACAGTCAAGCGGGCCACCGCAGCCGGCGCGATCGTGCGCGAGGAATTTGAATGCGTCCTTGAAGAGGGCGCCGCCTTTCCGCAGCCGGTCGGTGATGACGACATTGACGAACTCCTGCGCGATCATGCCGGGGCCCTGACGGAAATCGCCGAGATCCGCGTCGATCGGTGGACCCAGGCCGCCAAATTCGGCGCGTCGGAATTCGAAATCGCCATCGACCATGGCTCGGCCCATGGCTGGCGGGGTGACAGACAGGGCGCCGGGCAGGGCGCCGGGGCGGATGGCGGCGCGGCGCCGATCGCTGAAATCGAGATTGAATTCAAGCGCGGCGAAATGGCCGACCTGTTCAATTTTGGACGATTGCTCGCCGACAATGCGCCGGTGCGTCTGTCCGCGCGGACAAAACTGGAAACGGCGCGCGCCGCCGGCGCCGGAGCCGGCGCCATCTACAAAATCGACAAGCTGGAAAAGCCGGAGATCGACCCTGACGCGCCTTCTGTCGAGGCGCTGCAGGCCATGCTGGCGGCCATTGCCGTGCGCATCATCAACATTCAAGAACCGCTGCTCGACTTGCGCGCCGCCCGCGGGGTTCACCAGATGCGCGTCGCCCTGCGCCGGTTTCGCGCCATCGAGCGCACCTTTCGCCGCGTTATTGATACGGACACCCTTTACGCCCTGACCCGCCGCGCCCGTTCGATCGCGCATGCTTTGGGGCCGGCCCGTGATCTTGATGTCTTCGTGAACGAGACCCTTCCCGATGTCTTTTCGCGCTATCACACGCCGCCCGGCGCGGCGGACATGCGCGCCAACGCCGAAGCCTTGCGCGCCGCCGCATGGGCCAACGCCCACGCCGTCATCGCCGATAAATCGTTCACGCATTTCACACTCGACCTTCTCGAAGCGGGCGTGCTCGCGCCCTGGCGCGCCCACGCCAACAATCTGGGCGGCGGGCCCTTGCATATCTTCGCGCCGATCGCCCTCGACCGGGCGCTAAAGCGATCGCGCAAGGCTGAAGCGGCGATGGACCGAAACGAGCTTGCGGCCCGACACCCCTTGCGCATCGCTCTCAAAAAACAGCGCTACGCCGCGCAGATGCTGGGCTCGCTTTACCCGCGCGAGACCCGCAAACCCTATATGCGCGTCCTTTCGCGCCTTCAGTCAGCGCTCGGCGCCGTCAATGACGCCGTGGTGGCGCAGGAACTTGCCGAAGAGACGGGCGCAGGGGCTGGCAAAGTCGCGATGCGCGCCGCCGGCTTCGTCGCCGGGTTCAAGGCTGCTGAAGCAGAAGCGGCGGCGGCCGAGATTGACCGGGCCTGGGAATTATTCGACAAGACACCGCCTTTCTGGCGTGAGGAAAATGCTCTCAACACGGATTATCCCCTGTCTTGACGTTAAAGACGGCCGCGTCGTCAAAGGCGTCAACTTCGTCAATCTGCGCGACGCCGGCGATCCGGTGGCCGCGGCCGAAGCGTATGACCGTGCGCATGCGGATGAACTGTGCTTTCTCGATATATCCGCCAGCCATGAAGGGCGCGGCATATTACTCCACGTCGTTGGCTCGGTTGCTGAGCGTTGCTTCATGCCGCTGACGGTTGGCGGCGGTGTTCGGTCTCCGCAGGATTTTCGCAACCTGCTGCTTGCCGGCGCAGACAAAGTCGCGGTCAACACAGCGGCGGTCAAAGACCCGGACGTCATCAACGCCGCCGCGAACCAGTTTGGCGCCCAATGCGTTGTCGTGGCGATCGACGCCAAGAAAGCAGGCGAGGGGCGCTGGGAAATTTTCACCCATGGGGGGCGCGAGGGGACGGGCATTGATGCGGTCGACTTCGCAAAGGACGTCGTTGCGCGGGGCGCCGGCGAGATCCTCCTGACCTCCATGGACCGGGACGGCACCAAATCCGGTTTCGATATTGCCCTTACCCGCGCCATTACGGGCGCTGTCACCGTGCCGGTCATCGCTTCCGGCGGCGCCGGCTCGGCGGCCCATATGGTCGAGGCCGTAAAAGAGGGCCGCGCCAATGCTGTGCTCGCGGCGTCCATTTTCCATTTTGGCGAGGTTTCCATCGACGAAGTGCGCGGCGCGCTCAATGCCGCCGGCCTGCCCGTTCGGCCCTTGCCCGGCGCTGACGCGGCCGCTATGGCGGGCTTATGAATAACGACACGCTTGGCGGCGTCCTCGACAGGCTTTGCGCAACCATTGATGCGCGCAAGGGCGCTGACCCCGATAGTTCCTACACGGCGCAATTGCTCGGCAAGGGCGCCGAACACTGCGCCCGCAAATTCGGCGAGGAGGCGATTGAGGCGATCATCGCCGCAACCCGAGGAAAGCCCGAAGAATTGACAGCCGAAGCCGCCGACGTTCTCTATCATCTCATGGTCACCCTCGCCGCCGCCGAGGTTTCGCCAAGTGATGTCGCCGCAGCGCTCGCTGCGCGTGAGGGAACATCAGGGCTGGATGAGAAGGCGTCGCGTAAAAACTGACCTGCCTTCGAACGCCGCTCGGCGACGCGCTGAATACCGGGCCCGCCCCAGGGGCGTTCCAGGCGGGCGTTGCTAGGATATGAAAAGAATTTCTGCATCGGGGTCATCATACGCCCGCGGGAAAGGGTGTTGATAACTATCGACCAAATGCGGGTTTTGTGAAAGAATTTACGGTTCCGGTTGTGTGCAACGCGGCGCCACAACTACGAAAGAGGTTGGCGACGAACCGTCATGCCCGCCACAAACAATCATCGCCCATTTCATCGAGCAATGCTTCGTGGGCGGATTTTTCTGCGTCGGTGATGCGGACGGACAGGGGGCGCGGCCTTGCACGGGGTGCGCGTTGCGATGCGTCGCCGCCAGCGCCGTCATCACCCGGATTGGCGTTACGTCCGAAATCGAGGCCGGCCTGCGCACCGCCGGTGAGTTCTATGTAGACCTCCGCAAGAAGCCGCGAGTCGAGGAGGGCGCCGTGGCCATCCCGCTCGCGCTCCTTGGTGTCGACGCCGAAGCGCGAGCACAGCGCATCAAGGCTTGCCGGGGCGCCGGGATATTTGCGGCGGGCCAGTAACATCGTGTCGGTAATTTCGTTCTTGAGCCGCGCAAGCCCCGCCGCTTCAAGTTCCGCTTGAATGAACGGCAAGTCGAACCCGATGCCGTTATGGGCGATCAACTCAGCGCCTTCGACGAATTTCGAAAAGGCCGGCGCGACGGTCTCGTTTGCGAATACCGGCTTGTCGCGCAGGAACGCTTCCGACAATCCATGCACGCGTTGCGCATCTTCCGGCATGTCCCGTTCGGGATTGACGTAACTATGAAAATTGCGCCCGGTGATCGCGCCATTGATCATTTCCACCGCACCGATCTCAACGATGCGGTGACCGCGGGAAAATTGAAATCCCGTCGTTTCAAGATCGAAAACGACTTGCCTCATTTTATTCGCCCGTAACTTCCCACTCGCGGCTTATTCGTCCTCAAGCGGATAAAGCGTTTGTTTTACCATCCCCGCCAGACCCTTCACGGTGAAGGGTTTTTGAATGTAGCCCGCGCCTTCGATCTGGTCGAGCTGGTCGCGCACCGCCGCCTCGGCATAGGCTGACATGAAAATCACCTTGGATTTCAGCGCATGTTTCTCGCGCGCTTCAGCAACGAATGTCGGTCCATCCATCACGTTCATCATCACGTCGGAGAGGATGAGATCGAAGTCTGCGCCCTCTTCTTCGAGAACCTCCAGCGCATCCTCGCCGTCTTCAGCTTCGGTGATTTCGTAGCCGCAATCGCCAAGGGTCGCGAGAACGAAATTGCGTACTGAATCCTCGTCTTCCACGACAAGGATACGGCCTGCGCCCGTAAGGTCGGCAGGCTCGGCGCGCGACGCGGCGCGCTTTGCGGGCTGTTCTTCCGGCGCTTCGGTTTCATCAGTTTCAGGCAGGTAAATCCGGAACGCGGCGCCGGCGCCCTCTTCGCTTTCAAGCGCGATTGCACCGCCCATCTGACGGATAACGCCATAGACGGTCGACAGGCCCAAACCCGTCCCGCGGCCGGATTCCTTGGTTGTAAAAAACGGGTCGAAAATTTTCGCCTGAATGTCGGCCGGCACGCCGGGTCCTGTGTCAGCGACCTCGATCATGACGTGATCGCACTCGCCGAGGCTCGGCAATTTAAGGTCGGCGATTTCTTCGGCGGCAACGCGCCGTGTACGGATCGTCAACTTGCCGCCGGCTGGCGCCATCGCATCCCGCGCGTTGACGGCAAGGTTCATGATCGCTGTTTCGATCTGGTATTTGTCAACCTTGATCGCGGGCAGGGCGCGCCCGTTGACAAGATCAAGCTGAACTTTTTCGCCAATGGAACGCGTCAGAAAGCGCGAGAAATCGCGCAGCACTTCGGTAATCGACAGAACCTCACGTTTCAGCGTCTGTTTACGCGAAAAGGCGAGGAGTTGTTTCGTCGTATTCGCCGCGCGCTGGGCGTTCTCGCGGATCTGGATCAGTTCCTGATAGGACGGATCGCCGGCCGGGTGCTTCAGCATCAACCGTTCGCAATGACCAAGGACGACTTGTAAATAATTGTTGAAATCATGGGCGACTTTCGAGGCCAGCTCGCCAATGCCGCGCAGTTTCTGATCTTGCGCATAGTCCTCTTCCATGCGTTTACGGTCGGAAATATCAACCGAATAGAGAAGCGTTTTGCGTTGGCCGTAAGAGCCGCGCTTGCGTTTGACCGGCCGCGGGAAAAGCGCAAATGTTCGGGCGCTCGCCCCCTCGCCGACGCCGGCCTCAACGCCCATGGGCGCTGCGCCAACGCGCGGTTTGCGGCGCGCCTCGGACGCCAGCTCTTCCAGCGTTTCCTGCGAGAATATTTTCGCCAGCGGCGCGTTTTTCTTCTTGCCGCCGAACACTTCGGTAAACGCCTTGTTGGCCTCTATGATCCGGCCGTCGCGGTTTAACTCGCCGTCGATGATCGCGATGCCAAACGGCGATTCCGAAATGTCGCCGGAAAGCGCGACCTCTTCCGGCGCCTCATCGGGTTCGTCGATTTTCAGTTCGACGCAGACAAAGCCTTCGCCGACGCCGCCGCGGCGAAAAGCAATGAGATGCGCATCCGAAGGATCAGCGTCGCGCCGGCGGACCGTCGCCGCATTCGCGGTATGATCGATCGCCCAGAGCGCCCTTGTGAGATCGCCGGTCTCGCCGAGGACCACATCATCGATATGGCGGATATCACCGCGGGCCGCGCCCAGGCGCTCGCGCATCGCAGCGTTCGCCCATGGGACCTGGCCGGATTTTTCGAGCGCAAAGACAGGCTCTGGAAAATCCGCATAGGATGCGGCGAGAACGTCGTGTTGTTCTTCCTCGATCGGCTGCTCAGCGAGGCGCCAGGCGACGTGATCGTCTGAGCCGCGAATAGGGCGTGTACTGACTTCAAACCGCCGCCGCGCGCCGCCGCCTTCGATTCCCATCATCTGATAGATAACTTCTTCACCAGCCTCGCCGCTTTTTGCAGCCTTGCAGAGACGAAACACCTTGGTCGCTTCGGCGCCCTGCTGAGCGAACAAGCGATCAATGCGGGGCGGCAATCCAGCGGGCCCGACGACGCCGGCCTCCCGGGCGAGGTCAAAATAAGCGCGGTTCGCATAAGTCACGACGCCGTCGCGACGGGTGACAAGGCGCGCGTCCTGATCTGCGTCAAGGACCCGTTCGGCAAGGCCAAGGGCGCCGAGAATTTCCGCCCCGGCAAGCTCGGCCGCCTCTTCCGCCGTTTTACCGCCAGCCCGTTGCAGCATCGCGCCGGCAAGGAGCATGGGCGAGAACATGCGCGCAGCAGCGGCGGCGACAAAAAGCGCAACAAGGAGCGCGATCCCCGCAGCGATGAACAGGCCCGGCCCGCCAGTTTCCCGCGCCGTCAGCACAACGTAACCGACAGCGCCAAGCCCGGCGAAAATAAAGCCCCAGAGGAGCCAGAAGGAGGCGACGTTTGTAGTCCGCTTTGTAGTGTCGTGCCGGTCGCGCTCATTGGTGCGGGCCGCGGCGGCCGCGTCCATCATCTTGACGATGTCATCGGGCGTCGGTGGGCGCGGCTGCGGTTGCGTTTCTGCAGACGCAGGCGATGCGGTTTCCGGCGGCGCTGACACCTCGGCCGTTTTGGCGGTAAGCTTGTCAACGGCGCGAACGAACGGGTTGCCGTCTGTTTCAGCGGCTTCATCCTTGGCTTTTTTTCGCAACGCGCTGACAATGTCTTCGGCTTCTTTGTCAGCAGCAGCGCGGGCGGCGTCCGTTGGCGGCACGGCGTTTTTCTCGCAATTTGCATCGGCCGCGCTTTTTCGCGCGCCGGAAGTGATTCGGGCTGGTGACTATGGCGCGACTCGGGGGTCGAAACCACCGGATGAGGCGTGTTCGCAACCTTAGTTTTCCGCAAGGAATGGCGACGGTTTGCGCACTGGCGCAACCCGCCGTCCCATCGACGTCAGCAAGCCGCTTTATCGGAACCGCAACGGCCCGCAGCTTGAGACGGATTTTACGCTGACGATCGGTTGGCGGAAGGCGTTTTAAACGCACGCGCGCGAACCTACCCACCGCCGTTCTTGCCGGCGAAAGCCGGCATCCAGAAATGTTGAACTTAGGACCGTTACAGGCGACGTGACGAAGCTAGGCGTTTCTGGACCCCGGCCTTCGCCGGGGAGGACGGATTGCGGGCGGTTAGTTCAACATGCGCGCCGTCTTCGCCTTCTTCATGATAAAGCCGATGACTTTCGCAACGGCTTCATAATGATCGAGAGGGATTTCTTCATCGACCTCTGCGGATGCATAAAGCGCGCGGGCGAGCGGCGGGTTTTCGATCACTGGCACGCTATGTTCCTGCGCGGCTTCGCGCATGCGCAGGGCCAGATCATCAAGACCTTTTGCAAGACATACCGGCGCCGTTTCCGCGCCCATCTCATAGCCAAGTGCAACAGCGTAGTGGGTCGGGTTCATGACCAGCACCGTCGCGTCCTTGACGGCCGCGAGCATGCGTTTGCGCATTCGGCCTTCGCGCATCTGGCGCAGGCGCCCTTTGATCTGCGGATCGCCTTCGGTTTCTTTCAACTCGCGGCGCACTTCGTCGCGCGTCATTTTCAGGCGCTGTTTCCATGTGTGGCGCTGAAAGGCGTAATCGAACGCCGCGATGACCATCATGGCGACGACCGCCAGGACGACCAGTTTCAAAATCAGGGATTTCATCAGACCAAGGAGCGTCGCGGCATCTGCCGTCAGGGACGTGATCAGCAAATCCCGCTCCGGCCACAGAGCGAAGAATAACAAAGCGCCGACGATCACCAGCTTGCCGACGCCTTTGGTAAAATTGAACAGTCCCGACGGCCCGAAAATTCGTTTGAGACCAGCCATGGGCGAGATCTTTGAAAGATCCGGCTTGATGCGGCTTGCCGTAAAGACCGGGAGCGCCTGACCGACATTAGCGAGGATGGCGACCGCAAAGAAGATCAACCCCAAAAGGCCGAGCGCCGCCGCCAGTCGCCACGCGACCGCCGCCCAGAGGCGCTGCAACGCTGCGCCGTCCGCGAGAAACTGATGCGGGTGGTCAAGGAACATTGCCCCGGTGTTCATCACGTCGGTCGCTGCCTGACCGCCAAACATCGCAAGGCCGAGGGCGCCGGCGGCGAGCATCGCTGCGGCAATCGCTTCCTGGCTTTTGGGCGCATCGCCCTTTTTGCGTGCGTCGGCGAGCCGCTTCGGGGTCGGATCTTCCGTACGCTGTGAATTGTCCTGCTGCTCTGACATGGCGCTATCTCAAAAACTGCGCGAGATGCGCTTCGAACTGTTCAAGAAACAGCGTCATGATAAGGCCGGTCGTCAGCATCAGGAGTACGATACCAAGTGCGATGTTCGCCGGCATCAACATGAAAAAGACCTGCGCCTGGGGCATCAGCCGGTTGAGAACGCCGGCGCCCACGTAAAAGACGATACCGAACAGCACAAAAGGCGCAGCGAGACGCAGGCCCAATGAGAACGAATGAGATAGCGTGTCGACCATTACGTTCGACATGTCGCCAAAATTCGGCAGGGCGCCGGGGCTCATCAGCGCATAGGAATCTGCGAGCGCGGCGAGCAACATGTGATGCAAATCCGTGGCGAAGATCATCGTTGTCCCAAGAACGGCTAGAAAGCCGCCAATGATGGCGCCTTGCAATTGCTGCGTCGGGTCGAAGATTTGCGCCAGCGACAGGCCCATCTGAAAGGCGATGATCTGACCGGCGACATTCAGCGCCGCCATGACGACCTTCGCTGCGAGCCCTAAAAAAACTCCCGCAAGCGCTTCGCCGAGTATGAGCGCCGTCATGGGCCCGAGCCCGCCGGTGCGCGCCCAGTCGGGAAAGAACGACGCAGCGACCGGGGCAAGCGCGGCTGTAACCGCCAGCGCCGCCGCAAGGCGAATGCGGGGGCTGAGCGTGAAATCGCCAAGCGCCGGCGCCGTCATGAAAAGCGCGCCGACCCGCACAAACACCGCGAAGATGATGAAGGCGTCGATGGGCAGGGCGGTGAGGTTGAAGGTCATGGGCGCTAACCCGCGCCGACGCCGCCTGCGGCGATGCGCGCGTAAAGCTCAATCGCGAAACGCCCGAGCGCGCCGCCCATGAAGGGTAGGCAAAGCGCGATCACGATAAACATAACGATGATGCGCGGCACGAAAACGAGGGTCAGTTCCTGCACCTGGGTCAGCGCCTGCAACAGCGCAATCGACAGGCCAACGGTGAGCCCCGCAAGCATAGCGGGGCCGGCGACCAGCAGCGTCACCCAGAAGGCTTCGCGCGCGATTTCCAGAATTTCTGCGCCCATGGAAGATCCTCAACCAAGATTGGCCTTAAAAAAGAGACTGGGCAGATATTGCCGGGCGCGTGGTTAAAACGCCGTGAGGATTGGGTTAAGGGCGGGTTAACTAACTGCTATCGCGCAATGGGCGCGTCGGGGATTTCCGGGACGAGACAGAAGGCAAGCACCCGTTTTCCCGGCGAAAGCCGGGATCCAGATGGAAGCCACAAATTGAAAAATTATGGGCCCCGGCTTTCGCCGGGGAAGCGGGCTAGGGGAAACTGACCCGCCGCTAAATCGGCATCCTCAAGATGTCCTGATAGGCCTCAATGACGCGATTTCTGACCGCAATCGCTGTTTCGAGCGTTACTTCGGCCGCCGAGACCGCCGTCACCACATCGACCAGCGACGCCTCACCTGCGACAACCTGCGCCGCGGCTGTTTCACCGGCTTTCAGGCTTTCGCTCGATGATTGTACGGCCGTCTGGACAAGCTCGGCGAAGTTCGGCGCCTGTGCGGCTGCCGCTTCATCCGTACGCGGCGCATTACCGGCCGCCTTGGCGACGGCGGCGTAAATTTCAGCGGCTTGTGTCGGGCTAATCGCCATCTGCTTACTCCAAAATCCGCAAGGTCGACGTCGCCATCGACCGCATCGTGTCCATGGCGCCAAGATTGGCCTCGTAAGACCGCTGCGCCTCACGCAGATCCATCATCTCGACCAGTGGATTGACGTT
Source organism: Parvularculaceae bacterium (assembly GCA_021776465.1). Lineage (GTDB taxonomy): Bacteria > Pseudomonadota > Alphaproteobacteria > Caulobacterales > Parvularculaceae > Hyphococcus. The sequence continues at coordinate 16,513 of JAJFFU010000040.1, forward strand.
GGGGAGTGCGATATAGCCGTTTTCATC